>CAXTFM010000074.1:4392-16183 GCA_964243435.1 uncultured Beijerinckiaceae bacterium
TGGCCAAGCCCGACGTGGCCAAGCCCGACGTGGCCAAGCCGCTCGTCGGCACGCTGCACGACCCCGAAGCGTGGCGGGCCTACAAGGCGCGCTTCGTCACGGCGGCGGGGCGCGTCGTCGACACCGCCAACAACGGCATCAGCCACAGCGAGGGCCAGGGCTACGGCATGCTGCTCGCCGTCGCCGCCAACGACCGCGCCGCGTTCGACCAGATCTGGGGCTGGACGCGCGCCAACCTCATGGTGCGCGACGACGAGCTGATCGCTTGGCGCTGGGAGCCGAACGCGCGGCCGGCGGTGGCCGACACCAACGACGCGTCGGATGGCGACCTCCTCGTCGCCTGGGCGCTCGCCGAGGCGGCGGACGCCTGGGGAAGCCTGCCCTACAGGATCGCCGGGCGGCGCATCGCGGTGGAGGTCGGGCGCAAGCTCCTCCTTCCCCATTCCGGCTTCGGGGCGCTGCTGCTGCCCGGCGTCGCCGGCTTCGCCGCGGAGGACCGCACCGACGGCCCGGTGGTCAACCTGTCGTACTGGGTGTTCCCCGCCTTCGCCCGCCTGTCCCTCGTCGCCCCCGACGTCGACTGGCTCGGCTTGAGCCGCAACGGCCTCGAACTGGTCAAGCAGACCCAGCTCGGCCCGGCGCGGCTGCCGACCGAATGGACCTCGCTCCACGACGCGCGCCCGCGCGCCGCGGACGGCTTCCCCCAGCAGTTCGCCTACAACGCGATCCGCATCCCGCTCTACATCGCCTGGGCCGGGCTCGGGCAGCCCGAGCTTTACGCGCCCTTCGTCCGCGTTTGGCAGAACCGCGGCGGCGGCGCCCTGCCCATCGTCGACGCCGCCACCGGCAGGCCGACCGACTGGCTGCGCGAGAAGGGCTACGCCGCCGTCGCCGTGCTGACGAGCTGCGCCGCCAACGGCACGCCGGCCTCGGGCGACGAGCGCCGCATCCATTCCGACGAGAACTACTACGCCGTCACCCTGAACCTGCTCGCGGTGATCGCCGGCCACATGAGATACCCGTCATGCTTCAACAACTGAGGGGGCTCGCGCCGGTCGCCCACGCCCTGCTGCTTTCCGCGGCGCTGCCGGCGGCGGCGATCGCGCAGGCGGCGCCCCGCCACGTCGACGAGGCGGCGCTGCGTTACTACGCCCAGGTCGGGCAACGCGACCGGGTGGCGGCGGAAGCGCGCCGGCTCGAACGCCTCGACCCGTCCTGGCGCGTGCCCGCCGACCTGTGGACCGCCCGTCCCGGCCGCAACGACGAGGGGCCGCTCTGGGCGCTGTTCGCGCAGGATCGGCTCGACGAGCTGCAGGGCGCGATCGCGATGCGGCGCGCCCTCGAACCGGACTGGCGCCCGTCCGACGACCTCGTCGCCAAGGTGCGCAACAAGGGCACGCGCGCCAGGGTCATGGCGCTCGCCGGCGCCGGGAACTGGCGCGCCATCGTCGGCAGCTTCAAGGAAAGCGGCATCGCCTGGGCGCAGGACGACGCCGAGGCGCTGTGGGTCATCGCCGAGGCCTACGCCCGCGAGAACGACTGCGGCGAGGCCTACGTGGTGTACCAGACGCTGCTGGCGCACCACGACGCGCCGGAGGAGCGGCGCGCCACGATCGAGCGCGCGATGGCGCTGATCCCGATGAGCTACGTCGAGAAGCTCCTCGCGATGGGCCGCCCCGACGCGGCGGGGCAGACGTCGTCCGGCCTCGGCGAGTGGGCGCCGATCGAGCGGGACATCACGCGGGCGCGCATCAGCGCCTTCCTCCACGACGAGCCGGCGGGCGAGGTCGGCCCGGCCGAGCTCGCCCGCTTCGAGGACGCCGTGCGCGGCGCCGCCGACGCCAACGAGCCGGGCCTCGTCGCATGGTACGGCTTCAAGAAGCGCGACTACCCCCGTGCGCTGGACTGGTTCAAGCTGGTGATCGGGCGCGGCGGCGACGCGATGATCGCGCACGGGTTGGCGCACACCCTGCGCAAGCTCGACCGTCGCCGCGAAGCGGAGGAGGTCGCCTATGCCTGGCGCGAGCCGCTGACCAACAACGCCATCCTGTTCATCGACCTGCTGGAAGAGGACCTCACCAGGGAGCGGCCGCCCTTCATCGAGCCGGAACGCGTGGCGCGCTACGCCCAGGTGACGATGGCGACGGAATCGGGCGAGGGCGCGCAGGCGCTGGCCTGGTACGCCTACAACACCTGCCAGTACCCGCTCGCCCTCAAGTGGTTCGAGCACGCCGTGGCGTGGCTGCCCAAGGAGGCGACCGTCTACGGCTACGCGCTCTCCCTCCAGCGCATGAAGCGCGCCCGCGAGTTCCGCGACGTGGTCAACCGCTACGACGGGCTGTTCCCGTCCGTGGTGGCGCTGGCCTTCGACGACGGCCGGCGCACCCCGCCGCCGCCCTGCGAGGCCAACCCGGCGCAGCCCTCCGCCCCGCCGCGCCTGGCGCAGCCGGTCGCGGCCGCCGCCCCGGACTGGGCCGGCCGCACCCTGCTCGACACGCTGCGCCCCGTGACGCCGGGTGTGGCGCCGGGCGCCATGCCCGGCAGCGGGACGCGAGAGTCGCAGTTCGCCCGCGCGCGGGTGCCCTCGCCCGACGCCCTCGCCGCCGCGGGCGATGCCGCGACCGTGCTCACCAAGAAGACCGAGTTCCCCTTCGCCGTCGTTCCCGGCAACCCGCTGCGCTTTTCCGTGCTGCGCGGCGCCAGCGAGGAGAACGGCGCCGAGCCTCCGGCCCCGCCCGTGGCGCGCCGGGTGCCGGGCGTCGGCGCCATGCCCTACGAGCGCTACGGTTTCACCCTTCTGCCGGGTTGGGACGGCACCGCCGAGGCCAGCGCCGTCACCGCCTCGGCCCGCCGCGCCCCGGCCGGCACGCCGTGGGCCTTGGAGGTTTCTTCACCAGCGGGTGCTAGCCAGACCGGGGCCGGGGGCGCGCAACCGGCTCCGTCCGTCGACACCACCGCGCGCCGCGGCCTGACGCGGGCGAGCGTCGAACCCGCAGATCGGCGAATCCAATGAAAGGCTTTCACTTCCCCGGCCTCGCCGCGCTCGCCCTCGCGGGGGGCGGTGCGCTTGCCGGCTGCACGACGGACGGACGCGGCGGCGCCGCCAGCCTCGAGGACAGCGTCCAGCCCCCGTCCCGGATGGTGGCGCTGGCCGGTCCGCACGAGGCCGCGCGGTCGCCGCTCGCCGCGCTGCCGGCTGCGGCGGGCGCCGTCGCCGGCGTGAAAAGCCGCGGCTACGTCGACGGCGTGCGCCAGGACATCGCGCTGAACGGCGGTGCCGTGCGCACCATCGGCAACGGCATCACCGTCCTCGCGCGCACCTCCCGCCAGCAAACGCTCGACGAGGCGGTGCCGTTGTACAAGCCGACGGAGGGCGCGATCCGTTCCGAGATCGGCGCGCAGTTCCCGCACCTGCCGATGCAGGTCGTCGAGCGTCCGGCGAGCAACGGGTACGGCCCCTACGGCCTCGCCCTCGGCCGCGCCCCCGGCAACGTCCATTGCGCCTACATGTGGCAATGGATCGACGCCAACCGCCTGCCGCGCGGCGGCGACCTCGTCGGGCCGGCCTCGGTCCGCGTCCGGCTGTGCCGCGCCGACATGAGCTTCGACGCGATGGCGGCGGTGATGGACCAGCTCGTCATCGCACCCGCCGGAGCCGCGCCGGTGCCGCAGGGCGCTGCCCCGTCGGACCTCCGGCAGGCCGCCGAACCGCAGGTGATCGTGGCGGCCGATGTCGCGCCGGAGCCGCGCGAAGCGGAGCCCGACGTCGCACCCCTCGCGGCGCCGGCGCACCGCGCCCGCCGGCATCGCGTCGCGCATCGCCGTCCCCGGCCGGTCGTCGTCGACGCGGTGGCGGTGCGCGAGGCGGCGCCGCCGATCGGCGACGGGCCGCGCTACATGTCGGCCGTGGCGACGGCGCCCTCCGCCGCGCCGCAGCCGGCCGCGCCGGTTCTGCCGGCCGACCTTCCCCCGCAGGCCTATTCCGGGCCGACACCGCACAAAACCAACTAGAAGGACACAGCGCCATGTCGAACCGTATCCTTCTCGTCGAGGACGACCCGGTGTCCCGGGACCTCCTCGCCTCGCTGCTGGTCGTGCGCGGCTACGCGGTTGACATGGCCGAGGACGGCTTCACCGCGCTGCGCTTCGTGCAGGACAACAGCTACGACCTCGTGTTCATCGACTACCACCTGCCGGAAATGGACGGCTACGCGCTGGCGCGGCTGGTGCGCACGCTCGGCGAAAGGACCGGCACCACCATCCGCATGGTGGCGATCACCGCCGACCGCTTCGGCCTCGCCGCGCGGCGCGGCGCCGACACGGTGTTCGACAGCATGCTGACCAAGCCGATCGACCCCGACGCGCTTTACAGCTTCGTGGAAGAGGCCATCGGCCTGCCCCAGGCGGCGGCCGAGGGGACGGACGGGGCGGAGGACCTCGATGCCTTCCTCGCCGGGCCGTCGGCGAGCGACGGGCAGAACGCGGCGCAGGTGCTGTGGCGCGTGCGCGGCGTCGCCGAGCTGCCGGCGGCGGCGGTGTTTCCCGCCCCCACCCCGGCCGAACGGCAGAGCCTCGGCTACTGCTTCCGCCTCGTCGAGCCGGCGGAGGCCGACTGCCTGATCCTGCTGCGCCGGGACGGGCTGCGCGAGATCGAGGCGCTGCGCGCCGGCGCGACGCACTTCCTCCAGCCCCTCCTCACCATCGACGAAACCAACGCGCCGGTCGGCGACGTGCTGTTCACCGTCGGCGACAAGGACAGCTGGTCGGCGGCGGCGGCGGCGCTGGCCGCGTTCCGCGAACGGCGCGCCACCCTCAAGCCGGCGGCGGCCAAGGCGAGCGACCCCGCGATGCGGCTCGCCGCCTACCTCCACGTCGCCGACCGCTCCCTCGTGCTGCGCCGCGACGCGGTCGGCCGCACCGGCCTGCCCTACACCGGCGGCTTCGCCCCCGAGGCCATCCTCGCCGCGGTGAAGCGGCTCGCGGCGGGCGGGCTCGTCGCCGCGCGGCCGGGCGCGGCGGGCGAGGACGGCGCGCGCGAACTCGTGGTGTCGCTGACGGCGAAGGGGCTCGCCCAGCTCGCGGAAGGCGAAGCGGTGTTGCAGCCCGTCGCCGGCTGAGCGTTCAGCATCGCGCCGCGCGCGCCGCCACCGCCGCGACCACGCCGGCGACGGCACCGGCCCAGCCCTCGCCCTGCGGCTGGCGGTGCAAGCGCAGCGAGGGGTACCACGGCGTGTCCGCCCGTTCGAGCATCCAGCGCCATTCCGGCACCGGTTGCAGCAGGAGCAGGGTGGGGCGGGCGAGGGCGCCGGCGAGGTGGGCCACCGCCGTGTCGCAGGTGACCACCAGGTCGAGGTTGGCCATCACCGCCGCCGTGTCGAGAAAGGCGTCGGCCCCGGTGTCGAGCCCGTCCAGCCGTTCGAGCGGCCAGTCCGGCCTCTCGGCGGCGTCGGGCTGGAGCGACACCAGCCGCACGCCGGGCAGGGCGGCGAGCGGTGCGAACAGGTCGAGCGGCACCGAGCGGTGCGGGTCGGCGCGCCAATCCTGGTTGCCGCGCCAGCACAGCCCGATGCGGACGTCGCCGCCGGGCGACCCAGCGCCGCGCCGTCCGGTTTCGGTTCGTCCGATGCCGAGCCGTTCCGCCCAGCGCGCGGCCCGCTCGGGCTCGGCGCGGAGGGCGGGGCTGGCGCCGGGAACGGCGTCGGCGCGCGTCGCCAATGCCCAGGGCAGGCTGGTGAAGGGGAGCTGCGCGTCGAAGGCCTCGCCCTCCTCGACCGCCGCCGCCACCCGCGCGCCGGCAAAGGCGGGGGCGAGCAGCCGCTGCAGGCGCGGGCGGCACACCACCGTCACCCTTGCCCCCGCCGCGACGAGGAGGGGCACGTAGCGGCTGAACTGGATGACGTCGCCGCTGCCGCCGTCGGCCAGCGCGGCGAGGCGCAGCCCGGCGAGCGGCGCCCCCGACCACAGCGGGACGCCGGGGACGAAGGGCGCGTCCTGCCATTCCGTGCGCAGCCGCGCCTCGTAGTCCGGCAGGCCGCCGGCGTAGTCGCCGAGGAGCAGGCGCAGCCGGCCGCGGTTCGCCAGGGCGTAGGCGTTGCCCGGCTCCAGCGCCAGCGCGGCGGCGAAGGCGGCCGCCGCCTCGCCGAAACGGCCGAGCCAGGTCAGCGCCTGCCCGCGATTGGCATGGGCGGCGGGGTAGGCCGGCCGCAGCGCCAGCGCGCGGTCGAAGCAGGGCACGGCCTCGCCGTGGCGTCCCATCCGCGCCAGCACGTTGCCGCGGTTGAGCTGCGCCTGCGGCAGCGCCGCGTCCGCCGCCGCCGCCGCGTCGAGCGCGGCCAGCGCTTCGGCGAGACGGCCGAGGTCGTGCAGCACCACGCCCCGGTTGGTCAGCAGGGTGGCGTCGCCGGGCAGCATGGCGAGCGCCGCCTCGCAGCTCGCCAGCGCCGCGTCGTGGCGGCCGACGCCGACGAGGAGGTTGCAGTGGTCGAGCGCCGCGTCGCGATAGGCCGGGCGCAGCCGCAGCGCTTCGGCGAGGAAGCGTAGCGCGCCCTCGACGTTTCCGCACTCGCGCAGCAGGTCGGCGCCGGCACGCAGCGCTTCGGGAAAGGCCGGGCGGTGGCGCAACGCCGCGTCATAGGCCGCGATGGCCTCGTCGCGCCGGCCGGCGCGGCGCAGGCGCCCGGCCTCGTGGTAGAGCACCGCCGCCGCATCCGCCGGCGGGCGGGGCTGGGGCCGGTGGAGCAGGGCGTGGGGCGTCATCCCGCAAGGATGCCCGCGGCGGGCTTGCCCCGGGCTGACGCGGCACCGCGCGGAGCGACGCTCACGCGTAGGCGGCGTAGGACTTTTCCTCCATCAGCCGCGAGCCGAGCGCCACGTTGATGGCGCGCTTCAACGCGGCGCGGGCGTCGTTGGTGCGGTACACCGCGCGGGCGAGGGCGACGAAGCCGGCGCCGAAGTCGCCGCGCCGCTCGTGCGCGCGGATGTCGTCCTCGATCGCCCACAGCTCCTCGTTGGTCGCGTGGAGGGCGTCGCGCAGCGCGGCGAGGGCGGCGTTGCCCGCCAGCGCGCGGTAGGCGTCGCCGAGCACGTCGCGTTCGATCGCGACGTTGCGGCGCTGCCCGGCATCGGTCAGCCGGGCGAGCTTGATGTCCAGAATGGTGAGCTTGTCGACGAGTTCGCCCGGCGCGACTTCGATCGTGACCGATGCGTGCATGATCCACCCCCGAGCCTCATCGCTCGCACGCCCGTGGTGGAGGTTCGGTTAACGCCGGCCGTCGCCCGCGCCGAGCAGCCCGGCATGGTGGGCGACATGGTCCTCCATGAAGGTCGCCACGGTGGAGTACGAGTGGTCGTAGCCGTCCTGCAGGCGCAGGTCGAGCGCCTGCCCGGCCGCCGCGCAGGCCGCCGCGAAGCGCTCCGGCCTGAGTTCGGCCGCGAGAAACTGGTCGGCCGCGCCCTGGTCGACGAGGAGGGGCGACGTGCGCCGTCCAGCCTCGACCAGGGCGGTCGCGTCCCATGCCGCCCACGCCGCGCGGTCCGGCCCGAGGTAGCGCCCGAACGCCTTCTCGCCCCAAGGGCAGGAGGAGGGCGCCACGATGGGCGCGAAGGCCGACACCGACTTGAAGCGGTCGGGGTTGCGCAGGCCGAGGACCAGCGCGCCGTGGCCGCCCATCGAGTGCCCGAGCACCCCCATGCGGTCGGCATCCACGGGGAAGTGCGCGGCGACGAGGTCCGGCAACTCGTCGGCCACGTAGCTGCCCATGCGGTAGCCGTTCCGCCACGGCGCCTGCGTGGCGTCGAGGTAGAAGCCGGCGCCGAGGCCGAAGTCCCAGGCGTCGTCGTCGCCGGGGTGGCGGAGGTGGCGCGGGCTGGTGTCGGGGGCGACGAGCACGAGGCCGTGCCGCGCGGCGAAGCGCTGCGCGCCCGACTTGGCGAGGAAGGTGGTGTGGTCGCAGGTGAGGCCGGCGAGGGCGAACAGCACCGGCAGCTTGCCGCCCCCCGACGCCTGCGGCGGCAGGTAGACCGACAGGTCCATCGCGCCGCCGATCTCGCGCGAAGCGTGGCGGTAGGTGCCGGCGTCGCCGCCGAAGCAGCGGCTGCCGCCGGTCCGTTCCAGCGCCGCCGCCATCAGAACCGCACCACGGTGCGGATGCCGCGACCCTCGTGCATCGCCGCGAAGCCCTCGTTGATGCGCTCCAGCGGGATCACGTCGGTGATGAGGTCGTCGATGTTGATGCGACCCTCCATGTACCAGTCGACGATGCGCGGCACGTCGGTGCGCCCGCGCGCGCCGCCGAAGGCCGAGCCGCGCCAGTTGCGCCCGGTGACGAGCTGGAAGGGGCGCGTCGCGATCTCGGCGCCCGCCGGCGCCACCCCGATGATGATGCTGGTGCCCCAGCCCTTGTGGCAGCATTCCAGCGCCTGGCGCATCACGGAAACGTTGCCCGTGCAGTCGAAGGTGTAGTCCGCGCCCCCGCCCGTCAGCTCGACGAGGTGGCCGACGATGTCTTTGCCGCCCCCATCCTTGTCGCCCAGCGCCTTGGGGTTGACGAAGTCCGTCATGCCGAAGCGCTCGGCGATGCTCCGCTTGCCCTCGTTGACGTCGACGCCGACGATCTGCCGCGCGCCCACCATGCGCAGGCCCTGGATCACGTTGAGGCCGATGCCGCCGAGCCCGAACACCACGGCGCGGCAACCGTACTCGGCCTTGGCGGTGAAAAGCACCGCGCCGACCCCCGTGGTCACGCCGCAGCCGATGTAGCAGGCCTTGTCGAAGGGCGCGTCGCTGCGGATCTTGGCGAGCGAGATTTCCGGCAGCACGGTGTGGTTGGCGAAGGTCGAGCAGCCCATGTAGTGGTGCAGCATGTCGCCCCTGTAGGAGAAGCGGCTGGTGCCGTCGGGCATCAAGCCCTTGCCCTGCGTGACGCGGACGCGCTGGCACAGGTTGGTCTTGCGCGACAGGCAGTAGTCGCATTCCCGGCATTCCGCGGTGTAGAGCGGGATGACGTGGTCGCCGGGCTTCAGCGACGCCACCCCCGGCCCGACCTCCAGCACCACGCCGGCACCCTCGTGGCCGAGGATGGACGGGAACAGCCCCTCCGAGTCCTGGCCCGACAGGGTGTAGGCGTCGGTGTGGCACAGCCCCGTCGCCTTGATCTCCACCAGCACCTCGCCGGCGCGCGGCCCTTCGAGGTCGACCTCGACGATGTCGAGGGGCTGCTGCGCGGCGAAGGCGACGGCGGCGCGGGTCTTCATCGATGCTGGCTCCTGGCCACGGCGAAACGCTTGTGCTGACCTAGCACGCTTGGCCGGCGCGGCCAGCCCGCGCACCCGCCTTGTGCGACGTCCTGCCGGCATCGACGTTGCACGAGTCGTCGCCGCGCCCCGCGCGTCCCACCGAAGGACCCATTCGATGAAACGCATCCCGCCGGGCGTCGGCCCCAAAGCGCCGCAGGTCGTCGTCCTCGTCGGCGCGAGCGGCGACCTCGCGCAGCGCAAGCTGCTGCCCGGCCTGTTCCACCTTTGCACCGCCGGCTTCATCCCCGGCTGCCGCATCATCGGCATGTCGCTCGACGACCTCGACGCCGACGGCTTCCGCGCCCTGGCGCGCAACGCGCTGGACAGCTTCTCGCACCGGCCGGTGGAAGCGGCGCACTGGGCCGCCTTCGCGGATGCGCTCGACTACGTGCCGCTCGCCGCCGGGGCGGACGCGCTCAAGGCGGCGGTGGCCCGCGCCGAGGCGGCGCTCGGCGGCGAAGCGCAGCGCGTCCATTACCTCAGCGTGCCGCCCAAGGCGGCGTTGTCCGTGGTGCGCCTGCTGGCCGACGCCGGGCTGATCGAGCGCTCCCGCATCATCATGGAGAAGCCCTTCGGCACCGACCTCGCCAGCGCCGTGTCGCTGAACCGGCAGCTCCACGACGTGTTCTTCGAGGAGCAGATCTTCCGCATCGACCATTTCCTCGGCAAGGAACCGGCGCAGAACATCCTCGCCTTCCGCTTCGCCAACGGCCTGTTCGAGCCGATCTGGAACCGCAACTTCATCAACCACGTGCAGATCGACGTGCCGGAAACGCTCGGCCTGGGCAAGCGCGCCGGCTTCTACGAGGCGACGGGGGCCTACCGCGACATGGTGGTGACCCACCTGTTCCAGATCCTCGCCTTCATGGCGATGGAGCCGCCGACCGCGCTGGAGCCGATCCCCATCACGGAGGAGAAGAACAAGGTGTTCCGCTCCATGGTGCCGCTCGACCCGAAGAACGTGGTGCGCGGGCAGTACATCGGCTACCGCGCGGAGGAGGGCGTCGACCCCGAGTCCGACACCGAGACCTTCATCGCGCTCAAGGTCCAGATCGACAACTGGCGCTGGGCCGGCGTGCCGTTCTTCCTGCGCACGGGCAAGCGCATGGCGGAAGGCAGCCGCATCATCTCCATCGCCTTCCGCGAGCCGCCCAAAAGCATGTTTCCGACCGGGTCCGGCGTCGGCGCTCAGGGGCCGGACCACCTCACCTTCGACCTCGCCGACGCGTCCAAGGTGTCGCTGTCCTTCTACGGCAAGCGGCCGGGGCCGGGCATGCGGCTCGACAAGCAGAGCATGCAGTTCGCGATGACGGAGACCGGTTTCGCCGGCGACGTGCTCGAAGCCTACGAGCGCCTCATCCTCGACGCCATGCGCGGCGACCGCACCCTGTTCACCATGGCGCGCGGCATCGAGCGGCTGTGGGAGGTGTCGACGCCGCTCATCGAGGCGCCGCCGCCGGTGCGCCTCTACGAGCCGGGTTCCTGGGGGCCGAAGTCGATCCACCAGCTCGTCGCGCCGCATGCCTGGCGCCTGCCCTTCGAGCGGGGGTGGCGCGCCGCCCCCGCCGCCGCCGAATGACGGCTCACAGGCGGAACGCGACGTACCAGAAGCCGACGCCGATGAGGAGCACCAGCACGAAGATCACGCCGTCGTAAACGAGGCGGCCGTTGAAGCCGTGCTTGGGAACCCTGCGCTTCTGCTCGTCCGTCATGGTGGTTCGCCGGCCCCGCCCCGCGCCGCCCGTCCCTTGGGGGAAGCGTGCCTTGTGCGCGCAAACAGTGCCCCGTCCGCCGCGCGGCGGCAAGGGCCGCCCCGGCGGGGTTCACTCGTTTCGCACCCGCGCCGCGGCGGTGCGCGGGTACGATCGCGGGGCGTGGCGCCGCCGCGCGCGGCGCGACGGGTGGCGACGGGTGCGGGTAGCGCGATACCGGTCCGCCGCCGCCGGGTTCCGCTCGTCCGGCGCGGGGGGACGCGGGGATGTCGCCGTGCCACGACGTTTGCCCGCCCGGCGTCGCCGTTCGGCGACGTTCCCGGGTGCGCCGCCGTCGCCGGACGGCGACGTTCGTTCCCGCGATGTCGTGGTGCGGCGACCCTCGCCGCAGGATGTCGGCGTGCGCCGGCTTGGCCGCGCGGGCGTCGCCGTCCGCCGACATGCCGGCATGGCGGAACCGGACCTGCCGCCGTCCCGTCCCGCAGGGGAAACGGCCGCGCCGCGCCGGGACGGCCCGCCGGCGGCGGCGGTTTCATGGGCACGAGCGAAAGCAGTGCGTTTCCAAGGCGGGGCGGCATAGTAGGATGGGGCGGGACGGTGTCGTCCCGTGACCGAACCGCGAGGAGCGCGACGCGTGCCGACCCTTTTCCGCTTGCTCCTGGTCGGGGGCGTGCTGGCCGTGCTGGCCTTCGGCGCGATGACCGCGATCGTCACCTATCTCAGGCCCGAGCCGCACGACATCTCGCAGCCCGTCGCGTTGCCGGGCAAATAAAGCGGCCGGGCAA
>CAXTFM010000075.1:0-3523 GCA_964243435.1 uncultured Beijerinckiaceae bacterium
CGGCTCACCCGCCGCCGCACCCGTCGTCGCCCGCTACTAACAATACGCCCCGCGCGAGGTGCCATGCACCCGCGCGGGCGCCCATCGACGCAACGAAGGTCGGCCTTTCGCGAGGCCGGCCTTCGCGCGTCGAACGGCACGCGTTGCTTGAAGCGCGTCACGCCGCACCCGGCTCGGGGCTCATCGTCCGCGATAAACGTAATAAGCGACGAACAGCCCGATCATGATCTGGGCCAGCCCGGTCAGGAAGATCACGCTGTCGCTCGACAAACCCGCCATCCTTCCGCGTCCCTGCCGCAGCGCCGCGGCTGGGGTTGCGAGAATGGTGGCGCGTGGCATCCCCGGCAAGGACCCGCCTTGCCGCACGCCGCGTGTCCAGGCCGCGGCACGCGTGGACGTCCGGCGTGCGCGGAGGTCCGGCGCGCGACGCCGCAGCTGGCGGAGGGAGGGCCTACAGCATGCTCGCCAGCACGCGGTCGGGCGGGCGGTGGCCGTCCCAGAAGGCCTGCACGTTGACGATGACCTTCTCGCCCATGTCGATGCGCCCTTCCCGGGTCGCCGAGCCCATGTGCGGCAGCAGCGTCACCTTGCCCGACTTGGCGAGCTTGATGAGGCGCGGCGACACGGACGGCTCCTGCTCGAACACGTCGAGTCCGGCGCCGGCGAGTTCGCCGACCTCCAGCATCCGCGTCAGCGCGTTCTCGTCGATGACCTCGCCGCGCGCCGTGTTGATGAGGAAAGCCTCCGGGCGCAGGTACTTGAGCCGCCGCGCGGAGAGCAGGTGGTAGGTCGCCGGCGTGTGCGGGCAGTTCACCGACACGATGTCCATGCGCGCCAGCATCTGGTCGAGCGAGTCCCAGTACGTCGCCTCCAGCTTCTCCTCGGCGGGCAGGGAGATGCGGCGGCGGTTGTGGTAGTGGATCTGCAGCCCGAACGCCTTGGCCCGGCGCGCCACGGCCTGGCCGATGCGCCCCATGCCGACGATGCCGAGGCGCTTGCCGGTGATGCGGCGCCCGAGCATCCAGGTCGGCGCCCAACCGCTCCACTCGTTGGCGGGAATCGCGCCGGCGCCCTCGACGATGCGTCGCGCCACCGCGAGGATCAGCGCCATGGTCATGTCGGCGGTGTCCTCCGTCAGCACGCCGGGCGTGTTGGTCACGGTGATGCCGCGCTCCAGCGCGGCGCCGATGGCGATGTTGTCGATGCCGTTGCCGAAGTTGGCGATGAGGCGGAGGTTGGGGCCGGCCTCGCGCATGAGGTCGGCGTCGACGCGGTCGGTGACGGTGGGTACCAGCACGTCGGCCGCTTTCATCGCCTCGCCGAGCTGGGCGCGGGTCATCGGCTGGTCGTCGAGGTTGAGCCTGGTGTCGAACAGCTCGCACATCCGCGTCTCGATGCGGTCGGGGAGCCGCCGCGTGATGACGACGAGGGGTTTCTTCTTGCCCATGGTGTGCGTCCCGGCCTGCGGTGCCCGACCGGCGGCGTCCGGCAGTTCCCGCCCTTTTCGCGCGCAAAGGGCGCCGTCATGGCGCCACGATGGCGGCCCAGAACGGCACGGCCTTCACCCCGTCTTAACGACGCCACGCCATCAAGGGGAAGTGCCCGCCTCCTGCCTTTCGGCCTCTCTAGCAGATGAGGCCCCAAAGACAAGAAGGCCGGCCCAACGGACCACAACGGTGCCGCAGGGCACCCACGCAGCGGATAACGAGAGTGGTGCGACGAGCAAGGGGATGGGTCGGTGTCGGGGCGCTGCTCGCGTTTTGCGGGGCGGCGTGGCCGGCGGCGGGTTCGGCCGAGCAGACCGGCAAGGCGTCGGGCCTGCCGGTGCCGCGCTACGTCAGCCTCAAGTCCGACCGGGTGAACCTGCGCGAAGGCCCCTCCAAGGACCACCGCACGACCTGGATCTTCGAGCGCGCCGGCCTGCCCGTCGAGATCACCGCCGAGTTCGAAACCTGGCGCAAGGTGCGCGACTCCGAGGGTTCGGAGGGGTGGGTGCTGCATTCCCTGCTGTCGGGCCGGCGCACGGCCCTGGTCACGCCGTGGAAGAAGGACACCAGGCCCGTCACCCTGTTCGCCAAGCCGGAGAACGGTGCGAGCACGCTGGCGCGGCTGGAGCCCAACGTGCTCGCCAACGTGCGCTCCTGCGACAAGCAATGGTGCCGGGTCAACGGAGCGGGCTTCGACGGCTTCGTCAAGCAGGCCGACCTGTGGGGCGTGTACCCCGACGAGGTCATCGAGTAGGGCGCCCTCCATCGAGGCGCCGCGCCCCGGCCTAGCGCCGTTGCGTCGGTCGCAAGCGCCCCGGCGCTAGGCCGGGACCGCCAACCCGCCCTGCGCCGCCAGACCGTAGCGGCCGAGCACCGCCCGCAGCGCCGGCGCCGGCGGACGCCGGCTGGTGAAAAGCGCGACGCCGTCCTGCGCCGGGCGCGGCCCGGCCGCGGCGAGGCCGCGCTCGCACAGCACGCCGTCGACCCGCCGCGCGATCGCCGGCGCCGGGTCGATCCAGGCGACCGGCCAGGGCGCGAGGCGCTCGAAGCGGGCGCGCAGCAGCGGGTAATGGGTGCAGGCGAGCACCACGACGTCCGTGCGCGCGTCGTCCGCTTCGACGAAGCACGGGGCGAGCTCCGCCGCGAGCGCGTCGTCGTCGACGAGGGCGCCGGCCATCACCAGCTCGGCGAACATGGCGAGGCGGGTCGACCCGACCAGCGTCACCCGGCAGTCGCCGGCGAAGCTGCCGACCAGCGCCCGCGTGTAGTCCCGCCTGACCGTGCCCGGCGTCGCGAGGACGGAGATCATCCGGCTGCGCGACAGCGCCGCCGCCGGCTTGATCGCCGGCACCGTGCCCACGAAGGGCACGTCGGGGTAAGCGGCGCGCAGGTCGGGCAGCACCAGCGTGGAGGCGGTGTTGCAGGCGATCACGACAAGGTCGGGACGATGGTCGCGCAGCAGGCCGCCGACCACGGCGACGATGCGCGCGACCAGCTCCGCCTCGCGCCAATCGCCATAAGGAAAGCCGGCGTCGTCGGCGGCGTAGACGAGGTCGGCGTCGGGCCGCGCCGCCGCTACCTCGGCCAGCACCGTGAGCCCGCCGAGCCCCGAATCGAACAGCAGGATTTTGGCGCGGCGCGGTGCGGCACCGGGCGCTTGGGGCGCCGCGGCGCAGCCGCCATGGGGGGCGAGTTCGACCAGCATCGGGCCAGCAGCGCACGCCACCCTTAACGAAGCCTTTCCCCGACTGCGCCCGCTTCCCGCGCGGCGATCAGCGCGACGACCTTTTCCGCCCCCATCTTGCCGGCGAGGTCACGCAGGGTAAGGCCGCCGCCGTCCCGGCGCGCGGGGTCGGCGCCGTGGTCGAGCAGCAGCGCGGCGATCTCCTCCCGGTCGAACATGGCGGCGACCATCGGCGCGGTGCGCTCGCCGCCGTCGACCGCCGCGCCGCGCGCGACCAGCAGCCTTGCGACGGGCAGGTCGCCCTTGAAGGCGGCGCCGGCGAGCGGCACCTGGCCGCGGTCGTTGGCGAGGT
>CAXTFM010000075.1:3623-15945 GCA_964243435.1 uncultured Beijerinckiaceae bacterium
CGCGTCGTCGGTCACGGGGGCGTCCTCAACTGCCGACGTAGTGCCGCACGGCACGGTCCACCGCGTCGCGCTCGGCGGGCGACAGCTTGCGCATCTCGTCGTCGAGCCACGCGTCCTTCAACCCCGACGCGTTGGACAGCACGTGCCACTTCATGCCCTCGACGAGGTCCTTCTTCACCCCGCGCCCGGCGACGTAGAGACGGGCGGCGCGGTCCTGGGCGACGGGATTGTTGCGCGCGGCAGCCTTGATGAAGTACCGGGCGGCGACTGCCTCGTCCTTGGGCATGCCGACGCCGTTGAATGCCATGATGCCGTAATCCACCATGGCGGCGATGTTGTCGTTGTCCGCCGAAGATTTGATCAGTGCGGCGGCCTTGGCGGCGTCGGCATCGACGCCGTTGCCCTGCCGGTACATCAGGCCGAGCGCGTACTGCGCCTCGGGGTAGGCGAGGTCGGCGCTGCGCTTGAAGTAGGAAGCGGCGCTTCCCGGGTCGGCGGTCCGCGCGTCGGGCGTCCTGCCGTCGCCCTGCAAGGCCATCACGCCGAGGTAGAACAGCGCGCCGGCATTGTCGCGCGCGCCGGCGCGGGTGAACAGGGCCTTGGCGGCGTCGCGGTCCTGGGCCACGCCCTCGCCCTTCATGCGCGCGATGCCGAGCTGGAACATGGCCTGGGAGTCGCCGGCGTCGGCGGCGAGCGCGTACCAGCGCGCCGCCTCGGCCTTGTCGGCCTTGACGCCGAGGCCCTCCGCGTAGAGTTCGCCGGCGAGCGTCATCGCCGGGCCGTCGTGGCCGTTGCGGCCGAGGCGCTTCATCGCCTCGCGCAGCGCGGTGGCGTAGAAGCCGCGCTGGTAGGCGCCGAAGGCGAGGTCCGCCGCCGCGCCGCCGCCGCCGGAGGGGTCGGGCATGTCGGTCGGCCCCGGCAGGTCGGGCCTGTTGGCCTCGGCGGGAGCCCCGGGCGGCCGCGCCACGCTCGGCGCGCCGAACACCGACGCGCCCGGCTTCACGAAGCCGCTCTGGGCGACGGCGGGGCTGGCAAGGGGACCGGCCAGCGCGGGCAGTGCCGCGAGGCAAGGGGCGGGCGGGCGCCGGCGCATCGCGCTCATGCCGCCGCGACGGCGGCGAGCTCCGCCGCGACCGCGCGCAGCGTCGCCGCGACGGCGCCGGGATCCTCGTCCCACAGCCCCTCGCACAGCGCGACGAACTCGGCGCCGGCGCGCGCCACGGCGCCCGCGTCCCCCGGCCCATGGGCGTAGCCGATGCAGGGCACGTTGAAGATTTCGGCCCACCACGCCACGCGCTCGACGACCGCCTCGTGGTCCATCGCCTCCCCCGGCCCGCCGAACAGGAGGTAGTCGACCCCGCTTTCGCCCGCCATCATCGCGTCGTCGCGGCCTTGCAGTCCGCCGACGCCGACGATGCGGCGGTCGCGCAGCGCGTCGAGCGCTTCGGGCAGGTCCGGTCCGACGCCGGGCAGGTGGACGCCGTCGGCATCGACCCGTGCGGCGAGGCGCGCGCTGCCGCCGACGAGGAAGGCGGCGCCGCGCCCCTGCACCACCGGCGCGAGGGCGCGGAACGCGGCCTTCACCGCGCCCTCGTCGCGCGTCGCCGTGCGCAGCAGCACGCAGGCGACGTCGGCCGCTTCCACCGCCGCTTCGAGCAGCGGGGCAAAGTCCGCCGCCTCGGTGAGGGGCGGCGTGATGAGGTAAAGGCGCGATGGTTCGGGCATGGGGTGCGATGGCATGGGGCGGCGGGTCGCCACCCCACCCCAGAAATCCGGCGAAACCGGGACTGCTACGCGTTCAGCGCGCCGTGGCAGTGCTTGAACTTACGGCCGGAGTTGCAGGGACAGGGCTCGTTGCGCCCGACGCGGCCCCAGGTCGCGGGGTCGTCGGCGTCGCGCGTCACCATCGTCTGCGTGTCCGCGTCGCCGAAGCCTTCCAGCACCGCGGCGCCGTTGTGCCCGCCGCCACGCGCGTCGGCGCCGCCGAGGCGCTCCATCAGGCTTTGCAGCTCGTCGTGGTTGCCGTTCATCGGCTCGAACTGCGACGCCTGGAGCGGCGGCAGCGCGCCCGCGTCCGGCTGCTCGAAGGCGACCTCGACGCGGCTCAGCTGCGACGTGGTGGTTTCGCGCAGCTGCCCGATCAGCTCGTCGAAGAGCTGGAAGGCTTCGCGCTTGTACTCGTTCAACGGGTCCTGCTGGGCGAGGCCGCGCCAGCCGATGACCTGACGGAGGTGGTCGAGCGTGACGAGGTGCTCGCGCCACAGCGTGTCGAGCACCTGGAGCACCACCTGCTTCTCGACGTAGCGCATCACCTCCGGGCCGTTCTTCTCGATGCGCGCGGTGTAGTGCTCGTCGGCCGCCTTTTGCAGCCGTTCGCGCATTTCCTCGTCCGAGATGCCCTCCTCCTTCTGCCAGTCGGCGAGGGGCAGGGACACGTTGAAGGCGGCGTCCACCGCGCGGCCGAGGCCGTCGACGTCCCAGGCCTCGGGATAGGCGTCGCGCGGGATGAAGCGGGTGACGATGTCGTCGACCACGCCGACCCGCATGTCGTTGACCTGCTCTTCCAGGCTTTCCGCTGCCATCATCTCGCGGCGCTGCTCGAACACCACCTTGCGCTGGTCGTTCATCACGTCGTCGTACTTCAGGATGTTCTTGCGCATGTCGAAGTTGCGCGCCTCGACCTTCTGCTGCGCCTTTTCCAGCGCCCGGTTGATCCAGGGGTGGACGATGGCCTCGTCCTCCTTGAGGCCGAGCTTGACCAGCATGCCCTCCATGCGGTCGGACCCGAAGATGCGCATCAGGTCGTCCTTGAGGCTGAGGTAGAACTTGGAGCGGCCCTCGTCGCCCTGGCGGCCGGAACGGCCACGGAGCTGGTTGTCGATGCGCCGGCTTTCGTGCCGCTCGGTGCCGATGATGTAAAGGCCGCCGGCCGCCTTGGCCTTGTCGCGGAAGTCGGCGACCTCGGCGCGGATCGCGGCCTCGCGCGCGGCGCGCTCGGGGCCGTCCGCCACGTCGGCGAGTTCGTGCGTCACGCGCATCTCGACGTTGCCGCCGAGCTGGATGTCGGTGCCGCGCCCGGCCATGTTGGTCGCCACCGTGATGGCGCCGGGCACGCCGGCCTCGGCGACGATGTAGGCTTCCTGCTCGTGGAAGCGGGCGTTCAGCACGGTGAACAGCTTGGAGGGCACGCCCTCGCGCGCCGCCTTGTAAAGCGTTTGCAGCGCTTCCGGCTGCGACACGTCGAGCAGGGTGTAGCCGTTGCGGCCGAGGAAGTCGCCGAGCTGCTCCGACTTCTCGATGGTGGTGGTGCCAACGAGGATCGGCTGCATCTTGCCGTTGGCGTCCTCGATCTCGCGGACGATGGCCTTCAGCTTCTCCTCGTAGGAGCGGTACACCTCGTCGTGCTCGTCGTGGCGCTTGACCGGCCGGTTGGTCGGGATCTCGACCACCTCCAGCTTGTAGATTTCGGCGAACTCGTCGGCCTCCGTCGACGCCGTGCCGGTCATGCCGGCGAGCTTCTTGTAAAGGCGGAAGTAGTTCTGGAAGGTGATGGAGGCGAGCGTCACGTTTTCCGGCTGCACGGAAACGTGCTCCTTGGCTTCCAGCGCCTGGTGCTGCCCTTCCGAGAAGCGCCGGCCCGGCATCATGCGGCCGGTGAACTCGTCGATGATGACGATCTCGCCGTTCCTGACGATGTAGTCCTTGTCCTTGTGGAACAGCTTGTGGGCGCGCAGCGCCTGGTTGACGTGGTGGACCAGGGTGACGTTGGTCGCCTCGTAAAGCGAGCCCTCCAGCACGCCCTCGTCGCGCAGCAGCTCCTCGACGTGCTCGTTGCCGACCTCGGTGAGGTTGGTGGTGCGCTGCTTCTCGTCGACCTCGAAATCGGCGGGGACGAGCTTCGGGATGATCTTGTCGACCGCGTTGTACAGTTCGGACTTGTCGTCGGACGGCCCCGAGATGATGAGCGGGGTGCGTGCCTCGTCGACGAGGATGGAGTCGACCTCGTCGACGATCGCGAAGTTGTGACCGCGCTGCGAGATGTGGTGCAGCTCGTACTTCATGTTGTCGCGGAGGTAGTCGAAGCCGAACTCGTTGTTGGTGCCGTAGGTGATGTCGGCGCGGTAGCTTTCGGCGCGCTCGGCGTCGTCGAGCCCGTGCACGATGATGCCGGTGGTGAGGCCGAGGAAGCGGTAGACCCGGCCCATCCACTCGGCGTCGCGACGGGCGAGGTAGTCGTTCACGGTGATGACGTGGACGCCCTTGCCTTCGAGCCCGTTAAGGTAGGCCGCGAGCGTCGCCACCAGCGTCTTGCCCTCGCCGGTGCGCATCTCGGCGATGCCGCGCTCGTGCAGCACCATGCCGCCGATGAGCTGGACGTCGAAGTGGCGCTGACCGAGCACGCGGCGCGCCGCCTCGCGCACGGTGGCGAAGGCCGGCACCAGCAGGTCGTCGAGGGTCTTGCCGCCGGCGAGCTGTTCGCGGAACGTGACGGTGCGCTGCGCCAGCTCGGCGTCGGTGAGGGCCTCGACCTCGGGCTCCAGCGCGTTGATCGCGGCGATCTTCGGGCGATAAGTCTTCAGCCGGCGTTCGTTGGACGAGCCGAAGATCTTTTTCGCGATGTTACCCAGCATTGTAGCGCATGCCCTTCCGGCCGACCCGCCCCTTCGGCCAACCCATGGCGCGACCTGCGACAGCCGGCGGACTTCCAGCGGACCCAAGCGTCCGCACCCGGCAGATGGTCAGCGCCGCGATGTTTGTAAAGCCGGCGCGAAGCCCGGACAGCCGTGCCGAGCATAGCCCCGCCGGCGGTGATTTGGAAGCATGGCGCGCCCGGCTCACTGCTCGTCGAGCGGATCCACGTCGCGCCGGTCGACGTCCTGCCGCTGCCGCCGCCGCGGCGGCGCGACGTCGCCGTCGGCGTCGTCGAAGCGCGGGCGGGCGGCGGCGCGCGACGGGGCGTCCCCGCCGCCGTAGCCGGCCTCCGACCCGCCGGCGAGCCGGGTCGCGAAATAGGCGATGGTGCGCGAATACACCGACGACTTGTTCCATTCCTGGATGGCGGCGAAGTTCGACTGCCCCGGCGCCCAGCCGGCGCCGCGCTGCCAGCCGTGGGCGCGCAGGAAGTTCGCGGTCGAGGAAAGCACGTCGCTGACGCTGTGGTCGAGGTCGCGCCCGCCCACCGCGTACTTGATGTAGGTCGAGGGCATGAACTGCGTTTGCCCGATCTCGCCGGCCCAGGCGCTGCGCGCGTTGGGCGACACCCCGCGCTGCACCATGCGCAGCGCGTCGAACAGCTCGGCGGTGAACATCGCCGAGCGGCGGCAGTCATAGGCCAGCGTGGCGAGGGACTGGATCATGCGGAAGTTGCCGTGGGTGGCGCCGAAGTCGGTTTCCAGCCCCCAGATGGCGAGCAGGATGGGGGGAGACACGCCGTACTGCTGCTCGATGCGCGCGAAGATGTCGGCGTAGCGTGCCTGGAGGGCGCGGGCGCGGCCGAGGCGCGGCGGCACCATGCGCTGCGCGAACTGCTCGAAGCTTTGCCGGAACACGCCCTGGCCGTGGTCGCGGCGCACCACCCCGGCGTCGAAGCTGACGCCCGACAGCCCTTCCTCCACCGCGCGGGGCGCGATGCCCTGCGCCAGCGCCTCCTGCTTGATCTTGGCCACCCATGCGGGGAAGCCGGCGGGGTCGCGGCAGGTCGCGGCGGCGGCCGGCGCGACCGTTGCCGCAAGAAGGCCCGTCGCGAGCAGGCCCGTCGCGAGAAGGCCGGGGATCACCCAAGCGGCGCGCATGCATCAACTCCACGGGGATGCGAGGGGAACGGCGCCGCGGCGGGCCGCCGTGCCGGGCCGGTTGGCCCCGCGCGGGCGATCCTGCGCAGCCATGTGCGGCCAAGTGAAGGCGTCGGGACAGGGACCGAGGGCAGGGTGAGGGGGCGGCGAGCGGGGACGGGGTAAATGCGCGCGGGCGCCGCCGCGCCGTTGCGCCCGCCCGTCCCGGCCAATAGATGATAATGGCCGCGCTGCCGCCGGCCGTCCGGAGTCGCGTGATGCGGGTGCGAACCCTTCTTCTGATCTGCGCGGCGATGCTGCCGCTGGCGACCGGCGCCGACGCCCGCGCGCGCCGCGATGGCCAAGGCGGCGGCAACCCGCCCGACCTCGACGTCAAGACGTCGTGCAAGGACGCGCAGAAGTTCTCGACCGGCACCGACAAGAGCGACTCCGCCTTCAAGGGCTGCATGCAGGACGAAACCAACGCGCGGAACGACCTGGCCAAGCGCTGGTCGACCTTCGCCGGCAAGGACAAGCAGAACTGCGTGGAGCAGTCGCGTCCGAGCCCGAGCTACGTCGAGGTCCTCACCTGTCTGGAAATGACCACGGACGCGATCCGCAACGCGCCCAAGGTCGACGGCCAGCCGGTGCCGCAGATCGGCGGGCCGGTGGCGCCGGGGCTGACCGGAACGCAGCCCGGCCCGTCGCAGCCCCCGTCGCGCTGAGCGCGCCGACCACCGTCATCGCTGCTTGAGGTGCGCGACCAGCGCCGGCGTGGCGAAGCCGTCGGCCGGCGCGAGCCCCGTCTGCTTTTGGTAGGCGTGGACCGCGTCGCGCGCCTTGGGGCCGAACCTGCCGTCGGGCGCGCCGGTGTAAAGGCCGAGCGCGGCGAGCCGAACCTGCACCAGGCTCCGGTCCGCCCGCGACAGGCTGACGGTCCGCGCCGGCCAGGGCGTCGCCGGCGGCGGCGCGCCGGCGATGCGCTGCGCCAGCGAGCCGAACGACAGGGCGTAGCTGTCCGAGTTGTTGTACTGCTTGATGACGAAATAATTCGGGAACAGCAGGAAGGCCGGGCCGCCCGCGCCGGCGGGCAGGAACAGCGCCGCATCGCCCTCGCCGGCGAGGGCGCGGCCATCCACGCGGCGCAGGCCGAGGCGGCTCCATTCCGCCGCCGTGGCGTGGAGGGTCGGGAAGTCGAAGCCCTCGGGCAGCGCGACCTCGTCCACCCAGGGTTCGCCCGCCGCCCAGCCCTCGCCGCGCAGGAAGTTGGCGATTGAAGCGAGGATGTCGGGCGGGCTGGTCCAGATGTCGGGGGCGCCGCCGGCCGTGGCCACCGCGTATTTCAGGTAGGCCGAGGGCAGGAACTGTGGATCGCCCATTGCGCCGGCCCACGAGCCGACGAGACGCCCGCGCGCCACCGCGCCGCGCCGGAGGATCACCAGTGCGGCGACGAACTCGTCGCGGAACGCCGGGCGGTCGGGCCGGGTCCAGGCCAGCGTCGCGAGGGTGCGCAGGATGTCGCGCGATCCCCTGGCACGGCCGTAATCGCTTTCCATGCCCCACGCGGCGAGGCAAAGGCCGCCCGGTACGCCGAAGCTGGCCTCGCCGTCGGCAAGAACGGCGGCGTGGGTTGCAGCCAGCGCGCGGCCCCGCGCGATGCGGCCGGCCGACACCGCCTCGCGGTAGTACGCCTGCAGCGGCCGCTCGAACTCCGGCTGCCCGCCACCCGATCGCGGCAGCGAAGCGTCGGGCGTGAGGGCGGCGACCAGCGCGTCGAAGGCGTCGCCCTCCACCCCGGCGGCCATCGCCGCCGGCCGCTGCGCGCGGAGGAAGCCGGCGAAATCGTCCGCCGCGGCGGTGCGCGGCGGCATCGCCGCGGCGGCTGCCAGCAGCGGGGCCGCCGCCGCGAGCCGGGCGAGAACGGTGCGGCGCGTGTGTCCCACGCGGCGGCTCGCTTTTGCTCCGGTCATTGTTCCCCTGACCGCCCGGCACGGCCGGCACGCGCCGGCCACGGGCCGACTATGTCATTACATGGTTTCCATCGGGGAACGATCACCGTGGCGCACGGTTTGCGCCGCGCTGCGTGTTGCGTTGACGACCCGATCCGGAGGACGTGCGCCCAGCTTGTTTTTCGATGCGTCGGCGGTATGTGCAAACCTTGCCGACGACCCTGGCATCGCACGTGTGCGGGAGATGTGTGTGGCCGTTGAGGACGCCATCGACTTCAGGGCGATTTTCGATGCGACGCCGACCCCGCTGATGGTCCTGACGCCCGAATTCACGATCGTCGACGTCAACGAGCGCTACAGCGAAGCGCTGGGCCGCAGCCGCGCGGCGCTGGTCGGGTGTCACCTGTTCGACGCGGTTCCCGTCGCGTCGGAGACCGCGGACGCCCTGCGCGGCTCGTTGAACCGCGTCCTCGCCTCCGGGCAGGCGGATTCGTTGCCGCCGCAGCGCTACCCCGTGGTCGCGACCAGCGCGACCGACGCGAGCGCGCCGGCGGAGCGGCTGTGGAGCTGCTCCCACGTGCCGCTCAAGGGGCGGGACGGTGCCGTCGGCTACATCTTGCAGAACACGCAGGACGTCACCGACCTTCCTCGTGCGGACCGGCAGGGGCGGACGACGCCGCCGCGCAGCGGGATACTCGGCACCGCCGTTCTCCACCGGGCCGAGCGCATCCAGGCGCTCAACCTGTCGCTCGTCGCCGAAAGCGCGCAGCTGCGCGACCTGTTCATGCACGCGCCGAGCTTCATGTGCCTGCTGCGCGGGCCGGACTACCGCATCGATCTGGCCAACCTCGCCTTCATGGAACTTGTTGGCCAGCGCGAGCTGTCCGGGCGGAGCTTCCGCGATGCCGTTCCCGCCCTCGACGGGCAGCTTTACCTCGACCTGCTCGACAAGGTGTACCGCACCGGCGAGCCCTTCATCGGCAAGCAGATGCGCGCCGAGTTCGAGCGTGGGCAGGGGCCGCAGGAGGTGTTCATCTCCTTCGTGTTCCAGCCGATCCTCGACGAGGCGGGGAACGTGCTCGCGATCTTCATCGACGGCAACGACGTCACCGACCACGTCCGTGCCGAGAAGAGCCAGGCGCTGCTGGTGCGCGAGCTGCACCACCGCGTCCGCAACACCCTCGCCACGGTGCAGGGGGTGATGAACTCGACCGCGCGCACGGCGGAGTCGATCGAGGACTACCAGTGGGCCTTTTCCGGGCGCATCTCCTCGCTGGCGCGCACGCACTCGCTGTTGACGGAGGAGATCCAGCAGTTCGTGTCGTTCTCCAACCTTCTGCGCCAGGAGATCGGCGCCTACGCGGAGGGCGCGGCCGACCGCGTCGTGCTTGAAGGCCCCGACGTCGAACTGCCCTCGCAGCTCGCCGTGCCGCTCGGCATGACCATTCACGAACTCAGCACCAACGCCTACCGCCACGGGGCGTTGAGCGTGCCGGACGGCCGCGTCACCGTGACGTGGTCGATTCAGCCGGCGAAGGAGAAGCGCATCCTGATCTGCCGCTGGACCGAGGCGGGCGGCCCGCCGGTGGCGCCGCCCGCCCGCCAGGGCTTTGGCTCGATGATCCTGACGCGGGTGCTGACGCAGCAGATCGGCGCCAAGGTCGACGCCAGCTATCTTCCCGAGGGTTTCGAGCTGCGCGCCGACATTCCGCTCGTCATCGAGCGGGTGTGACGGCGGGTGCCGGGACGCATTTTTGCAAGATGCCGCGGCGGCATGAACCTTCGTGCCGGGATCGTGCGTTGGATGCTGCGGTGCGGCGGATCGGGGCGACGGTTCGCGGGCGTACATCAGGACCGAGGAGGTCGACGTGGCCAATGCTGCAATGACGTATGAGGATGCCGGCTCGTCGGACGCCGCGCACATGGATGAACTCGCGATCAACACCATCCGCACCCTGGCGATGGACGCGGTGCAGAAGGCGAAGAGCGGCCATCCCGGCACCCCCATGGCGCTGGCCCCCGTCGCCTACACCCTGTGGAACAAGGTGCTGCGCTACGACCCGGCCGACCCGCAATGGGCGAACCGCGACCGCTTCGTGCTCTCGGTCGGCCACGCCTCCATGCTGCTGTACTCGCTGCTGCACCTTGCCGGCGTGAAGACCAAGGTCGGCAACAACGAGCCGGCGGTGACGCTGGAGGACATCGAGAAGTTCCGCCAGATCGACAGCCGCACGCCGGGCCACCCCGAGTACAACTTCACCGTCGGCGTCGAAACCACCACCGGGCCGCTCGGCCAGGGTTGCGGCAATTCGGTCGGCATGGCCATGGCGCCGCGCTGGCTCGGCGCGCACTACAACCGCGACGGCGCCACCCTGTTCGACTACGACGTCTACAACATGTGCTCGGACGGCGACATGATGGAGGGCGTCGCGTCCGAGGCCGCCTCGCTCGCCGGCACGCTGGGCCTCGCCAACCTGTGCTGGATCTACGACGACAACAAGATCACCATCGAGGGCGACACGCCGCTGGCCTTCACCGAGGACGTCGCCAAGCGCTTCGACGCCTACCAGTGGAACGTGCTCCACGTCGCCGACGCCAACGACACCGCCGCCTTCCTCAAGGCGATCGACGGCTTCAAGGCGGAAAAGAACCGGCCGACGATGATCATCGTCAAGTCGGTGATCGGCTACGGCTTCCCGACCAAGGCCGGCACCCACAAGGCCCATTCCGACGCGCCGGGCGAGGACGAGATCCGCGGCGCCAAGAAGGCCTACGGCTGGCCGGAGGACAAGAGCTTCTACGTGCCGGACGGCGTGCGCGAGCACTTCGACGCCGGGATCGGCAAGCGCGGCGCCGCCCTCAACGAGGCGTGGCGGAAGACCTTCGCCGCCTACCGCGGCAAGGAGCCCGCCGTCGCCGACGAGGTCGACCGCATCCTCAACCGCACCATGCCGGAGGGCTGGGAAAAGGCGCTGCCGGTGTTCGAGCCGAGCGAGAAGGGCGTCGCGTCGCGCGAGGCCTCGGGCAAGGTCATCAACGCCATCGCCAAGGTGTGCCCGTGGTTCGTCGGCGGCTCGGCCGACCTCGCCCCCTCGACCAAGACCACCATCGAGGGCAAGCCGTCGCTGTCGGCCAAGGAGCCTGGCGGCATGAACATGCACTTCGGCATCCGCGAGCACGCCATGGGCTCGGTGTGCAACGGCCTCGCGCTCAGCGGCCTGCGCGCCTTCGGCTCCACCTTCCTGGTGTTCGCTGACTACATGCGCCCGCCGATCCGCCTCTCGTCGCTGATGGACCTGCACAACTTCACCGTGTTCACCCACGACTCGATCGGCGTCGGCGAGGACGGCCCGACCCACCAGCCGATCGAGCAACTGCTCAGCCTGCGCTGCATCCCCGGCCTTCTCACCTTCCGCCCGGGCGACGCCAACGAGGTCAGCGAAACCTACCGCGTGGTGTTGAACCTCCAGCACAACCCGGCGGTGCTGGCGCTGAGCCGCCAGCCCATGCCGACCTTTGACCGCACGAAGTACGCCTCCGCGCGCGGGGTCGAGAAGGGTGCCTACATCCTGGCGGACGCCCCCGACGGCAAGCCGGCGGTGATCCTGATGGGCACCGGCACGGAGGTCGGCCTTTGCGTCGGCGCCTATGAGGTGCTGGCCAAGGAAGGCATCCACGCCCGCGTGGTGAGCATGCCCTGCCTCGAGCTGTTCGAGCGCCAGGACCAGGGCTACCGCGACCACGTGCTGCCGCCCGACATCACGGCGCGCGTCTCGGTCGAGCAGGGCACCGTGATGGGTTGGGACCGCTACGCCGGGTCGTCCGGCAAGATCATCGGCATGCACAGCTTCGGCTCGTCGGCACCGTTGAAGGACCTGCTCACCAAGTTCGGCTTCACGCCCGAGAAGGTGCTGGAAGCGGCCCGCGAGCAGATCAAGATCCACAAGGCTCATTGAAGCCGTCCACGCACAGGAGTTGAGGCCATGCAGCTTGGAATCATCGGGTTGGGCCGCATGGGCGGCAACATCGCGCGCCGGCTCAAGAACCACGGGCACGAGTGCGTGGTGTTCGACCTCAGCAAGGATGCGGTGGGCAAGCTCGCCGACGAGGGCATGACGGGGGCGACGAGCCTCGACGACCTCGTCGCCAAGCTCGACGCGCCGCGCTCGGTGTGGGTGATGCTGCCCTCGGGCAAGGTCACCGAGGACACCATCGTCGACCTCGGCGAGCACCTGAAACCCGGCGACACGGTGATCGACGGCGGCAACAGCTTCTACAAGGACGACATCCGCCGCGCCAAGGCGCTGCAGCAGAAGGACCTGCACTACATCGACATCGGCACCTCCGGCGGCGTGTGGGGCCTGGAGCGCGGCTATTGCATGATGATCGGCGGCGACGACGAGGCGGTCGGGCGCATCGACCCCATCCTCAAGGCCCTGGCGCCGGGGGTCGGCGAGATCGAGAAGACGCCGGGCCGCGACGGGCACAACCCGACGGCGGAACTCGGCTACCTCCATTGCGGCCCGGCCGGTTCCGGGCATTTCGTGAAGATGATCCACAACGGCATCGAGTACGGCATGATGCAGGCCTATGCCGAGGGCT
>CAXTFM010000076.1:0-3427 GCA_964243435.1 uncultured Beijerinckiaceae bacterium
AGATGATGGCGATCGGCAGCATCGCCACGGAGGGCAGCGGGTTCAGCATGCCCGTGAGCAGCTCGACGCCGTCGTCGGCGAAGACGCTGAGGCGCGACAGCACGGCGAAAGCGAGCCCGAGCAGACCGCCGAGGCCCAAGCTGATGAGCAGGAGCCACAGCGTGGCGCCGGTGGCCCGGGCGAGGTCACCCGTCATCCAACCGAGCACGAGGGCGCGGCCGACGTCGAAGGGCGCCGGGAACACGAGGGGTTCGACGTCCGACCAGCTGACGTACACTTGCCACAGCGCGAGAAGCAGCGCGAACTGCACGCCGCGGCGCACGGCGACGGGCAGGTCGTGCCAGCGTGGCAGGCGGCGCGACGCGGCAGGGGCCGTGGTCGCGTCACTCGCCATGGGCGTGGCCTCCCTCGTGGCCCATCAGCGCCGAAATCTCCTGCCCGACGCGGAGCGCGGCAGGGGAGCCCGGCTCGGTGACGGCGCGGGCGTCCACGACCGCGCGGATCGATGACGGCGTGCCGTCGAGGATCAGGACGTCGGAGCCGACGAGCGCGGCCTCGGCGATCGAGTGCGTGACGAAAAGCGCGGTCGCGCCGGTTCGGGCGGCGAGGTCGAGAAACTCGAGCTGGAGGCGCAGCCGCGTGCGCGGGTCCAGCGCGCCGAACGGCTCGTCCATCAGCAGCACGGCCGGCTCGAGCGCCAGCGCGCGGGCAATGGCGACGCGCTGCTTCATGCCGCCCGAAAGCTGGTGCGGGAAGCGCGCGGCCGCGTGGTCGAGATGCATGACGCCGAGCCAGTGGCGGGCGCTCTCGTCGGCATCGCGGCGGCTTCGCCCGGTGCGTCGCAGCGGGTAGGCGATGTTGTCGAGCACGCTGCGCCAAGGAAAGAGCTGGTCGAACTCCTGGAACACGACGGCACGGTCGGGGCCGGGCTTGGTCACCGGTCGACCGTCGACGCGCACCTGACCCGAGGCCGGACGGAGGAAGCCGGCGACGGCTTTCAGGATCGTGCTCTTGCCGCAGCCGGACGGACCGAGCAGCACCGTCGTCTCGCCCCGGCGCACGGTGAACGAAACGTCGCGCACCGCGGGCACGAAGGCGGGGCCGGCGCCGTAGCCGAGGACCAGCCGGCTGACGTCGAGCATCGGCACCAGCGGCAGCGAGGCTTGGGGTCCGGCTGCCTGGACCGCCGCGGCTGATCCAGATGGCATCGGCATCACGCGCACACCGCCACGACGGCCTCGATCTCGACCTTGCAGCCGAAGTGCAGCGGCCCGCAGGGCACCACGGCGCGCGCCGGCCGGTGCGCGCCGAAGAAGGCGGCGTAGGCGCGGTTCGCCTCGTCCCAGTGCGCGATCTCGGCGACGTACACCGTGCACTTGACGACGCCGGTCCGGTCGGCCCCGGCGACACGGGCGATCCGCTCGATGTTGCCGAGGGCGAAGGCGACCTGCTCCGCGATGCTCGTCTCGGTCGGCATATCCCGGGCGAGGCCGAGCTGGCCCGAGACGTAGAGGGTCGACCCGTGCAGCACGCCCTGCGCGTAGTGCCCGCCCGGCTGCGGCGCCGCGGCGCAGCGCACCTCGGTCATCCTGGGCGCGATCGTCATGCGGCTTCTCCCTCCGACCAGCCGCCGGTGCGTTTCCAGGTCGCCGCGACGCGGCCGTCGACGAGAACGTCGTAGGACCGGTACGCCGCGCAGGTCAGGCAGGCGTGGTTGGGCAGGATGCGCACCTGCGCCCCGACGGGCAGGCGCTCGAACCAGCCCTCGTCCGGCACCGGTACCGTACCGTGCTCCTGGTGGACGACGGCGACCGAAAGGCCGGGAAAACGCTCCAGCGTGTCCGCGTCGCACACCCAGCCGTAATGCGCGTCGGGCAGGAGGCGGTTGGCGCTCACGTCCTTCGACAGGGCGAGCGCGCCCGCGTCCAGCACCAGGCTCGGCCCGCGGCGCTGGTGGCCGATCACCGTCGCCAGCACGGACACGGCGAGGTCGGCCTCGGCGCAAACCTTCCTGGACAGTTGCGCGAGGTCACAGAACAGGTAGATGCCGACCCTGGCCTCGCTGACGCCGCGGAGATGCTCGGCGAAAAGCACGGTCGGCGTCGAGCCGACGCTCACGGTCGGGCAGGCATGGCCGGCGGCGCGCAGGTGCTCGGCGGAGCCGACGGCGGCGGCGCGCTCCACCTCAGCGAGCCGCCGCAGCTCAGCCGGGTCGTCGAGCGCGTAGGAATGACCGGCGTGCGTCATAACGCCGGCGAGCCGGAGGTGCGGGCCGCCCCGCGCCACCGCCGCGGCTACGGCGGTGAGTTCGTCGGAGGCTGGGGCGACGCCGCTGCGGTGCTCGCCGCAGTCGATCTCGACGAGGCAGCCGAAGCTGGTCCCGTTCGCCTGTGCCGCAGCGGCGAGGGCGCGGGCGGCTGCGGCGTCGTCGACCACCAGCGTCAGCCGCGCGCCGGTCCGGGCCTGGATGCGCGCCGCGCGCGCGATCTTCGTCGGCGCCATTGCGACGGCATACAGGATATCGCGCCAGCCGGCGGCGGCGAAGTACGCCGCCTCGGCGAGCGTCGACACGGTGATCGGACCGATCGCGCCAGCGCCGGCGATGAGCGCGACGTCCGTCGACTTCGACGTCTTGACGTGCGGGCGCAAGGCGACGTCCAACGCCGTGCAGCGCGCGCGCATGCGCATGGCGTTGCGTTCGAGGCGGTCGCGGTCGAGCAGCAGGCACGGCGTGTCCAGCCCGGCGAAGGGCGACGTCATCGCGCGATCTCCGCGAGGGGGTGCAGAGTGTCGGCGATGAGGAACGGCCGCGCCGCGTGCGCCACGAAGGGAAGGCCGGCGCGGTTGTGCCAGAACACCGGCATGCCGACGCCGGAAGCGCCGGGGATGTCCGCCGGGGAGCCGGCGACGAACAGGGTGCGGGCCGGATCGGTGCCGAGCCTGTCGAGCATGGCACGGTAGGGCTCGGGCCGCGGCTTGTAGAAGCCGGCCTCCTCCGCCGTCACCACCGCCGCCAAGGGAACGCCCACGCGCTCCGCCGCCTGACGACCGAGCGGCACCGAGCAGTTGGTGACGACGGCGAGCGGCGTTTCGCGCCTGGCGAGCGCGCCCAGCACCTCGCCGACCTCCGGCCAGGGCCGAAGCTCGCCCCAGCCCCGTGTCAAGGCCTCGGCATGGCCGGCGCCCAGGCCGGCCTCGGCGGCGGCCTCGCGCACAAGGTCCTCGTAGGGGCGATAGGCGCCGCAACCGTAGGTGAGGCGGAGGTAGGCGCGGCGCCAGCGCAGGCCGTCGCTGTCCGACCCGGCGGCACGGTTCCAAACCGTCCAGGAATCGAGCAGTGCGGTGAGCAGGTCAAAGACGACGGCCTGGATGGGTCCAGATCGATCGGGCGTAAGGGAAGCCTTCATGCATTCTACATGTAACACTC
>CAXTFM010000076.1:3527-15938 GCA_964243435.1 uncultured Beijerinckiaceae bacterium
GCCTTAGCCGTCGCTGCGCTTGAACCAGCCCCGCGCAAGCCCTACCCATCACGCTGACCGGGCTTCGTCCAGACTGCCCGATGTTTCAAAGCCAGGTGAACCGATGGCACGCAAGGTCCTGGTCGTGGACGACGACCTGATGGTCGCAGGGTTCATGTTCGATGTTCTGGAAGGGTTGGGGTACGACGCGCGGGAAGTTTATTCGGGGCAGGAAGCCCTGGACGTACTGCGCGCGGATGGCGGCTTCGACCTCGTCATCACCGACCTCAACATGCCGCGGATGGACGGCTACGCGCTGACCGGACACATCAAGGCGGCGTGGCCCGACCTTCAGGTCGCCGTTGTCACCGCGAACTACTGGCCCGAGATGGCCAACGACACCGCAACAAGGGTGCTGGCCAAACCCTACAGCCGCGAAGAACTGCGCCGCCTCATGAAACAGCTCGACGCCAGCAGGATGGTCGAAGCGCACTGATCCGGCTTCAACCGACCGAGCTTCGCCGACGTTGCGCCAGCACTCTTCCAACAGCGTAGCCCCACCCCGCACGTTCGATCCATGCCGCCCGGCTTGCCCTGCGCCGCGAACGGCAACCTGCCCAAGAACGCGATCTCGCCCCGGTACGCGCTGCCAATCGGGCCGGCGATGATCTGGTCGGGTTCGGCATCGCCCACCATGCCGTCAATGATGTCCGCCGCGGTGATCGCGCAGGCCCGTGGCAGAGCGGACGCCCTGATCCCATGCTCGACGATCGCGCGGAGCAGGACGTCGATGGCCTGCTCGCCACGGCCGTTCTAGGCGCTGCGAGGGATGCCCGCTAGGTTTTCCCCTCGCAACCATAGGGTCGCGCCGTAGATGACCTTGCCTTTCCCGTTGCGGAGGGAAACGCGCAACGCTTGCGCGCCCGCGCCCGATTTGTGGCGGCGCGCAGAGTTGGTAAGCGCCAACAAGGCGTGGCTGCGCGCTTCAGCATCGTCCATGAGCGAGACACCGTAGATGTCTCGAAGGATGCGACCGTCGTAGTCGATGTCGACGTGGTAGCGCTGCATCGAGGGGCCATACGCCCGCGGTCAAGCTTGTTCGCCATCATAAGGCAATGTGCCGGATCATGTGCCCCGGCGCACTTTGTCGCGACACATCGGGTACAAGGGTCTGGCAAGTGGCACGAAGCAGAGGCGAGGCTGCCGAGCGAGGCGCCGTCCTTGTTCAAGAAGCACTTGAGCGCCTCGATCGAGTACACCTCGCGGTCCCGGTCGGTAACGGTGCCGCTCTTGCCCGCCCCGCGGAAGAGATCAGCGCCTCCGCAGCGGTGCTGGTGCCCGGTCGGCGATCCGACTCTTCTCTCGCGGTCACGACATGGCAAGCCTCGCCCAGGTCGCGCACGAGCGAGGCAGACGGCAGCTACATCAGCGTTTGGGGTTGATCCGCAGCTCCTTGGCCGCCGCTTTCAGCGTTTCGGGATCGGTGCCCAGCCGGTCGATCAGCATCTGTGCCCTTTGCGGCGTAATCCCGTGCTCGCGGGCCAGCTCGGCGGCAAGGTCGGCGACCTCGGTCCTGACGTTGCTCGGCTGGTCCCACTTCGGCTTGTCGTTGGACATGTGACCCTCCAAGCGGGTGCAGGGCCAATCCTGCTTCTGCCCCGGTACCCTGGCGCCAGATGATCCCGGGGCGGTTGGCCGAGCAACCCGCGCCCTTGTCGCACCCGTGTCCGCCATCAACGATGCCCATAATGAGCGGTGTCCATGGCGGCGAAGGCCTCGTTCATGGCTTCGGCCGTCATTCCACGTGTCCCATGACGGTGCGGTTCACGATGAGGCGCTTGCGCTTGCGCTTGAGCGCCTGCCTGCGCTCGACGTACCGGGCCACGATGCCCACGGGCGATTGGGCGACGCGGTGCGCTGCTTGCGCGTCGAGGTAGGCAATCGCGTCATCGACGCTCAGCACGACGCCATCGGACTGTTCGGTCATCGGCTGCATATGGTTATCCGATGTAAGATCACACCGTCCGACACGCTTCACGCCACCTCCTTCCGTTCCTCTGCCTCCCACGCAGCGCCGCACTGCGCCGACCGGCACCGCCGCCCTTCCATGGCGACCTCGCCCACCACGAACGCCTCCGGCGTCAAACGCAGGGCACGCGCAGCGCCGTCACGGCATGTTGTTCGACGTTTTCTCGCAATTATACGCAGGCGGCAAAGCCGAGCCTCGACCGGACGCATCCGCTCGCCATTGCGACGACGACCCGCGACCAAGGCGACAGGAGTGATCTCGGCTCCCGATGCGAGCGCTGTTGCGCACAGACGTTCAGCACGCACGCGGTTCCGCCGCGCGGCAGAGGGTCGGTTTAAAATCCGGGTCGGTTGCCGACGGGGTGGCTCGGCGCATCGTCGCGGCCATGGCAGATCGCATGGCAAGCAACGGTATCGTGTTCGCGGCCCAGCCCGGAAACTAGCAAAAGCTGTGGCGCGACCGTGGACGCCGCCTTACCGCAAGCGCCCCGATCACCAAGGCGCTTCATGACCGACATGCCAACCAAGATCGCCCGCCCCGCAGGCTTGCATGGGGCGGGGACGCAATCGATGCCACAGCCCGGCAAGCCGAAGCTGGACATGGCCGAGCAGATTACCCGAATGCGCGAACACATCGCGAGCGCGCGCACGCTGCTCAAGCGCGGCGACCTTGCGGCGAAGAAATAGCGCTTTGCGCCGACAGCCACCCGCCAGAACGGTCATGGACCAGCTTTTCGATCCCGGCTGGTGTGTGGCCGCTCGTCGCTCGATGCTTGCGAGCGGTCATCCCTGAACCGACAATCGCCATGCTGTGGATCGGTGCTCGCACGAGACCTTGCTGACGGGGATCCGTGCAAAGGCTTGCGACGCCGGTCTGCGCCATGGACCCGCGCCGACGTGCAAACTCACGGGAACGCGCTTGTCGGCAGCTGCCGGACGCCTGACGGGTCGCGCGTTCGACTCAGCCGACGATCAAACCTGACCGCGCGTGCAGCGCTCGACGCAGCACCTGCGAAAGGTCGGCCACGGAATACGGTTTGCGCAGCAGTTCGAAGCCGTGCGTCCCTTCCGCGGCCAGCACGTGGCTGTATCCCGAGGTGAGCACCACGGGCAGGTAAGGGCGCCGACGTTTCATCTCGCGCGCGAGATCGACGCCGTTCATCCCGGGCATCATCACATCGGAGAACACGACCTCGAAAGGCTTCGGGTCCGCCTCGACGCGAGCGAGCGCCTCCTGCGCGTCCATCACCCAAACGGACTCGAAGCCAAGTTCGGTCAGCGCCTGCGTCGCGAACGCGCCAACCTCGCCGTTGTCCTCGACGACCAGGACGCGCGTGCCGTGGCCCTCGGTGAACGGCGCAGGTTCCATGGCAGTCGGGGAAGCGACCCCTTTCCGGCCCGCATGCGGGAGGTACAGGCTGAAGCTCGTCCCGACGCCGACCGTGCTCTCGACCACGATCTCGCCCCCGGATTGCTTGGCGAAGCCGAACACCTGGCTCAAGCCCAGCCCTGTGCCTTGCCCGACGCCTTTCGTCGTGAAGAACGGCTCGAAGATGCGATTGAGGTTGTTCGGCTCGATGCCGGCGCCGGTGTCGACGACCGACACGACCACGAAGCGGCTGGCGATGGCGGGATGGGCTCGAACGGGTGGTAGCGCATCGGCCCGGCGAACCCGGATGGTGAGCCGCCCTTCGCCGTCCATCGCATCGCGTGCGTTCACCACCATGTTGACCAGCGCCGTGTCGAACTGGCTTGGGTCGGCGTCGATGTGGAAATCCGGCGATGCCTCGGCGAGGCTCGTGGCACTTTCGACTTCGATCTCGACCCGTATGCGCGCGCCGGTCAACGTGCGCACCATGTCGCCGATGGCAGCCACACTGCGCGCGGCGTCGAACACTTCCGGCTGCAGGGCCTGGCGTCGTGCAAAGGCGAGGAGCTGCCCCGTGAGCTTGGCGGCGCGGTCGACCGTGTCGGAGATGGCGGTGACGTAGCGGGTCCGCCGCTCCTCGCTCAGGTTCGGCCGCTTCAGCAGGTCGGTGGACGACCTGATCACGGTCAGCAGGTTGTTGAAGTCATGGGCGACGCCGCCGGTGAGCTGACCGACCGCCTCCATCTTCTGCGATTGCCGGAGCTGGTCGTTGAGGTTTGCAAGCCGGCTCAGGTTGCGGACGACGATGTCCATCACGGCGCGGCGCATGTCGTCGGCCGTTTCCAGGTCGGACAGTTCCCATGGCCGCGATCGTCCCTGGCGCCGTTCCACCCAGCGATCGAAGGATTGTCGGGGCACGCGCGCTTCGGTGGCGTTGCCCTTGCGCGGGTCGCCGCCCCAATCGACGAGCTGGGCCTCCTCCGGCCTGAGCCAGACCAGAAGATCGGTCTTTTCGGGTGACAGGTAGACCGCGAGGACGCCGCTCGCGACGCCGGCGTACGCCTGGAGCGCGGGACAAAGGCTGGACGCGCGATCGGTGTGGAAGACCTCGGGTTCCGACCGCTCGCGCAACCATGCGACGAGGCCGCGGATCGCCGGCAGCGGGGGCGTCCTGCCGACCGGAAAGATGACCTCGCCGTTGATCGCCACGGCACCGCCCGCCTCGAAGAAGCCGTCGATGCGGGACGGCCCATCCGTGGCCGCGGTCGCGACGTCGTCGGACGCGGTCATGTGCGCGATGAGGGCGGTGAGGCGCTGCATGTCGGCACGCCGCCGCCGGTCGAGGTGGGCCTTCTCCGTCGGCCCGACGCGCAGCGCGAAGGCGTCGGTCAGCGCCGCGATCGCGGCACGGGCCTCCGGCGAAGGCTGGTGTGGTCGCCTGTGGTGGCAAACGACGAGGCCCCACAGCGTGCCGTTCCGCAGGACGGATACCGACATGGTGCCGTCGACGCCCATGTTGCGGTGGTACTGCAGGTGGACCGGGGACAGGCTGCGGAGGCGGGCAAAGGACAGGTCGACGGGTCGGGCGTCGCGGCGTCCCGGCGCCCCTTCGACCGGCACGGGCGTGTAGTCTCGAAACGGTACCCAGCGCATCGTTGAGCGCGCGTAAAGCTCGCGTGCCTGTCGGGGGATGTCGGAGGCAGGAAAGTGCAGGCCGAGGAACGACTGCTCCCAGTCGTCCACCTTTTCCTCGGCGATCGCCGTTCCGTGCCAATCGCGATCGAAGCGGTAGATCAGGACGCGCTCGTAGCCGGAAATGCGGCGGAGCCCTTCCACCGCAACCCGCGCAAGGGCCTCGACGCCACCGTCACAGGCGCGAAGGCGTCCGATGCTCCGCTGGAGCAGCCGAGCGACGGACTTGGCTTGGCTCTGGGCGATCGGGATGACCGGCTCGATTTCGAGCAGCACCAAGCCATCGTGGAGGTGTCCCGCGACGTCAAAGCTGCCGGCCGCTATGGTGATCGAGGTTTCCCATGGCAGTTCCGGATCGAGGTCGCCGCTCGCGGTACGACGGCTCACCTCGGCGGCGAAGTCGTCATCGACGATGTCGGCAAGCGTACGGTCCTGCACGGCGACGCCAAGGATCGCGGTCGCGTTGACACTCGCCACCACCACGACGCCCGTGGCTTGGTCGACGCCGAGAAGGACGCCATGGGGCTGGATCGCGCCGGGCAGGTGGATGCGCTCGCCGGCGCAGAGCTCGTCGACAGCTTCGATCGAAACGCCGTCATGATCGGTCAAGTCGGCATGGTCCAATCCGCTGATGTCGGCCGATCCTCTGGACGCAGCCTTCGTCCTCGACGCCGACGGCGTCTTATCGATGACCACCTACCACATGATCCGTCCGTGACCGACATACGCGGTGGGTACGAAAAGGCCAGCTCCATACAGAACAGGGCCGAAGCGATCCGCGCACTGCCAGCACCACCTTGTAGGCGTCCACCGCGCGCGCCGGGTTCGGACGAAGGTGGCGGGAATGGGCCGCAGGCGCGCGGGCACGGTCAGCCTGGCGATTGCCAGGCCAGGCAACGTCACGGCGGGTGCTTCGTCCGAAGGCACGGCGCTGCGGGTTCGAACCAGGCGACAGCCGATCGGCGCTTTACACGGCGACACGAGCAACGTGTCGAAACGATCAGTTTGGTCGGATTGATTGCCGAAGGGCAGCAATCCTTGTGCTTGGAGTGTAGATCTGGCTCCCACCGCAGATTTCAGACATGCCCCGTAAGGTTCTCGTCGTTGACGACGACCATCTGGTTGCAGGTTTTCTGTTCGATAACCTCGCGCGGCTTGGCTACGATGCTTGCGAGGTCAACTCGGGACAAGAAGCGCTGCGGATGCTCGCCTCTGACGGCGACTTCGACCTGGTGATCACCGACCTCAAAATGCCCGAGATGGATGGCTACCAGCTCGCGAAGCAGATCAAGGTTGCCATGCCGAACCTACCCGTGGTTCTGGTGACCGCTGACTACTACGGCGCACGACATGATCTTCATGGGATGCAAGTGCTGCCGAAGCCCTATAGCCGGCAAGACCTCAAAAGGCTCATGACCCAGGTTTGCGGCTAGCGTCGCACGGTGCTGATTTGACAGCGACGAAGGCCTTCGGGGCCTTCCGCTGTGCCGAGAAGGTTGACTGGTGCGGCCTCGATCAGCGCAACAGGCGCAGTCTCCGCGCCGGCGTTGCCGCTTTCGGCCATCCGCCTCGGGGATCCTCCAATCGAGCATCTGACCCGCCCCGCGCGAGCGTGCGCGGCGGCTAGCCGACCGCGAGGCAAGGCCGGGACTCGGCTCGCCTCCAAGCAAGCGACCTACGCCATTGGGCAAGTCGTCGCGCGTGGGACTCCCGTGCTGAAATTTCCAGCTGGATCGCTTGGTGTCTGGCAGGACCCGTGACAGCATAAGCATCGGCAGTTGAAGCGTCGCGTGCCGCATCGATCAAGCTCCTGGAGGTGTACCGCCCAGGTAAAAAGGCAGAAGCATCATGGAACGAGCAGACGCCTGGCACCTGACAAACCGGCTGGACACCGAACCTGGCAAAGGTGACCCGTTCGCCGCCGCAGTGCGCGCGACGCGCATGGCGATGATCGTTACCGATCCTCGGTTGCCGGATAACCCGATCGTCTTCGTCAACGACGCGTTTCTGATGCTCAGCGGCTACGAGCGCGACGAGATCATGGGTCAGAACTGCCGGTTTCTCCAGGGAGCGGGAACCGACAAAGGCGCGGTGCAGCAGGTTCGTGAGGCCATCGGCGGCAATCGCGACGTCGGCATTGATCTGCTCAACTACCGCAAGGATGGAACGCTGTTTTGGAATGCCCTCTACATCAGTCCGGTCATCAACGAGGCCGGCGAAACGCTGTTCTTCTTCGCGTCGCAACTTGACGTCACGGATCGCGTCAACGCCCAGCAGCGCACGCTCGACGAGAAGGTCCATTTCGAGCGCGAGGTCGCATCGCGAACCCGCGAGTTGACCGATGCGCTCGCCGCCAAGACCATGCTGATCCACGAGGTCGACCATCGGGTCAAAAACAACCTGCAGATGATTGCCGCACTCGTGGCGATGACGACGCAGGCGATCACCGACGCACCCGCGCGCGCGGCGATGGAGGCGTTGCAATCTCGCGTCGAGGCGCTCGGCACGGTGCATCGGCGGCTTTACCAATCGAGCAACGTCACACGCTTCGATGTCGCCGACTTCGCGCGCGATCTGGCGTCCGACCTCGTTCAGGGATCCGGGCGCAAGGTGCAGCTCCACTTCGATCTTGAGCCGGTCGAAATCCCGGTCGAAAAGGCGCCAACGGTGGCGTTGATCATGAACGAGCTGATCACCAACGCGCTCAAGCATGCCTTTCCCGATGGACGGTCCGGCCGCCTATCGGTCAGGGTGGCACTGGATGGTAACTATTTGGGCATTAGGGTCTCCGACGACGGTGTGGGGATGCCGAGTGAAGTGGTGGAAAAGCGCTCGTTCGGCAAAAGCCTGACGGGAATGCTGGCACGTCAACTCAACGCGAGCATTTCCTGGTCCTTGAACAACCCCGGTACGATCGTCAACCTACGCCTGATGCGTGAGCTGGTTAAATGAAACGAGCGCCAGTGCCCAAGCCCCTACGCGTGCTGATCGTCGAGGACGAGGCCGTCCAGCTGATGCAGCTGGAAGCCGCGCTCGAGGCCGCCGGACACGCTGTCGTTGGTACGGCGATGTCGGCCGAAGAGGCGCTTCCAATGATCGCCGAGCTGCGCCCCGAACTGATCCTGCTCGATCTGCACCTCAGGGATGGCTCATCGGGCTTGGACGTCGCACGTGCGGCCCGCAACGACGACGTAACGGTCGTGTTCCTCACGGCCAACGTGCGCAAGCTGATCAACGATATGGAAGGTGCGGCGGCGGTCATCGCCAAGCCTTTCAGCGCGAGGACGCTGGAAAGCGCCATGTCCTACCTGGCGGAATGCGTGCATCGGCTCTCGCCGTCAATGCAGTTGCCGATCGGTATGTGCTTGGCGCCGGCCTATCTGGCCCGATTGGAGGCGATGCGCGCCACCTGCTGATCCAGCCGCTGAACGAGACCGACGCGACGGCGCATCGCCTTAACCGGTGGGCGAGGCAACTGCTCGCTCCCGGCCGAAAACGCCTCGCAGATATCGGTTCGTCAGCTTTCGCGCCGACACAGGGCGCATACTGCAACGTGGTGGATGTCGACGATCGGCTCCCGCGCAAAGATTTGATCTATGGTGCATCGTGACCGACGTCGAAGGTCTGTGCCCTTTCTGCCTGCTGCGATACTGCTCGGCCGCGACGCTGACCGCTCGAGAACTGCCAATCACGCCCCGCTGATGCGCCCTTCTTGATCTTGAGACGGCTTCGGCTGGTTCGCGCATGCTTCATTGGGCGGCCTGCATGCCATCCAGGACACGCCGGTAAGCACGCAGGTACCCTTCGACCATGCGGCCGACGGAGAAACGCTCTGCGTTGATCCGCGCCATGCCGCGATCGTGCGAACGCAAGCGCTTAATCGCGGCAAGGGCGCCGGCCTCGTCGTCGACAAGGTAGCCGCCGACACCCTGCTCGATGAGTTCGGGCATGCTGCCCCGGCGGAACGCGACCACCGGCGTGCCGCAGGCCATCGCTTCGACGACCGAAAGGCCGAACGGCTCGTCGAAGTGGATCAGGTGCAGCAGGCCCAGCGCACCGCCCATCAATGCATTCCGTTCCGCCGGGCCGACCGGGCCGACGTAGCGTGTATCCGGCCCAAGCTGCGGCCCGACCTCACGCTTGAAGTAGTCTTCGTCCTGGACGATCCCGGCGAGCACGAGAGGAAGGTTCGCCGCCCGCGCGACCCTGATGGCGTCGGCCGTACCTTTATCGGGATGGATCCGGCCGAAGAACAGCAGGTATGCGCCCGGGCTGCCCTGGAACGTGAACCCTCGGAGGTCCAGGCCGTGGTGGATCGTGGCGAGATAGGCAAGATCGCGGTGCCGGTCGGAGTCCGAGATGCTCACGAACCAACCCCGGTCGTTGAACCGTCGGTAGACCGGAAGGATGCTCTCGCTGGAGAAGCCGTGGATCGTCGTCACCACGGGGGTTTCGACGAGGCTGGCATAGGTCAGCGGCAGGAAGTCGTAGTGGTTGTGAACGAGATCGAACGCGCCCGCCTTGCCGAACGCATTGGCGAGGTGCAGTCCCTCCCAGACCTTCACGGCCATGCCGGGCGTTTCCTCGTAGGGCGTTGGGACCACCGCATCGAGCCGCGCCGCGGTGCGGGCGTCCGCGGTCGCGAACAGCGTCACGTCCACACCCGCTTCGACCAGCCCTTCGGTGAGCAGCGACACCACCTGTTCCCAAGGGCCGTAGTGCCGAGGCGGAACACGCCAGGCGATCGGTGCCAGCATTCCGATGCGCAGCGGGCGATCCAACGTCGGATGCCGCGCGAGAGAACCGGTCATTTGACCGCCGCAGGCCGGGACGCCGGGGCGAGCTGAACCGCGCGCTCGTACTCGGCAAGGCTCAGCCACAGGGCCAGCGTGCTTTCGGCGCCCTGGTTGGCGTTGAGCCCGTTGCGACGGAGGCCGTCACGACTGCCCCCCGTTTCCGGATCGTAAAGCGGGAGACCGAGCGCGTTGCGGCCGAACAACCACTCCAGGGCGCGACGAGCCGCAACGAGCCAGGCCACATCGCCGGTGGCGCGGTGCGCTTCGAGCGTCGCGGCCACCGTGGCGTAGACTTCCACCGGTTGCCCATCCCAAAGGGGGCGCGCTTCGCCACGACCATAGGCGCGCTCGCAGCCGATCGGCAGGAACGTGCCATCGGACGCCGTCTGCTGCGTTTCGAGCCAGCCAAGCGCTTCCAGTCCGGCGTCGATCGCGACGGCGTCGGCGAATGCGCGGCCATAGGCGATCAGACCATGGGGAAGCTTGGCGTTGCTGTAGCTCAGCGAGCGCTCGAACCAGGGCCAGGATCGCGTTGCGCATTCAGCCCGCAGATGCAGGAGCTTCGCGGCGTAGCGATCTGCCAGGGCACGCAGATCCGGTGCGAGCTCGACATGAGTGGCGTGCTCGGCGAGGGCTATGAGGGCGATGGCCTGGGCCCGTGGATGGGTCAGGTCGTCGAGCGTCGGCAGGGAGCGGGCCAGGAGCTCGCGGGCCGTCGCGCCGAGCGCGCCGCCCAACCCGTGCGCCGCCGCCACCAGGGCCCGCACCGCACGAGCCTGCGCGTTGTCTCCTCCGTCCTCGTCCAACCAGCTCCGGTCATAGGCCATGAAGTTGCGGAACCTGCGCCTCGCCGGGTCGAGGGCGTGGTCGAGGAAGGACAGGGTACGTCGCGCAATGGCCGGTGCCTGAGGGTCGGTGCAAACCAGGGCGGCGAGGTGCAGCGCGCGTGCGTTGTCGTCGGTGGTGTATCCTTCCCGGAGCTTGGGCACCGCCACGGTCGCGTGCTGCAGGATTCCTGTGCTGTCAGTCAGCGCGGCAACATGGTCGAGCCTGACAGCGGGCAGCCGCAGCCCTTTCTTGAGCGCCGGGCGCGGGAGAAGCGCGACGTCGAACACCTCCCCGTAGCTGCGGGCGACGTTGGGCCAGCGCATCCGTGCGCCATAGGTGCTGGCACGCCGCTCCATCTCCGCCCGCGCGTCCGGTCCGCAAAGAAGATCGCCGAGGACCTGCCCCATGGCATCGTGATCGCCGAATGGCGTGAGGGCTCCGCGCCCGTCGGCCAGCAACTCTTCGGCATGCCAGAACGGCGTGCTGACCACCGCCTTGCCGTTCCCGAGCGCATAGGCGAGCGTGCCGGAGGTGATCTGCTCCCTGTTGCGGTAGGGCAGCAGGCAGATGTCCGCGGCAGCAATGGCGCGGCTGATCCCTGCCGGGTCTGAGTAGGTCCCGTCGAACCGGACGTTGGCCGACACGCCAAGTTCCGCCGCCAACGTGACGAGGTGCTCCCGATAGGTTTCGCCGTGCCGGGCACGGACGTGGGGATGGGTGGCGCCCAGGACGAGGTAGAGAGCGTCCGGCCTGTCGCGGACAAGGGCGGGAAGGGCCCGGATCGCGACCTCGATGCCCTTGTTGGGCGACAGCAGGCCGAAGGTGAGGATCAGGTCTCTGCCCAACAGGCCCATGCGGGCCTTTTCGGCCTCGTGGTCGGCATCGATGTCCGGAATTCCGTGCGGGATGAAGGCGATCTTCTCACGTGGCACACCGTGCGCGACGAGGAAGCCCATTGCCCGCTCGCTCATGACGACGAGACGGGTCGAAAGCGCGGCGAGTTCCTCGACGACGTGCGCCTGGCCGGGCGTGAAGCGTTCCAGCACGGTGTGCAGCGTCGTCACGATCGGCGCGCGTACGCGACGGAGCAGGTTGAGCAGGTAACTGCCGTCCGGCCCGCCGAAGATGCCGAACTCGTGCTGGACGCAGAGCAGGTCGCAGCGTCGTGCATTGAGCGCGTGTGCCGCCGCCTCGTAGCTGGCAAGGTCGTCTTGTTCGACCACCAAGGTGACCCGGGGTGGGTAGGCATAGGTGCCGCCATCGCCCATTGCGACGACCTGGACGTCCATCTCGGGTCGCGCACCAGCAATGGCTGCGGACAAGTCTTCGGTGAAGCTCGCGATACCGCAGCGGCGCGGGGGGTAGCTCCCAAGCAGCGCGACAGCCTGTGCAGCCATTCGTGAAGACCCTCGCTCGATGCCGCTTGTCGTCATGCGGCAATGATTGTTGCGACCTGTGATAGGTCAAGAGAGAGGCGCCCTTATAAACATAGGATGCAAGCGTTGGCCTGAGAGCGCGACGAAGCTTCCGGTTGAAGACCGCAACAGGTGCCGGCGGACACTGCTCGCACCTTGGCCGCGACATGGGCAACAATCTTAACGAGCGACGCTCATGGTTATCACAACACTAAGACACGCCGAGAGGCGATCTGGCCGAAGGCGAAACAGAGATGCGCGTTCTTTTGATCGAGGATGACAGCGCGACGGCGCAAAGCATCGA
>CAXTFM010000077.1:0-12808 GCA_964243435.1 uncultured Beijerinckiaceae bacterium
CAGAAGATGGAGGCGGTCGGCCAGCTCACCGGCGGGCTGGCGCACGATTTCAACAACCTGCTCGCCGGCATCGTCGGCAGCCTCGACCTGTTGCAGCGCAGGGTGAAGCAGGGGCGCACCGCCGACATCGAGCGCTACGTGACGGGCGCGATGACCGCGGCCAACCGCGCGGCCGCTCTCACCCATCGCCTGCTCGCCTTCTCGCGCCGGCAAACACTCGATCCCAAGGTGGTCGACGCCAACGCGCTCGTGGCCGGCATGGAGGAGCTGCTGCGCCGCACGGTGGGGCCGTCCATCGCCGTTGAAACGGTGCTGCCGGCCGATATCGGCCCGATCCTGTGCGATCCGAACCAGCTCGAGAACGTGCTGCTCAACCTTTCCATCAACGCGCGCGACGCGATGCCGGTTGGTGGCGCGCTGCGCATCGAAACGCGACAGGTCGAGGTCGACGCCCTGTTCGCCGGCGAGCGCGACATGCCGGAGGGCCCCTACGTCACGCTGGCGGTGACCGACACGGGAACGGGCATGCCGCCCGAGGTGATCGCCCGCGCCTTCGACCCGTTCTTCACGACGAAACCGCTGGGCGAGGGGACCGGCCTCGGCCTGTCGATGATCTACGGCTTCGCCAAGCAGTCCGGCGGGCAGGTGCGCATCCACAGCAAGGAAGGGATCGGCACCACGATGACGGTGTACCTGCCGCGGTATGCCGGCGCGGTGGTGGCGAAGCCGCTGGAGGAGGTCGCCGGCGCGATCGGGGGCGGAACGGGCGAAACGGTGCTGGTGGTCGACGACGAGCCGCTGGTGCGCGGGTTGATCGTCGAGGTGCTCCAGGAGCTCGGCTACGGCGCGATCGAGGCCGTGGACGGCGTTTCCGCCATGCGCCAGATCGAACAACACCCGCGCTTCGACCTTCTCGTCACCGACGTCGCCATGCCCGGCGGGATGAACGGGCGCCAGCTCGCCGACGTCGCGCGCCAGCGCCACCCCGGCCTCGGCGTGCTCTTCATCACCGGCTTTGCGGAACCCATCGCGGCTGCCAACGGCGTGCTCGAACCCGGCATGCAGGTGTTGACCAAGCCCTTCACCATGGAAGCGTTGGCGATCCGCATCCGCGCAATGATCGACGGCAGGAAAGGCGACGCAGCCGGCGGGGCGACGTGAGGATCACGTTCGTCGATCGACAGCGAGCCGTTCCGACCTCCGGCGGCGCGGCTGGCTTGACCGAGCTGGAACAAACGGCGGAAGCGGACCGCGTGGCCACGAGAACACCCGAGGGCTCACGCGCCTCTACCCCTGCCGGACCTCCTCGCCGACCCTCCCACGTCGATTGCGTCTCCTGCGTGCGCTGCCGCGGCACCCTGGGCTTCCAGGCCGAAACCGAGGCATTGTCGGAGGTGAGGGCACGGCAAGCTGCCGTTTCGGCGCCCCTTGGCCTTTGCGCCACAGTCAGCTTTGGTCGATCCAACCGACGTCGGAGGCGGCAATGACCGATCACGAGACGAAAATCCGCATCGCCGGCCAGGTCGACGCCGCGTTCGACGACCAACTCGTCACGACCCGCCGCCTCGTTTCCGTCCCGAGCACGCGGGGCGTGGAGGCGCCGGCGCAGGACCTGATGGCCGATCTCCTGCGTGCGCGGGGCTACGCCGTCGACGACTGGCATGTCGACCTCGCCGATTTGCGTGGCCTGCCCGACATGGGCGTGATCGAGCACGACTTCTCGCGCGCACGCACCGTGGTCGGCACGCTCGCCCCGGCGGCGGCGGGCGGCGGCCGCTCGCTCATCCTCCAGGGCCATTGCGACGTGGTGCCGGCGGGCCCGCTCGACTTCTGGAAAAGCCCGCCCTTTGCGCCGCGCGTGGAGGACGGCTGGCTCCACGGCCGTGGCGCAGCCGACATGAAGAGCGGGACGATCGCCGCGCTTTACGCGGTCGAGGCGGTCCGCGCGGCCGGTTTCCGACTGCGGGGCCGTCTTCACTTCCAATCGGTGATCGAGGAGGAAAGCACGGGCGCGGGCGCGCTCTCGGCCCTGCAGCGCGGCTACCGGGCGGACTGCGCTCTTCTGCCCGAGCCGACCGGACAGACGCTCAGCGACGTGTGCCTCGGCGTCATCTGGTTCCGCGTGCGCGTCAGGGGCACGCCGACGCACGTGGCGCGCGCGGGCGAGGGTTTCAACGCGATCAAGGCGGCGTGCGGCGTGATCGCGGCGCTGGAAGGACTCGAGCGCGAATGGAACGCGCGCGCGGCTTCCGACCCGATCTACGGCGCGGTGCAGCACCCGATCAACCTCAACCCCGGCATCATCCGTGGCGGCGACTGGGCGTCCAGCGTCCCGGCGTGGTGCGACCTCGACTGCCGCATCGCCCTGCTGCCGGACTGGAGCGTCGACACGTGCCAGCGCGAGATCGAGGCCTGCGTCGCCGCTGCGGCGCGGGCTGATGCCTACCTCGCCGGCAACCCCCCGGAGGTGACCTGGTCCGGCTTCCTGTCGCACGGCTACGTCATGCGCGATGCGCCGGAGGCGCGCGAGGCGCTCGCCCGCGCGCACGCCGCGAGCACCGGAAAGCCGCTCGGCCGCCGGCTCGCGACCTCGCTCAACGACGCGCGCTTCTACGACCGGCACTACGGCATCCCGGCCTTCTGCTACGGCCCGGTCGGGGCGGACGTTCACGGCTTCAACGAGCGGGTCGACCTCGCTTCGCTGCGCGAAACCACCAAGGCGCTCGCCTTCTTCGTCGCGGACTGGTGCGGCGTCGAGGCGGGCTGACCTTTGAGGGGGGACTCGCGTTCATCCCGGCTTCTCGCGAGCGACTTCCGGACGGAAGCGAACGCCTGGCCGAGCGAGTCCTCCCCCGAGCCCGATGGGCGTGCCATCGGCGCGCCAGCAGGCGGCACCCTCCATGGTCCCGTCGGCGCAAAAACGGATCGCGCCCATGCCGCCGGCGACGTTCGGGACCTCGATCACGTCGTGACCCCGTCGTTTCAACGCCTGCAGCAGGTCGGCCGAAGCGCCCTCCTCGATCTCCAGCGTCCCGCCTTGCGTCCAGACCCTGGGCGCCTCGACCGCCTCCTGAAGGCTCATGCCGTGGTCGATCAGGTTGGAGATGGCCTGCATGACGGCGGCGAAGATGCGCAGGCCGCCGGGTAGTCCGAGCGCGTAAAGCACCCTTGCATCCCGAAGCACCATGACCGGCGACATGGAGGAGGTGAGGCGCTTGCCCGGCGCGATCGAATTGGCTCGACCGGGACGCGGGTCGAACACGTACATGTAGTTGTTCGGGATCATCCCCGTCCCCGGCACCACATATCTCGCGCCGAACAGGCTGTTGATGGTCTGCGTGCTGGCGACGACGTTGCCGAAGGCGTCCGCCACCGTGACGTGGGTCGTGTGGAGCGAGCGTTCGAACTCGACGCCTGCCGACCACGTCCGCGCGGCGCGGGGATCGATGCGGGCTCGTCGCTCCGCGGCGTACGCCTTGGAAAGGATCGCCGCGACGGGAACGCCGACGAATGCGGGGTCACCCGTCGCGGCAGCGCGGTCCGCGAAGGCGATCTTCAGGACCTCGGCCAGCAGGTGGACGGTGTCGGCGGAACCGAAGCCGAGCTTCGCGATGTCGTAGGCTTCCAGGATGTTGAGCATCTGGATGATGTGGAGCGGCCCCGAGGCCGGCGGCGGCGGTCCCACGATCTCGTGCCCGCGATAGGTCCCGCGGACAGGTTCGCGATCGGTCGTGCGATAGTCTTTGAGGTCGGCCTTCGTCAGGTAACCGCCATGCGTCTGCATGTGACCGGCAAGGAGACCGCCCAAGCCACCATCGTAGAGCAGGTCGGGCCCCTCCCGGGCGATGCTTCGCAGCGTCTCGGCGTAGTCGCCTGTCACGAGCCGCTCGCCCGCCCGGATCGGTTGCTCGCCCGGCAGGTAGATCGCGGCGATCGCCGGATCGCGCGCCATGTCCGCGGCCGTCTCGCGAACGAGCTCGTGCAGGTAGTTCGTGACCGTGAAGCCTCGCGATGCATGCCGGATCGCCGGCTCCAGGACATCGCCCAACGAAAACGTCCCGAAGCGTCGCAGCGTCTCGCACCAGGCCTTCAGGTTGCCGGGCGTCGCCACCGACGTCGGGCCGACGGCGTTCCTGCGGTCGACCGTGTCCATCGATCCTTCCGGCGCCCTCGGGTCGGGCGCGAAGGTCGTGGACGTGGTCGCGGCCGGTGCGGTGACCTGTCCATCGATGACCACGTGCGAGCCGTCCGGTCGCCGGATGTGCGCGGTGCCGCCCCCCAGGATGCCGACCATCATGGGTTCCACGACCGTCAACGTGAACAGGGCGGCGATCGCGGCATCGACGGCGTTGCCGCCCGCGGCCAGCATCTCGCTGCCGGCCGCGGATGCGACGGGGTGGTTGGTGACGACCATGCCGCGGGACCCGGTCGCCGGCTTCTTTTCGCACCTGATGATCATCGCGGGGCCGCTCCTGGCTGCGTCGGGCCGCGGCCTCGCTGCCTCAAGCGGGGCGGACGTTCCAGAACGTCGCGAAGCCGCTCGACACCCCCGTGATGCTCTTGCGGTGGGCGGTCGGCTGCAGGAACTGGCCGAGCGGCCAGAACGGGACGTCGTTCACGGCCGTCTCCTGCATCCTGCGCGCTATGCCCGCGCGGTCCTGCGGGCTGGCCGCGTAGATCCAGTCGGATCGCAGCGACTCCATGGCGTCGCTCTTGTACCACCCCGCGTAACCGGCGGTGCCGTTTCCGCGCAGGGGGATGTCCGTGGCGGGGTTCATCCAGTCGAGGCCGGTCCAGCTCGAAACGAACAGGCTCCAGCCGCCCTGGTCGACGGCGGTCTGCTTGGTCCGCCGCTGGAGCATGGTTCCCCAATCGGTCGCGACGTAGTCCACGTTGATGCCGCAGCGCTTCAGCATGTCGGCGGCGACGTCGCCGAGCGCCTTGAGGGTTATGTAGTCGGTGGGGACCAGGAGGACGACGCGCTCGCCGGCGTACCCCGCCGCCCGCAGGTCGCGCTTCACCGCCTCGTAGTCCCGCGGCCCCTTGAGAACCTCCAGTCCCGCATCGGTCGCCATCGCCGTCTTCGGGCAGAAGTAGCCCAGCGGCGTATAGGTCAGGTCGGCATTGTCGCCGACGATGGTGGTCATGAAGTCCGTTTGGTTGATCGCCTTCCACAGGGCGCGCCGTATCGCAGGGTTGTTGAACGGCGGCTGCAGGTGGTTGGGGCGCAGCATGGTGGTGACCCCGGTCGGGTCCGGGATGATGACGCGTATGTCGCCGGTCGCCCGGAGCAGCGGCAGGAGGTCGTGGGCGGGCTGCTCCCACCAGTCCTGCTCGTTGTTCTGGAGGGCGGCGGACGCCGTCGCCGTGTCGGGCGTCGTCGTCCAGATCACCCGGTCGTAGAACGCTCGCTTGGGACCGGCCACCCACTCGGAAACCCCGTCGGCGCGCGGTTTGTACCGGTCGAAGCGCTCGTAAACGTTCCTTGCACCCTGGACGCGTTCGTCGGCCTTGAACTTGAACGGTCCGGATCCGACCATCTCCGTCACCTGCTGGCTGACGGGTGTTCGGGCAAGCCGTTCCGGCATCATCGCCGGCATGTACGGCGTGCCCTTCGCGAGCGCATCCGGCAGAAGCGGGAACGGCCTTTTCAAACGGAAGCGGATGACCCGGTCGCTCGGGGCCGAGAGTTCGTCCGTGGCTTGCATGAGCGCGCTGCCGAACGCATCGTTCTGCGACCACCGCCTGATGCTGGCCACGCAGTCGCGCGACAGCACCGGTCCGCCGTCGTGCCAAAGCAGCCCTTCCCTCAGGGTCAGCTCCCACAGGCGGCCATCCTCATCCGTCCGGTGTCCCTCCACCATCTGGGGCTGCGCGGTGAAGGTTCGATCGATCCCGTACAGGGTGTCGAAAACCATGTAGCCGTGGTTACGGGTGACGTTTGCCGTGGTCCAATGCGGATCAAGGAACGCCAAATCCACTTGCGGGATGAAGCGGAGGGTCGTCGCGCTTGCCGACCGCACGAGGGACGGCCGCGCGATCGCGGCCGCGGCCGCAGATCCCAAACCAGCGACGAAGGCTCGTCTGCGCATGGCTGAACACAACCTGTTGTGCGGTCTCTACCGCGAACATCATTGAGGTCGACTGCAAAGGTGTCAATCACGCCCCGGCGGGACGACGTCGGAAGCGTTTCGGCGTCGGCTGGCATCCGGGCGCCTTGCCGGAACGCGGGCGCGGCGGCACGGACGCGCAATCGGTGACGGCGTCCTGCCCCGGCCGCTCGCTGGCCCCGCTCAGCGGGTACGCCGGCGGAGGAAGCGGCGCGGCGCGTAACCGACCGGGTCGAGCGGGTGGAAGGGCCGGGCGATCGACCAGGGCAGCTTGCCGATGTCGTAGGAGGTGAGGCCGGGGGTGTCGGCCGTGACGCACTCCCCGACCGACGCGAAATTAAGCGAGAAATGGTAGCCCGACCTCGTGACGATCAGGTCCATGCGCCCCGGGTCGACGCCGACGGCGCGGAAGTAGTTCGGGTCGATGTAGGCGTAGGGCTGGCTCGTGAGGACGATGCGGATGTCGTCGACCGCGAAGACGGCATGGTTCTCGATCAGGACGCGCGTGCCCTTGTCGGACGGGCCCTCGTAGACGACGGGCGTGTCGCTGCCGACCGACACGACGCGCCCCCGCGCCGTGACCGGCGGGGAGACGGTCGTGTGGCGCCCGCCGAAGGTCAGCTCGATCTCCGTGCCCGGCCCCGCTTCCCGACATCGTTGGACGGCGTCGGGCGCGTAGATCGGGAGGACGGCTGCGACGTCGGGGCGTCGTCGCAGAAGCGCGTTCAGGATGAAGGTGCTGTCGCCGGGTCCGCCTGCCGCGACCCTGTCGCCCTGGTCGCCGATGACCAGGGGCCGTGCGCCACCCTTGGCGAGGCGATCGAGGCACGCGTCCAAGGCGGGATAGCCTCCGGTGAACGCGTCGCGCTGCGCCCACAGCGCGGCGGCGAGGTTTTCGGCTAGTGACGTCGCCGCCTCCGCATCCCCGTCGGCATAGACCAGGACCGCCTGCCCCAGGCCAGGGACGTCGAGGAATTGCTGGGCGTTGAAGATGGACACGTCGTGGACCCGGCCCGCGTCGACCGCCGCCTTGGCGGACGCGTGCAGGTCGCGCAGCGGACCCTCGTCCGTCCTGTCGTTCCCCAGGGTCAGCATGGGAAGGAAGACGGACGCGCAGACGGGATCGAAACGACCGTCCAGCATGCCCATCGCCGCCGCAAAGGCCCTCCGGGCGGTCGCGGCCTGGTCCTGGTGGGGGTTGGTGAGGTAGGCCGCGAGGAAATCGAGCGGCGCCAGCGTCTCGGGCGTGACGTGGGCATGCAGGTCGAAGGCGGCCGTGATCGGCACGTCCGGGCCGACCACGTCGCGGAGCGAGCGGATGAGCGCTCCCTCCGGGTCGGACGAGGTGGTCGTGAGCATGCCGCCGTGCAGCGGGAGCACGACGGCGTCGAAGCCGCCCGCGCGCGCCGCCGACACCATGGCCTCCGACGCTTCGTCGAAGACCGGGTCCTCCACGGGGCCGCCCGACTGGGCGCGGAAGAGCACCGGCACGACGACCTCGACCCCGGCGTCCTCCGCCGCGTCCAGGATACCTCCCAGCGTCGAGTTCGCCCCACGGTTGCGCGCGACGGCCTCCTCGCCGGCCTGGATCGTGAAGCGGGCCCGGGGGGTCGCGATCGGATTGAAGCTGTGTGACTCCTGGGCGATGCCGCCCGAGAGGATGCGTCTCCTGCTCATTACGCCTCCTTTAAAGCAACCGATGCTGGAGCCTAACCTCGACGGGAAACAATCCTGCTGCTGGAAACTGGTGACTTTTCTGCCCGTGGGTCGAGCCGCACTCTATAGCCTTGCCTGACCGCCCGGTGCGAGTGGACCTACCCTCTGCCCGCAGCGCCGCTGCTGGCCAGGGGACGGCGATGGGGGAGCCGAGAATATCCGTCGTGGACGCCGACTCGGCTGCTCGGCGCTTACTCCTGCGAGGGCGCCTACTGGCGCGAGGTGACGCCGTGATTGGCGCCCATCGCTTCGGCTGCGGCCACGAACGCGTGGCGCATGACCCCGAACGCCTCCTCGTCATGGGCGAACGTCGTGTACACCCGGCCATACGGGGAGGGCATGACGAGGACCCCGCGCCTGCGCAGTTCGAGGTGGAGCGCGACGGACTTCTCCGGGTCCACCATTCGATGTGCCGCCTCGTAGTCGACGGGGACCTCGGACGTGAACCATACGCCGAAGACGTTGCCGTAGCCCGTCGTCTTCACCGGGACGCCCTGCTTCTCGAACGTCCGCTCGATCAAGTCGCGCAGCGCATCGCCCTGCTCGCGCAGGGCGGGGTAGTCCATCGCGTCGAGCTGCGGCAGCGTCGCCTCGACGGCCGCGCACGCCACCGGATTGCCGCTGAACGTCCCGCCCCTCAGCCCCCTCGCATCCCGGAAGGCGTCCATGACCGCGGACTTGGCGACCACCGCCGACACCGCGATCCCGCTGCCCATCGCCTTGCCGATCGTGGCGATGTCGGGATCGAGCCCGAAATGGTGACTCGTCAGGCCCGACCGGAGCCGGAAGCCCATGAGGACCTCATCCGCGATCAGCAGGGCGCCGTGACGCCTCGCGGTCGCCTCGACATGCCGGAGGAAGCCCTCCGCCGGCATGATGCACGCGGCGTTGGCGAGGATCGGCTCGTAGAGCACGGCAGCGATGTCGTCGTTCTCCGCGAAGAGCCGCTCCACATCGGCGAAATCGTTGAACCGCACCAGCGTGGTCCGCTCGTTCGTCGGGCGGTGCTGGTCGTGGAAGCCGGCCTCGGGCGTGGCGACGTTGCCGAATGCGACGTCGTCGAGCCAGCCGTCGAAGCCGGCGGCCATCTTGGCGATACGCCCGCGGCCGGTCACGGCGCGCGCGACGCGGGCGGCGAGATGGACGGCCTCGCTCCCCGAGTTCGTGAAGACCGTTGTATCGAGGGGCGCAAGCCTGCGAGCCAGGGCCGCGGCCGCGCGTTCCTCGCCAGGATGGGCGAAAGCCGGGAGGCTGCCGTTGCGGATCGCCTCGGTCGTCGCCGCGACGACGGCCGGGTTCGCGTGGCCGAGCATGGTGCCGCCGAAGCCCATCGCGGTGTCGACGTAGCGGACGCCGTCATCGCCTTGCAGGTATGGGCCGGAACTCGAAACGATGGAAAGGTCTCGCCCGTCAAGCTTGGGAAGCGTGCGGGCGCTGCTCGAGACGCGGTCGAATAAATGGTTCATGCATGCTCCGGACGGGTCTGAAGGTTGCGGGCGGGATGCGTAGGTTTCCGCGAAACCAGACCGTCGTCTTCTTGGAATTGTTCGTCATCATGGCGAACCCGGGGCCGGGTCCAAACATCCGGTATCAGGGAACGCCATCTTGCGTGTTGCCGATCGATGCCTTCGCGCCGCAAGGCCCGGTGGCGCGGGCCCTTGACGACAGGATCGAGCGCCGCGGCGGCAAACGCATCGCGGCCAAGGCCCCTGCCGCGACCCAAGACGTGGACGTAGGCCGCGTCGGCGTCCTCGGCCTGCAGCAGCCGCCCTCGCGCCTGTGACCGCCAGCCTCGCCGCCAACCTTTGTCGGCACGGGTGCGTCAGAAGGGAAGCTCGGGCCCGTCCCTTTTGATCGCGCGTGCCGCGGGCCGATCTCATCCCTGTTCGTCGCGCCGGCGCCGCCCCGACCTCGCCCCCGACGTCCTGCCCAAGGGCTTCGCGCTCTTGACGGCCTTCGATCAGGCTCGACGTCTTTCGCAAGCGGGCTGGCAATCGAAACGTCGCTTGGCTAGGTTGAACGGCAGGCAGGCGTTTCGGTCTCGCAGCGGCATGTGGGCCGCGCCATGGCTGCCGGGTTCCGGGCTGGCACGAGGTTCGAGCTTGCGCAAGGGAAGGGCCAGACACGCAGGTGCCGACGTCACTCTCGCTCTCGCATTGGCAGTTGCAACCATGATGAGCCCGGACAAGGCCGCCGCCGACATCACGGTCATGCTGTCGGGGGGCTTCGCCTCGGCCTACCGGGCTGTCGCGCCGGAGTTCGAGCGCGGCACCGGCATTGCGGTGACGACGCTGTCGGGAGCCTCCCAGGGGACCGGCGCGACGACCATCAAGTCGCAACTGGAGCGTGGCGTCCAGGTCGATGTCGTGATCCTCTCGAACGAGGGTTTGCACGAGTTGATCGAAGCCGGTTTGGTTCTCGCCGGCACAACGACCGAACTGGCTCGCGCACCTCTTGCGGCTGCCGTGCGCACGGGAACGCCCAAGCCAGACATCGGCACCGTCGAGGCGTTCAAGCAAAGCCTGTTGGGTGCCCGCCTCGTCGTGATGCCGGGCAGCACCAGCGGCCTGTTCATCAGAAACGAAGTGTTCCCAAAGCTCGGCATCGCCGATGACGTCCGTTCGAAGGTCGTTCCCCGGGGCAGCGATTCTGCCGCCGCGCTGGCGGCAGGCGAGGCTGACATCGCGCTCGGACCCGTCAGCGAGCTTGTCGACGTGCCGGGGATCGAACTCGTAGGACCCCTGCCCGACGACGTTCAGCTTGTTCAAACGTTCACCGCCGCCATCGTCGGGGCATCTCGGAAAGTCGACGAAGCGAAACGGTTGGCGGCCTTCCTCGCCTCGGAGCGCACCGCGGCAGCGATCAGGACGACGGGAATGGAACCGGTCGGCGATCGACATTCGAGATGAGGTTCCAAGGATCAGCAGCGCCATCCTGAGCCAGGTCCGCCACGTGGCAGCGTCTACGAAGCCGCTGCCGTGAACGGACGATCCGCGTTTTGGCCGGTATCGGCATTTCGACGCGGAGCACCGCAGCAGGCATCCTGTGTCACCGGGGCGGTTCCACCGGTGCCTTGCTGTCGAGCACCGGCATCGCGGCAGCCGAATCGATGATCACGGCCGCATCCTCCGGAAGGAGGAAGCCCTGTTCCTGCGCCGCGCGGGCGGCGGCGCGGACGCGGTTCACGTAGTCGCTCTGGTCCTTGAAGCGTTCCGCCAGCGAGGGATGGCCGCCATCGGCGTCGTCCCTCGTCCGCGCGAACGGGGCGTAGGCGCCGACCAGCGAGCAGGTGAAGGAGGTGAGGGGCTTGTTCTGGGCGCCGTGGACGCCCAGCGGCACGGCGATGTCGGGCAGGCGCACGCCGCCAAGCGGATTGCCGTCGGGATCGCGCTGCGGCACCTGGATGACGGCGTCGGGCAGGTATGCCGGTGCCCGCAGCACGGTCGGGTCGTCCTTGGCGGGCTGGAGCGGCATCAGCCTGGTCGCGGGCGGGGGCTCGTTGCGCGCCACCCAGCGGTCGAGGCGGCGCAGCGTGGCGCGCGCCACCGGCGCCCAGTCGAGCCGGCCCGGCGGCAGGGCGCAGCCGTCGGCCTTGACCACGGTGACGTGCGACGCGCCGGCGACGTCGTACATCCGCACGTTGGGCGGCAGGGGCAGGTCGGCGGTGCCGTGGGCGCCGGTGCGCCCGAGCGAGGCGCGCAGCGACGCGTAGTCCACCGTCGAGTTGAGCAGCAGCATCCTGGGCGCGACCTCGCCGCGCGCCTGCACCTTGGCGACGATCTCGCCGATCGTGAGGGGCCCGTCGTTGACGCCAGGGAACTCCGGGTCGGCGAAGTTCGGGGCGCCGTCGGCGCTCGAGCCCGGCCCGGTGCCGGAGCGCAGGATCGGCAGCAGCCCGGCGCCCGACACGAAGACGTGCATGCCGTCGAACACGCGCCGCCCGTCAACCATGTTGAAGCCGTCGAGCAGGAACGTCTTGAGGAACCTGCCGTCCTGCGACTTGCCGCTGGCGAGGACGCGGTTGATGCTGCCGGCCAGCGGGTTTGGCGTCCCCGCCGCATCGGCCGCCGCGTGCGCCAGGAAGTCGGCGGCATCGCGCACGATGGCGAAGCCGGTGCCCTCGACGAAGCGGCGCTTCCCGTCCGCGTCGCTGAACGAGGGCAGATCCGCCCCGCGGCCAAGCTCCCAGTACACTTCGGCAACCGCAAAGCCGCGATCCTCCAGGAAGCCCGTGCCGGGGCTCATATCGCCGGACTGCTGGGGAAGTCCGCGCGGGCTGTTGTAGAGCGCGTTGGCGTAGGCGTGCCCGCGGTTCGGCACGTCGACCAGCAACGCGCCGTTGCCGGATGCGGGGTTGGCGGGCATGAACAGCACGATGCGTGCGCCGTACGCCACCATGCCGTCGGGGCTGCGCGCGGCTTTGTCGAGATCGGGGATGCCGGAGCCGCTCGGCGGCAACGCGCCGGTGATGTGCCCTTCCCAGCGCACGTAGTCGCCGGCCTTGAACGAGCCATAGGGCTGCTTGGTCGTGATCTCCAGCCCGGTGACCTTGGCTTCGGCGGCCCAGCCGCTCAGTCCGAGAGCGAGCAACGCCGCCGCATACGAGAACGGTCTCATGAGGTCTTCTCCTGCCTGAGTCGCAGCTTGGATCAGTCGGGACGTATCGACCAAGGGGCTGTTCGGCATGCTGGCCAACGCCTGCCGTGCAGATCGATCCCGAAGCTACGGCGTGACTTGGGGTGCTCGCTTCCTGAACCTGGGCAGCCGGCGTAGTCACCGTCGCCGTCCGGCGCCCACACCGGGCATTGCCGGCAGCGGCGAACGCCCTGTTCGTCCGCTCCTCCATCAGGTTTGTCGGCGCGATGTCGAGCACGACGCCCCGCGCCACGGCAACCGGGTGTCGACCTCCCTGGCCGCCAGCGGACGCGTCCTGTTTGAACTGCGGCGCATTTCGCCGGACGCGGCCTCGACGTCCGCCGCCA
>CAXTFM010000077.1:12908-15718 GCA_964243435.1 uncultured Beijerinckiaceae bacterium
CCACGGCGCGCGCGCCGGCCACGTCCATCGACGTCGCATCGGGTTCAGTCTCGGACTGCCGCACCGTGCATCATCCTCGTCCCTTGTTCATGTTGCGCCGGATCGGAGCGCGCACGAGGCGCCGGCTCACCCCTTCCGCGGGCCTTCTCGAACCGCACCGGATGGCATCGCCGACGAGGACACCGCCCCGGCCTTGCGACCGGTTGCAAACTCCTACGCCGCGATAAGCGCCGTCGAAGGTCGTGGCCGGATCGGGCCGGCGATGCCGCGCCCGGGCGCGTCAGGCCTTGGCCGCCGCCGCGCGCCCGACCTGGGTTTGCCCGCTCCATCCCCAGGCGTCGCCCGCCACTTCGTGCACGACCACGTAGGTGACCGGGTTCAGGTCCGCTCCGATGACGCCGCGCAGGAGTTGCATCGCTTCGGCGACGAAGCGGGCCTTTTCGCCCTCCGAGTTCGTGCCCGCCGTGACCTTGACGTCGAGGTGGGCGGCAGCGCGTGCCGGCTCGCCGCCGATCGTCCAGCTCCCGACGGCGACCTGCTCGACGAGCACGGCCGTGAGGTCGGCGACCTTGCGCATGACGTCCGCCATGAGGGCCGTGGCGCCCTGCTGGAGCCGCTTCACCTGCTCGGGTGTGAGGGTGGGTCCGGCGACCTTGATGTTGACGAAGGGCATGGTCGGCCTCCTTAGCGGTCGTCGTTCGACGCGCTTGGTTGTTGATATTGGTGGTGTAGCCAGCCATGATCGTGCGGACTAATCGATAGTTTTGAAGCCGATGTTCGGAAAATACGCATGGTGAGACCAAGCCTCGACCTCAACGTCCTGCGCACCTTCGTTGCCGGCATCGAGCACGGCAGCTTCGCGCAGGCGTCGGTACGCATCGGCCGCTCGCAGTCGGCGGTCAGTGCGCAACTGCAGAAGCTGGAAGAGCAGGTCGGACGGCCGCTGCTGCGCAAGCAGGGGCGCGGCCTCGCGCCGACGGACGCCGGCGAGATCATGCTGAGCTACGCGCGCCGGCTGCTCGACCTGAACGACGAGGCGCTCCAAGCGGTGCAGGGGACCGAGCTGGAAGGGACCGTGCGGCTTGGCCTGCCCCAGGACTTCGCGGAACATTGGTTGCCGGAGGTTTTGGCACGCTTCACGCGGCGGCATGCCCGCGTCCGCATCGAGGTTCAGGTCGACCGCGGCGCCGAGCTTCTGAACGGCGTCGAGGCGGGAAGGCTCGACCTGGCCCTGACGTGGGGCGTTCCGGACGGCGTGCATGCGGAGCGGCTGGCCGAGCTTCCCATCTGCTGGATCGGGCCGGCGAAGGGCGCACTGCCCATCCGCGCGGGCGAGCCGCTGCCGATCGTCGCCTTTGAGCCGCCGTGCCGCTTCCGTGCCGCCGGCATCTCGGCCCTGGACGGGGCCGGGCTCGCGTGGCGGCTTTCCTTCAGCAGCCCCAGCCTCACGGGCCTGTGGGCGGCCGTGACCGCCGGGTTGGGTGTGACCATGCGCACCCGGGTCGGCCTTCCCGCCGGCGTGCGCGTTCTCGAGGCGGCGGAAGGCGGGCTGCCGGCGCTGCCGCGGATCGTCCTTTCGCTCCATGCCAGCGAGGCTGCGCCGACCCCGGCCGCCGCCTCGTTGACGGACATCCTGCGCGACAAGCTCAAAGAGAGTCTCGCGCCGTTGCGAACCGAGGCTCAATGAAGTGCGAGCCGCATCGGCTGCACCCTGACCGGCGCTGGAGGGTCAGCGCACTCCGGGAACGCGGCCAAGGCTCCTGGCGAGCGTCGCCCTGGTGCGCTGGATGTGACCGCGCATCAAGCGCTCCGCCCCTGTTGGCTCGCGCGCGGCGATCGCCGCCAGGATCGCCCGGTGTTCGCCCAAGCCGCGTGCTCGCTGCTCCCGCTCGGAGGACACGCTGCGCAGGCCGAGGCGCATCTGCCGCTGCAGCGCCAGGAGCACCTCGGCCAGCCGACGGTTGCCGGCGCTTTCGGCGATGAGGCCGTGGAACTCCGCATTGGTGTCGTACCAGCCGGCAGCATCGTCCCGCTCGACGATGGCCGCCTGTCGCGCGAGCACGCCGTCGAGCGCAGCCAGGGCGGTGTCCCCGGCGCGCTCGGCGCAGAGCCTGGCCGCCTGCCCCTCGATGCCTTCGCGGACTTCGTGGATTTGCAGGAGGTCGTCCGCATCGATCTCGACCACGGCGACGCCGCGCCGAGGCTGCTCGACGGCAAGGCCGTCGGCGACGAGGGCGAGCACGGCCTCGCGCACCGGACTGCGCGACACGTCGAGCTGGCGGGCGAGCTCGGGCACGGACAGCGCCTGCCCCGGGATCAGCGCGCCGCCGAGGATCGCCTCGCGCAGCGCTGCATGGACGCTGTCGACGATGCGGGCGGTCGGCTTCAGGGCGGCGAGGACCGTCATCGGTGCCGGGCTACAGGCGGAACAAGAGCTCGTCCAGTGGGCCGGCGGGCGCGCGCAGGAACTTGGTGTCGAGCATGAAGGCGCTCAGCGCCTCGACCCCCGCCGGGGCGGCGGTGAACACCGTTTCCGGTTCGGCGAGCTGGCGCTCGAACTCGGCCTGCGGCTGGCCGCTGTCGCGCGCCAGCAGCGCCGCGGCGTCCCCCGGCTTGCCGGCGAGCAGCGCGATGGCGCGGGGGATCGCCGCCTGGAGCGCCTTCAGCGCCGGCGCGGCCTGCCGTGCCAACTGTTCGCGGGCGAAGCAAACGTTGAAGGTCAGCGGGCCGAACAGCTCGCGCGAGGCGGCGAGCCGCCGGGCGCCGCGCGCCACCGCCGCCTCCTGGAACGGCGGCGCCCCGGCATAGGC
>CAXTFM010000078.1:0-15631 GCA_964243435.1 uncultured Beijerinckiaceae bacterium
AGATCTTCCGCATCGACCATTTCCTCGGCAAGGAAACGGTGCAGAACATCATGGTGCTGCGCTTCGCGAACTTCATGTTCGAGCCGATCTGGAACCGCGACCACATCGACCACGTGCAGATCACCGCCGCCGAAACGGTCGGCGTCGAGGCGCGCGGCGCCTTCTACGACCGCACCGGCGCCATGCGCGACATGGTGCCCAACCACATGTTCCAGCTCCTCGCCATGATGACCATGGAGGCGCCGAACTCGTTCGACGCCGATGCCGTGCGTGCCGAGAAGGCCAAGGTGATCGAGGCGATCCGCCGCCTGACGCCGGACGAGGTGGCGCGCAACGCCGTCCGCGGGCAGTACGTGTTCGGCGAGGTGAAGGGCAAGCCGATGCAGGCCTACCGGCAGTCGCCCGACGTCGATACCAGGAGCCGCACGGAAACCTATCTCGCGCTCAAGCTCTTCATCGACAACTGGCGCTGGGCGGACGTGCCCTTCTACATCCGCACCGGCAAGGCGATGACCGCGCGCAAGACCGAGATCGCCATCCAGTTCAAGAAGGCGCCGGGCGTGCTGTTCCGCGGCATCGACGAGGAGCACCTGACCAACGCGCGCATGATCTTCCGCATCCAGCCGGACGAGGGCATCACCATGCGCTTCTCCGCCAAGCAGCCCGGCCGCAAGATCCGCCTCAGCGACGTCAACATGGACTTCCGCTACGCCGACTACTTCAAGGCGGCGCCGTCCACCGGCTACGAGACGCTGATCTACGATTGCCTGATCGGCGACGCCACGCTGTTCCAGCGCGCCGACAACGTCGAGGCGGGTTGGGCGGTGGTGCAGCCGCTCCTCGACGCCTGGGCGGCGGGGCGCGACACCGTGCACTGGTACGAGGCCGGCTCCGCCGGGCCGACGGAGGCCGATGACCTCCTCGCCCGCGACGGGCGCGCCTGGCTGTCGCTGTGAGCGAGCGCATCTCGCTGCTGGTATCCGACGTCGACGGCACGCTCGTCACCGACGACAAGCGGTTGACGCAGGGCGCCATCCGCGCGGCGGCGTCGCTCGCGCGGGCGGGGGTGCGGCTGTCGCTGGTGTCGAGCCGCCCGCCGATGGGCTTCGCCGCGCTGCGCGAGGCGCTGCACCTCCAGGCGCCGCTCGGCGCCTTCAACGGCGGCGTCATCCTCAATGCCGACGGCACGGTGGTGGAAAGCACCTTCGTGGCGGCGGCGGACGCGCGGGTCGCGCTTGACGCCTTCGCGGAGTTCGGGATCGACGGCTGGCTGTTCTCGACGGAGCGCTGGTACGTCACCGATCCCGACGGCGCCCTCGTGCCCAAGGAGCGCATGACCATCGCGGCCGAGCCGACCGTGGTGGCGTCCTTCGAGCCGCTCCTCGACACGGTGGGCAAGCTCGTCGGCTCGTCGAACCACCACGACCGCATCGCGGCCTGCGGCGCGGCGCTGGCATCGCGCCTCGGCCACGGCACGGTGGCGAAGCGCTCGCAGGCGTACTACCTCGACGTCACCCCCGCCGGCTTCGACAAGGGCCGCGCGGTGCGCCGCATCGCCGAGGTGCTGTCGGTGCCGATCGGCGAGGTCGCCGTGATCGGCGACATGAGCAACGACCTCCCGATGTTCGATGTCGCCCCCTACCGCATCGCGATGGGCAACGGCATCGACGAGCTGAAGCGCGCGGCGACCTTTGTCACCACCGGCAACGGCGAGGACGGCTTCGCCGCCGCCGTCGAGCGCTACATCCTGCCGCGCGCGGCGTTGCAGGCGCAGGACAAGGCGACATCCCCATGAGCCGCGACCCCAAGAAGATCTCGCTGCTGCTCGCCGATGTCGACGGCACGCTGGTCACCCACGAAAAGGTGCTGACCGAGCGCGCGGTGAAGGCGGTGGCCGACCTCAAGGCGGCCGGCATCGGCTTCGCCATCACCAGCGGTCGCCCGCCCAAGGGCATGGAAATGGTCATCAAGCCGCTCGCCATCGAGACGCCGGTGGCCGGCTTCAACGGCGGGCTGTTCACCGCGCCCGACCTCAAGCCGATCGCGGAGCGCACGATCCCCGAGGACATCGCCCGCGAGGTGGTGAAGCTGATCGCCGACGAGGGCCTCGACGTTTGGCTCTACGCCGGCAACGACTGGCTGGTGCACCGGCTCGATGCCCCCCACGTCGCCCGCGAGCAGAAGACGGTGCAGTTCCCGCCAAAGGTGGTCGCCGACTTCGCCGACCGGCTCGGCGAGGCGGTGAAGATCGTCGGCGTCAGCGACGACCACGACATCATCGCGCGCTGCGCCAAGCACGTGCAGGACACCTATGGCGAGCGGGTCACGGCAGCGCTGTCGCAGCCCTACTACCTCGACGTCACGCACCCCCTCGCCAACAAGGGCGCGGTGGTGGACGAACTCGCCAGGAAGCTCGGCATCCCCGCGGGCGAGATCGCCACGATCGGCGACATGCCGAACGACGTGTCCATGTTCAAGCGCGGCGGCTACGCCATCGCGATGGGCAACGCCAGCGACGAGGTCAAGGCCCAGGCCGACGCGGTCACGGCCGATTGCGACAGCGAGGGTTTCGCCCTCGCGGTCGAGCGCTACCTTCTGCCCAAGGGGACGCAACAGTGAGAGCGCCGCGATGAGCCAGCCCACCGTCGAGATCCGCCCCGACGCGGAGACGCTGGCCGAAAGCCTCGCCGAGTTCATCGTCCAGCGCGCCGCCGAGTCGAATGGTCCCTTCGCCCTCAACCTGTCCGGCGGCTCGACGCCGAAGCGCCTTTACGAGATCATGGGCTCGGACATCGTGCGCACCAAGATCGATTGGCAGCGCGTCCACCTGTTCTTCGGCGACGAGCGCTTCGTGTCGCATGACGATCCCGACAGCAACTACGGCATGGTCCGAAAGGCGCTCATCGCCAAGGTGCCGATCCCGGAGGAGAACGTCCACGCCGTCGACACCGCCGCGGCGACGCCGGAGGCCGCCGCGGCGGCCTACGAGGCGGAGTTGAAGGCCTTCCTCGGCAAGGACACGCTGGATATCTGGCGCCCGGTCTTCGCCGTGACGCTGCTCGGCCTCGGCGACGACGGGCACACCGCCTCGCTGTTTCCCGGCACGAGCGCGCTGCGCGAGCGCGACCGATGGGTCACCGCCGTGGTCGGCGCCAAGCCGGAGCCGCGCATCACCATGACGCTTCCCGTGCTCGCGTCGAGCCGGGACGTGGTCTTCGTCGTCGCCGGCGAGAAGAAGCGTGCGATGCTGAAGCGCTTGATCGAGAGGGACCCCGGCATCCCGGCGGCGAACGTCGAGGCGCAGGGCAAGCTTTACGTGTTCTGCGACGAGGCCGCGCTCGGCGACCCCGCCCTCCTTGCCAAGGGCTGACGAGGGCTGATCCACGCCGGCGGCGCGTTCAGTTCCGCGTTTGCGCGCGGAACTCGCCCTCCTTCTCGTCATAGCCCTCCGTGTCCTTGTAGAGCTCGCGCGTCGCCGCCTCGCGGACGGGGTCGTTGGCACGGTTGCGGCGCGCGCTGGCCCCGACGCCCCAGACGATCGCGGCAAGCACGACGACGGCGCCGAGGAAGAAGGCGATTTCCAAACCCATGGTCCGATCTCCCAATTGTTGTTCCGGCAACGGGGCGGCGACGGCGACGTTCCGGCGTCGGCGCGGCCGAAGGGGCGCCGGGACTGCGCCCATGTTGCGCTTGGCGGGATGGCGGCCCATCTTCCCAGCGTGCGGCAACGGAGCGGATCGACGATGGTGGACTTGGCAGTGGCGGGCTCGGCAGCGGCGGACTCGGCAGCGGCGCCCGCGGTGACCGCGACGACGACCGCGACGTTTTCGGCCGACGTGCTCGTCGAGTCGCAGCGCCAGCCCGTGCTCGTCCATTTCCTGTCCAAGCGCAGCGACGCGTGCAAGGCCCTCCAGGGCGTGCTGGAGCGCGCGCTGAAGGCCGTGGCCGGCAAGATGAAGCTGGTCACCATGGACATCGACGCGCAGCCGCAGATCGCGAGCCGCCTCGGCGTGCGCCAGGTGCCGGCGGTTTACGCCTTCCAGCGCGGGCAGCCGGTCGACGGCTTCGTGGGCGCGCTGCCGGAGGCGCAGGTCAAGGACTTCCTGGAACGCCTCGTCGGTCCCGTCGACGACGGCAGCGAGGAGGCGCTCGCCGAGGCCGACGCGGCACTCGCTGCCGGCGACATCGAAACGTCGGCGGCGATCTATGGCTCCGTGCTCGACGCCGATCCCGAGAACGTCGCGGCGACCGCCGGGCTGGCGCGCACCTTCACCGCCGCCGGCAACCTCGAAGGCGCCCGCGCGACGCTGGCGCAGCTGCCCGCCTCCGCCGCCAAGGACGCCAAGGTCGCCGCCGCCCAGGCCGCGCTCGACATCGCCGACCAGGCATCGAGCGTCGGCGACCTCGCCGACCTTTCCGCCCGCGTCCAGGCCGACCCCGACGACCACCAGGCGCGCTTCGACCTCGCCCTCGGCCTGAACGGCGGGGGCAAGCGCGCCGAAGCGGCCGACGAACTCCTCGCCTCCATCAAGGCCGACCGGAGCTGGAACGAGGGCGCGGCGCGCAAGCAGCTCCTCCAGCTGTTCGAAGCCTGGGGCTTGATGGACCCTGTGACGCTGGCCGCTCGCAGAAAGCTGTCGACGCTCCTATTTTCATGATGCCCGCCGCGGGTCGCGGCGCGAAGGATGGACCATGACGTCAAAATCCGGCCCCTACGGCATCGACCGCGTGCCGGGCGTGCTCCCGCTGTTTCCCCTCGCCGGCGCGCTGCTGCTGCCCCGCGGACAGCTGCCGTTGAACGTCTTCGAGCCGCGCTACGTCGCGATGATCGACGACGCGCTGCGCTCGCACCGCATGATCGGGATGATCCAGCCGGACCCGAAGTCGGGTGACAGGCAGCAGGTGCCGCCGCTGTGCGGCATCGGTTGCGCCGGGCGCATCACCCAGTTCGCCGAAACCGGCGATGGGCGCTACCTCGTGACGCTGACGGGCATCGCGCGCTTCGCCCTGGTCGAGGAGGTTGCGGCGGTGACGCCCTATCGGCAGAGCCGCGTCGACTTTGCCGGCTTCGCGACCGATTTCGAGCCGCGCGTCGGCGAAAGCGAGGTCGACCGCGGCGGCGTGCTCAAGGCGCTGCGCGACTTCGCCGAAGAGAAGAACCTGCAGATCGACTGGGACTCGATCAACGAGGCGCCCAACGAGGCGCTGGTGAACGCCTTGTCGATGATGAGCCCGTTCGGGCCGCGCGAAAAGCAGGCTTTGCTCGAAGCCGACAACCTGAAAGGGCGCGCGGAGGTGCTGGTCGCGATCACCGAGGTCGAGATCGCGCGCGGCAAGAACACCGCGACGACGCTGCAGTAGGGGCGGTCCATGCAGAACGACCCGCGCGATGGGGCAGCCAACCTCGATGGCGGCGAGCCGACCCGCATCGATCCGCGCCTTCTCGAAATCCTGGTCTGCCCCGTCACGAAGACGGTGCTGGAATACGATCCACTCGCCCAGGAGCTGATCTCGCGGGCGGCGCGCCTCGCTTACCCCATCCGCGACGGCATCCCGATCATGCTGCCGGAGGAAGCGCGTCCGATCGACGTGTGAACGTCGGGCGCCTCCCCGCGCGCCGTTAAGCCTGCGCTCACCAAGCCCAGCGAAACGGGCAGGTTGAATTAACGCAAGATACCCCGTGAATAGGGGATTGGGTGTTTCCTTGTCGAAACCGGCCGGGACGATCGAGTTGTGCCGAGGGCTGGCGGCGCAAGGGGGAATCGGTCGATCATGCCGCTCGCACGCCTCATCTACATCAGCGAAAACCAGCTCGACCCGGCGCACGGCTCGATGGTCAGCCAGCTCGGAACGATCCTCGCCGCGTCGAACCGCAACAACAAGGCGCTCGGCATCACCGGGGCGCTGGTGTTCGACGACAAATGGTTCCTCCAGGCGCTCGAAGGCGAGCGCCGCGCCATTTGGAAGACCTTCGAGCGCATCGGCGAGGACGAGCGCCACGCCGGCACCCACCTCGTCGAACTGATCGACGTGGAGAGGCGCCTGTTCGGCAACTGGTGGATGGGTGCGGCGACGCGGACCACCAGCACGGAGCCCGCCTTCCGTCGCTACATGCGCGACGGCTTCTTCGCGCCCGAGGCGATGAGCGCGCAGCACGTCCTCGACCTGATGCTGAGCCTGTCGCGCATGGGGCTGCACCGCGAGATGCTGGCCGCCGCGTGACGCGTCGCCACAAGGGGCGGGTCGATGGACTGACCCGAATTTCGCCCGCTTCGCGCGGCTAGGTTCCGGTTCCCTTAACGCTTCGCGAACGGCTTCGCCGGATGCTGCATCCATGACACGACGTGCCTACGCTTCCCTGTTCGGTGCCGCCTGCTGCGCCGCGACGTGCTTGATCGCGGTGCCGGCCGAGGCGCGTCGCAAACCCGCCGACGCCGCGTCTCCGGCAGCCGGCAAAAGCGACGCGGGCAAGGGCGAGGCCGGCAAGGGCGATCCCGGCAAGCCGGTCGAGGTCGGCACCTATGGCGACTGGGGTGCCTACCTCGCGAAGGGCAAGACCAAGACCTGCTACGCGCTGGCCAAGCCCAAGGATCGCAAGCCCGAGGGTAAGAAGGACGCCGCCTTCGTGTTCATCGCCGACCGCCCGGGCGAAAAGGTCCACAACGAGGTGTCGATCATGATGGGCTTCCCCATCAAGGAGAGCGGCACCGCGCAGGCCAGGGTCGGCTCGACGAGCTTCGACCTCGTCGCCAAGGGCTCCAACGCGTGGATCAAGAACCCCACCGACGAGGTCAGGTTCGTGGACGCGCTCCAGCACTCGGCCAGGCTGACCATCAAGGTGCCGCCGATGAAGGGACCGGCGACCACCGACAGCTACTCGCTCGCCGGCTTGAAGCAGGCGCTCGACCGCGTCAGCAAGGACTGCAAGTAGGTCCGGCGGTTCTCGCGGCGACCTTCCGGCGCGCGACGTCGTCCCGCCGAGCGCGCGACGGGCATCCCGCTCGGGCCGTGCCGTCGCGCGGCCGCGGGCTCGTGCCGTCCCCACCGCACCGCGCCCACTTGCCAAGTCGTGCGACTGTCTAGACCTTTGCCGGATGGGCGTGCGCGAGGGCGCGCTTTAACTAGCCTCGCTGTTGGCGCGGTCGGTCGAGCGCCCCGGCGTCGTTGCGACCTCGACCCGCCGCCGCATCCAAGAACAAGCGCAAGGGGAAGCATCCGTGTCCGAGAAGACATACCCGGTGTCGGACGGCGTGGCGTCGCACGCCCTCATCGAGCAGTCGCGCTACCGCGACATGTACGCGCGCTCGATCAGCGACCCCGACGGCTTCTGGGGCGAGCACGGCCGGCGCATCGACTGGATCAAGCCGTACACGCAGGTCATGGACGTGTCCTACGACGCTTCCGACCTCCACATCCGCTGGTACGGGGACGGCACCACCAACGTCGCGATGAACTGCATCGACCGCCACCTCGCCACGCGCGGCGAGCAGACCGCGATCATCTTCGAGGGCGACGACCCCGGCGACTCCCGCCACATCACCTATCGCGAGCTGCACGGCCACGTGTGCCGCCTCGCCAACGTGCTCAAGGCGCACGGCGTGGGGAAGGGCGACACCGTCACCCTTTACCTGCCGATGATCCCCGAGGCCGCCTACGCCATGCTGGCCTGCGCGCGCATCGGCGCCGTCCATTCCATCGTGTTCGGCGGCTTCTCGCCGGACTCGCTCGCCAACCGCATCGAGGGATGCAGGTCGCGCGTGGTGATCACCGCCGACGAGGGCCTGCGCGGCGCGAAGAAGGTGCCGCTCAAGGCCAATGCCGACGCCGCCGTCGACAGGGTCGGCGGGGTGGACACGATGATCGTGGTGAAGCGCACCGGCGGCGCCGTCGCGATGAAGGACGGCCGCGACGTGTGGTACGCCGACGAGGTCGCAAAGGTCGCGGCCGACTGCGAGCCGGAGGAGATGGCTGCGGAGGACCCCCTCTTCATCCTTTTCACCTCGGGCTCGACCGGCGCGCCCAAGGGCGTGCTGCACACCACCGGCGGCTATCTCGTCTACGCCTCGATGACCCACCAGTACGTCTTCGACTACCACGACGGCGACGTGTACTGGTGCACGGCCGACGTCGGCTGGGTGACGGGGCACAGCTACATCGTCTACGGCCCGCTGGCGAACGGCGCGACCACGCTGATGTTCGAGGGCATTCCGACCTACCCCACGGCGTCGCGCTTCTGGGAGGTGTGCGCCAAGCACAAGGTCAACCAGTTCTACACCGCGCCGACCGCGATCCGCTCGCTGATGGGCGCCGGCGACGACAAGGTGCGCGGCCACGACCTGTCGTCGCTGCGCATCCTCGGCAGCGTCGGCGAGCCGATCAACCCCGAGGCGTGGAACTGGTACCACCACGTCATCGGGCAGGGGCGCTGCCCCATCGTCGACACGTGGTGGCAGACGGAAACCGGCGGCATCCTCATCACGCCGCTCCCCGGCGCCACCGTGCTGAAGCCGGGCTCGGCGACGCTGCCCTTCTTCGGCGTCGAGCCGCAGATCGTCGACGCCGAGGCACGCGTGCTGGAGGGCGCCTGCGAAGGCAACCTCGTGCTGGCGCGCTCCTGGCCGGGGCAGATGCGCACCGTGTTCGGCGACCACAAGCGCTTCGTCGACACCTACTTCTCGGCCTATCCCGGCAAGTACTTCACCGGCGACGGCTGCCGGCGCGACGCCGACGGGTACTACTGGATCACGGGACGCGTCGACGACGTCATCAACGTGTCCGGCCACCGCATGGGCACGGCCGAGGTGGAATCCTCCCTCGTCGCCCACGCCAAGGTGTCGGAAGCGGCGGTGGTCGGCTACCCCCACGACGTCAAGGGGCAGGGCATCTACGCCTACGTCACCCTGATGCAGGGCATCAGCGGCTCGGACGAGCTGCGCCGCGACCTCGTCGCCTGGGTGCGCCGCGACATCGGGCCGATCGCGACCCCCGACGTCATCCAGTTCGCCCCCGGCCTGCCCAAGACGCGCTCGGGCAAGATCATGCGCCGCATCCTGCGCAAGATCGCGGAGAACGAGGTCGACAAGCTCGGCGACACCTCGACCCTGGCCGACCCGGGCGTGGTCGACGAACTGGTCGCCAATCGTCCCGGCCGCGGGGCGGCGCAGCAGGCGCGCGCTTGAGTCGTCGAAAACGCCACCACGCCGCGTTAACAATTCTTCGCGGTGTGGTGGAAACCCGGCGTGGTCCCGGCAAATGTGGCGAAATGCGGCGAAGTTGCGACATCGTCGCAACAGTGCCGGCGCAAACCGCCGTAACCCTAACCTTTTAACTCGGCTCAAACCTCTGGCTTGGTATCGTGGGCATTACGGACTTGGAGGCGGTCGACGCCAGAGTGACGTAAAAGTCCAACGGGGATACCATGATCGGGACCATCATCAACGGCCTGCGGGCCGAACGACGTTTCGCGTCCGTCGTCATGAGCGCGGGCATCCTGTGCGCGAGCATCGCGGCGGCGGCCCTCGCGGCGGTGACGCCGGCGCAGGCCAAGCAGTCGGTCGCCGTGCCGACGACCTACCCGGCCGGCATGATCATCATCAAGCAGAGCGAACGCCAGCTGTACTTCACCAACGGCGACGGCACGGCCGTGCGCTACCCCGTCGCCATCGGCAAGATCGGCGCGGCGTGGCGCGGCCAAACCTTCGTCGAGGGCAAGTTCATCCGCCCGGACTGGGCGCCGCCGGCGGTGGTGTCGCGCGACCATCCGGAGATCCCGCCGTTCATCCCCGGCGGTTCGCCCAACAACCCGATGGGCGAGGCGGCGCTGACGCTGCAGCTCGACCAGGTCGCGATCCACGGCACCACCAAGAAGATGCGCCGCTCGGTCGGCACCGCCGCCTCCTACGGCTGCATCCGCATGCTGAACGAGGACGTCGTCGACCTTTACGGCCGCGTCAAGGTCGGCACGCCGGTGGTGTCCATCCCGTAATGGCTCAGGCGCCGGGCGCCGCCCAGCGCCCGGCCGCCGCGTCGTCCGTGTCCTTGGCCTCGACCCAGGACCCGTGCGAGCCGTCGATGCGGTGCTCCCTTTTCCAGAACGGCGCCCGCGTCTTCATGTAGTCCATCAGGAACGAGGCCGCCTCGAAGGCGGCCTGCCGGTGCCGGCTCGCCGCGACGACCAGCACGATCGGCTCGCCCGGCGCGACGCGGCCGTGGCGGTGGACGATGGTCGCGCCCGCCAGTGGCCAGCGCGCCTCGGCCTCGGCGGCGACGCGCGCGATCTCCTCCTCCGCCATGCCGGGGTAGTGCTCGATCTCCAGGGCGGCCAGCGTCGCCCCCTCGTCGCGGCACAGGCCGGTGAAGGCCACCACGGCGCCGATGTCGGTGCGCCCGTGCGTCAGCGCCGCGCTTTCGACGCCGGCATCGAAGGGCGGCGCCTGCACCCGGACGGTCGCCACCCCCTCAGCCCCCGGTCATCGGCGGGAAGAAGGCGATCTCCCGCGCGCCGGCGATCGGCGCCTCGTGCCTGACGTGGCCGCGGTCGATCGCGGCGCGGATGGTGCCGGCGTCGGCGAAGGCGTGGGCGTAGTTCTCGCCGCGGCTCTTCAGCCAGCCGAGCAGGTCGGCGACGCTCACCACCTCCGGCGGCGGCGCCAGGATCTCGTCCGTCTTTCCGATGCGTTCGCGCACCCAAGCGAAGTACACGGCTTTCACGGGGTCCCGTCCTCGATCGCGATGATGTGGCGGATGCCGGAGATCATGTAGTCCCATCCCGTGTAGATGGTGAGGAGGGCGGCGATCCACAGCAGGGTGAGGCCGATCGCCGTGCACGCCGCCAAGATCCTGTCGCCGGCCGGCCCGCAGATCAGGAAGCCGAGCGCGAGGAGCTGGGCCGCCGTCTTCCACTTCGCGACGCGGCTCACCGGCAGCGACACCTTGAGCTCGGCGAGGAACTCGCGCAGGCCGGACACCAGGATCTCGCGGCACAGGATGACGATGGCGGCGACCACGTGGACGCCGCCCACCGTGTGGTCGTTGACCAGCATGAACAGCACGGCGGCGACGAGGAGCTTGTCGGCGATGGGGTCCAGCATGCGGCCGAGCGAGGATTGCTGCGACCAGGCGCGGGCGAGGTAGCCGTCGAGGAAGTCGGTGATCGCGGCGGCGCTGAAGATGCCGAACGCCGTCCAGCGCATCACGCCGATGGTCGGCCAGTACAGGCAGGCGACGACCAGCGGCACCGCGACGATCCGACCATAGGTCAGGAGGTTGGGCAGGCTCCAGCGATGGCTGCCGCCCCGCGAGATCGATGTCATCGCCATGCCGTCACGAACACGCGCGATGGGGCAAGGTCAAGGCAGAGCTGGCCATCGGCTGCGGCTGCCCGCCCGCCTGCGGCAGCGCTGTCCGCTGCGCGCATCCATCGCCGGCGGCGGGTCACCAGGCGTCAGGCCCCGGCGGCCTGCCACAGCAGGACCACGTTGAGCACGAGCACGAAACCGGCGCCCGCCGCGGCGACGGCGGTGACGACCGCGCCGTTGGCGAACTCGCCCATCAGGTCGCGCCGCCGCGTGAACAACAGCAGCGTGACCATCGGCACGGGCAGGGCGAAGCTCAGCACCACCTGGCTGAGGACCAGCGCCCGGGTGGCGTCGACGCCCGCCGCCACCACGACGAAGGCCGGCGCCATGGTCACCAGCCGGCGCAGCCAGATCGGCACCCGCATGTGGAGGAAGCCCTGCATGATCATCTGCCCGGCCATCGTGCCGACGGCGGAGCTCGACACGCCCGAGGCGAGCAGCGACACCAGGAACACGCCGGCGGCGCCGGCGCCGAGCAGCGGCGTCAGCACGCGGTAGGCGGTGTCGATCTCGGCGACGTCGCCGTGCCCCGAGCCGTGGAAGGCGGCGGCGGCCATCATCACCATGGCCATGTTGACGAGGCCCGCGAGCAGCAGCGCCACCGCCACCTCGCGGTTGGACCAGCGCAGCAGCAGCCGCCGCGCCGCGGCGTCGCGGGCGCTGCCGCGGTGCTGCGTCAGCCCCGAATGCAGGTAGATGGCGTGCGGCATCACCGTGGCGCCGACGATGCCGACGGCGATGGTGAGGGCGCCGCCGTCGGGCAGCGAGGGCACCAGCGCGTGGTGCAGCGTCGCGCCCCAGTCCACCGGGGCGATGATGAGTTCGGCGACGTAGCAGAGCGCGATCACCGCGACGAGGCTGCCGATGATCAGCTCCATCGGCCTGAAGCCGTGGCGGTCGAACAGCAGCAGGCCGTAGGTGACGAGGGCGGTGACCACCATGCCGGCGAGGAGCGGCATGTGGAGGAGAAGCGACAGCCCGATCGCGCCGCCGAGGAACTCGGCGAGGTCGGTTGCCATCGCCGCCACCTCGCTCACCCCCCACATGGCGAGCACGGCGGGGCGGGAGAAGTTGTCGCGGCAATGCTCGGCGAGGTTGCGCCCGGTGACGATGCCGAGCTTCGCCGACAGGCCCTGGAACAGCATGGCGAGCAGGTTGGCCGCCAGCACGACCCAGAGCAGGGCGTAGCCGTACCTGGCGCCGGCCTGGATGTTGGTCGCGAAGTTGCCGGGGTCCATGTAGGCGATGGACGAGACCACGGCCGGCCCGGCGAAGAGCAGGAAGGCGAAGGGGCGCCGCGCACCCGTGCCCTGCACGACGTCGGTGATCGCCGCGGTGGTGCGCGCCGTGATGCCCTGCGAAGCCAAGCTGTCCGTCATCGAGCCAAGCTATAGCCCGAGCCGCGGGCGGTTGAAACATCGCCGGCGACCGCTGGCGGACGGCGATGGCGCGCACGACGCCATTCCCAACCCCTTGCGGTTTTGATCGCTACCATCCACATGGATGGTATGCGGATGGTCGATGACAAGAGTTCCCGCGAGCGCCCGGCGCGCTTGCCCGACAGCGAGAAGATCACGCTCAACCTCGGTCACGTCGACCTCGGGCGCATCGACCTGCTCGTGCGCGACGGGTTCTATTCCAACCGCACCGACCTGATGCGTGCGGCGATTCGCGCGCTGCTCGACCGGCACGACGACGCGGTGCGCAGGACCGTGGCGCGCGACGCCCTCGAACTCGGCCTGCGGCACTACACCCGCGCCGAACTGGAGGCGGCGCGGGCGGCCGGGGCGCCGATCCGCATCCGCGTCCTCGGCCTGGCCAGCATCGCCGACGACGTGACGCCCGACCTCGCCGCGGCGGCCATCGCCTCCGTCGAGGTGCTCGGCACGCTGCAGGCCAGCGCCGACGTCAAGGCGGCGTTGCGCGACCGAACCGTTTGAACCCCCTCTTCCAAGGATCGACACGATGGCTGCCCAGGCTGACCGCACGATGGACGAGGTCATGAAGCTCACCCGCGCCGGCCGCCTCGCCGACGCCACCGCCCTGATCCGCAAGGGGCTCGGTGTCGTCATAGAGCGTGCTGCGCCCGGAAGGCGCGAGGCGGGCGTCATCGACCTGAAGCCTCCGGCATCGGCCGGCGGCAGCTGGTCGGCGGAAGGCTGGTCGACGGAAGGTCGGGCGACGGGGGGTCGCTCGGCGGAGGAGCGGGATGCCACCCCACCCCGCGCCGCCGCCGGCGCGCCACCGCGATCCGGCTCCTTCGCCTTCCACACGGTCAACAACGCGGCCGGCAGCCGGCGCTACAAGCTGTACGTGCCCAAGGCCGCCGACGGCGCGCCGCGGCCGCTCGTGGTGATGCTGCACGGCTGCACGCAGTCGCCCGACGACTTCGCCGCCGGCACCCGGATGAACGCCGTGGCCGACGAACTCGGCCTTCTCGTCGCCTATCCCGAGCAGCCGCGCGCGGCCAATGCCAGCCGCTGCTGGAACTGGTTCAAGCCCGGCGACCAGCGTCGCGACGGCGGCGAGCCGTCGCTCCTCGCCGCCGTCGTCCGGCAGGTCGGCCGCGACGTGGCCGTCGCGCCGGGAAAGGTGTTCGTCGCCGGTTTGTCCGCGGGCGGCGCGGCGGCGGCGGTGATGGCGCACGAATATCCCGACCTGTTCGCCGGTGCCTGCGTCCATTCCGGGCTCGCCTGCGGCGCCGCGCGCGACCTGCCCTCGGCGATGGCGGCGATGCGGGCCGGCGCGCCCGGCGACGGTGCGCCGGCCCGCGCCGTGCCGACCATCGTGTTCCACGGCACGGGCGACCGCACCGTCGCCCCGGCCAACGCCGCCCACCTGATGGCGGCGGCGACTGCCGGCCTGTCCGCGCCGGACGTCACGCGGGGGCGCGCGCCCGGCGGGGGCGGCTATGCGCGCAGCGTGTACCGCGACGGGCGCGGGCGGGGGCGCGCCGAGCTGTGGATGCTGGAGGGTGCGGGCCACGCCTGGTCCGGCGGCAGCGCGGCCGGCTCCTACACCGACCCGCGCGGCCCCGACGCCAGTCGCGAGATGATGCGCTTCTTCCTCGGCCTGTGAAGGCGCCGGCCGCGCGGCTCGCCCGGCGCCGCGTCGGCGCGCGTGGCGGCGGCCCTGCTGCCGATGGCGGCTCGAGCGGTGGTCCTGGCCGGGGGCATCGACCCGTTCGCCGCGCCCGGCTTAACCCGTCCTTAACCAGCCCGGCGCTTAACAGGGACGGCGGGGTGACCCGCCGCGCGAATGCACCGGCGCCGCCCCCTCCGGGCCGTCAAATTGACCGATTCGCAGGCAAGGACTGGGCTGCGCCCGCAGACCCCGAGGACCGACCCCCATGAACCCTGCCGATGTTGCAACCACAGCCGCGGCAGCCGCGCCGGCCGCCGAGGTGACCGTGCTGGGGATGTTCCTCCAAGCGTCGCTGCTGGTGAAGATCGTGATGCTGGCCCTGCTCGGCGCCTCCATCTGGTCCTGGGCGATCATCGTCAACAAGTCGATCATGTACGCCCGCTTCCAGCGCGCCATGGACAAGTTCGAGGGGGTGTTCTGGTCCGGCACCTCGCTGGAGGAGCTGTATTCCACCCTGTCGTCGCGCCCGGCGTCCGGCATGGCCAACCTGTTCATCGCCGCCATGCGCGAATGGAAGCGCTCGGTGCAGAACGTCGGCTCCTCGTTCATGGGTCTCCAGGCCCGCATCGACAAGGTGCTGGACGTGTCCATCGCCCGCGAGGTCGAGCGGCTGGAAGCCAACCTGCTGTTCCTCGCCACCGTGGCGTCGGCCGGCCCCTTCGTCGGCCTGTTCGGCACGGTGTGGGGCATCATGACCTCGTTCCGCTCCATCGCGGCCTCCAAGAACACCTCGCTGGCGGTCGTGGCGCCCGGCATCGCGGAAGCGCTGCTCGCCACCGCGCTCGGCCTGTTCGCCGCCATCCCCGCCCTTGTCGCCTACAACAAGCTCCAGGGCGAGGTCGCCAAGAAGCAGGCGCGCATGGAAGGCTTCGCCGACGAGTTCTCGGCCATCCTGTCGCGGCAGATCGACCAGCATTCCGTCCAGCGCGACCGCGCGGCCTGAGGAGGAACGACGATGGCTGGCAGCGTAGCGGCGGGCGGGGGCGGCAGGCGGCGGCGCGGGCGCGGGCAACCGCGCTACCGCGCCATGGCCGACATCAACATGACGCCCTTCATCGACGTGATGCTGGTGCTGCTCATCATCTTCATGGTGGCGGCGCCGCTGCTCGCCACCGGCGTCCCCATCGACC
>CAXTFM010000079.1:0-15487 GCA_964243435.1 uncultured Beijerinckiaceae bacterium
GGCGAGGCGCTCGGCCGCGTCCGCGATGCCGGCCGCGCGCGCCGCCGCGGCTCGCGCACGCAGCGCCCCGGGGTCGGCGAGGGCGCGGCGCAGCTCGCCGGCGAGCCAGTCCGGCGTGAAGTCCCGCTGCCGGACCACCGTCGCCGCGCCGGTCTGCGCGAGCAGGGCGGCGTTGGCGGCCTGGTCCTGGTCGAGCGCGTGGGGGAAGGGCACGAGGATCGCCGGGCGCCCGATCACCGCCAGTTCGGACACGGTGGAGGCGCCGGCGCGGGCGATGACGAGGTGGGCGTGGGCGATCTGTGCGGGCAGGTCGGGGAAGAAGGGCTTGACCTCCGTCACCAGCGCCAGGGCGTCGTAGGCCCCGCGCACCCGCGCCTCGTCCTCGCCGCGCGCCTGCTGCACGATCGACAGGCGTTCGCGCTCGGCCGGCGCGAGCAGGGCGACGGCCGCCGGCACCACGTCCGACATCACGCGGGCGCCCTGCGAGCCGCCGGTGACGAGGAGGCGCAGCAGCCCGCCCGTCGTCTCGGGGTAGGGCAGGATGGCGGCGGCGATCACGCTGGGGCGCACCGGGTTGCCGATGAGGCGCGCCTTGCCGGCGACGGCGGGGTTGCGGATCGCGAGGTTGTCGAAGCCTTTCGCCACCGCCTGGACGCGGCGGGCGAGGAAGCGGTTGGCGCGGCCCATCACGGCGTTCTGCTCGTGGAGGATGGTGGGAACGCGCAGCTGCGTCGCGGCGAGCACGGGCGGCACGGTGGGGTAGCCGCCGAAGCCCACCACGGCGCGGGGCCGCATCCTGCGCACCAGGGCGCGGGCGGCGTGGGTGCCGCGCAGCAGCGTGAGGACCGCGTTGCTGCGGGTGAACAGGCCGCCGCCGGTCGGCGTCGCCGCCACGACGTGGTGGATCGCGCGGGCGGGGAACTCGGCGCCGTAGCGCAGCGCGCGCTCGTCGGTGACGAGTTCGACGGGGACGCCGCGCTGGCGCAGCACGTCGCCCAGCGCCTGCGCCGGGAACAGGTGGCCGCCGGTGCCCCCCGCCGCGAGCAGCACCGGACGCGCGGTGGCGGCGTCGCTCATGCCGGTTCCATCGCCGGTGCCTCGGCCACCGCCTCCGTCATCGCCGCCGCCACCGCCGCTGCAATGGGCGGCACGGGGCTGAGGTGGGTGAGGGGCATGCAGTCCAGCGTCGCGCGATCGAGCATCACCTCCGAGCGCGGCCGGCGCCGGGTGACGGCGACGAGGAAGCCCATGCCGAGCGCCACCGAGAGCAGCGACGAGCCGCCATAGGAAATGAAGGGCAGCGTCATGCCCTTGGCCGGCATGAGGTGGAGGTTGACCGACATGTTGATCGCCGCCTGCACGCCAAACAGCATGACGAGCCCGGCCGCGGCGAAGGCGCAGAACGGGTCGTCCGCGCGCGACGCCTTGAGCAGGCCGCGCACCACGATGAAGGCGAACACGGCGGCGAGCGCCATGCAGGCGAGGAGGCCGAACTCTTCGCCGGTGACGGCGAAGATGAAGTCGGTGTGGGCGTCGGGCAGGATGCGCTTCACCGTGCCCTCGCCCGGCCCCTTGCCGAGCCAGCGCCCGGCCTTGATGGTTTCAAGCGCCGTGTCGACCTGGAAGGTGTCGGTGACGCCGTTGCCGCTCGCCGGGTCCATGAACTTGAGGATGCGCGCGCGCACGTGGGGCACGAAGCGGTAGGCGGCGACCACGCCCACCGCGCCGAAGCCGCCGAGCCCGGCGACCCAGAACCAGTGCAGCCCCGCCATGAAGAACAGCGCCATCCACACCAGCGACACCAGCATGGTCTGCCCGAAATCGGGCTGGAGCATGAGCGGCACGATCGTCGCCGGCCACAGCAGGATGGCGATGAGTGTGCCCGGTACGTCGCGGCGCCGCCCGCCCTCCGAGAAGGCCCAGGCGACGAGGATGACGAAGGCGGGCTTGAGGAACTCGGACGGCTGGACGCCGAAGATCCAGCGGCGCGACCCCTTCACCTCGTGGCCGAACAGCAGGGCGACGACGATCAGCCCCATGGCGACGGCGAACAGGATCACCGCGGCGCGGCGCACCTGCCGGGGGGTGAGGAACGACACGCCGACGAGCGCCGCCACGGCGGGAAGCAGCGCCATCGCCTGACGGTTGACGAAGTGGAAGGTCGGCAGGCCGATGCGCTCGGCGACCGGTGGCGAGGCCGCCATGGTGAGGATCATGCCGGCGACGATCAGCACGCTGAGCGCGACGAGAAGCCAGCGGTCGACGGTCCACCACCAGTTCGCCAGGGCCGTGCGTTGCGCGCGCGATACCATGCCTGCACTCCAAGGGAACCCGCCGGGGGAGCCGGCCCGCCCACGGGCACCGGACGGATCCCGGCCCTCCTCGCACCATTATGGAAGCGAACGATTAACCATGCCTTTCACGCCCGGTCCTGTAGCAGGCTTTGCGCGAGATCGCGAAACGCGTCGCCCCGCGCGGTGAAGCTCGCGAACTGGTCGTAGGAGGCGCAGGCGGGCGACAGCAGCACGACCTGCTCGGTCCCCGTGCGCCGCGCCTCCGCCGCCGCGTCCGCCGCCGCGCGGCGCACCGCCACCTCCAGCGTGCCGCAGTCCTCGAAGGGTGCGGCGCCGTTGAGCGTGGCGGCGAAGGCTTCGCGCGCCGCGCCGATGCCGTAGGCCTTGGCGACGCGGCCGAACAGGGGCCGCAGCGGCTCGATGCCGCCGGCCTTGCTGATCCCCCCGATGATCCAATGCACGCGGGGGAAGGATCGGAGCGCCTTTTCCGCCGCGTCGGCGTTGGTCGCCTTGGAATCGTTGACGAACAGCACGCCGGACGCGCCCGCGCCCAACCGGCCGACCTGCTCCATGCGGTGCGCGAGGCCGGGGAAGGAGCGCAGCGCCGCCGCGAGGGTGGCGCGGTCCTCCGCCTGCTCGCCCAGGGTGAGGATGGCGGCGGCGGCGTTCTGCGCGTTGTGGGCGCCGCGCAGCGAGCCGATGCCGGCGAGGTCGGCGACCGGTGTCGCCAAACCATCGCGATGGCGTACCAGCACCGTTCCTTCCAGCGCGATGCCGGTCGCGACGGGGCGGCCGGCGACGGAGATCGTCTCGACGCGCCGGCCGGCGGCGGCGAGGCGCGCGGCGATGGCGGCACTGTCGGGATCGTCGACCGAAACGATCGCGGTGTCGGCCCGCGCGAGGAGGCGCGCCTTGATCGCGGCGTAGTTCGCCATGGTGCCGTGGCGGTCGAGGTGGTCCGGCGTCAGGTTCATCAGCACGCCGGCGGTGGGCGCGAGCGAGGGGGCGAGGTCGATCTGGAACGACGAGCACTCGACGACGTGGACGCGCGCGGGCGACGGCGGCGGCAGCTGCAGGACCGGCGTGCCGATGTTGCCGCCCATCGCCACCTCGCGGCCGAAGCGGCGCTGGAGGTGCGCGGTCAGCGCCGTGGTGGTGGACTTGCCGTTGGTCCCGGTGATGGCGACGAGGGGGGCGTCCGGCGCCCGCGCCGCGCGCTCGCGGCAGAACAGTTCGATGTCGCCGATCACCGCCACGCCGGCGGCGTGGGCCAGCGTGACGCTCCAGTGCGGTTCGGGGTGGGTGAGGGGAACGCCGGGTGCCAGCACCAGCGCGTCGAAGCCGTGCCAGTCGGCGGCGCGGAGGTCGACCACCTCGGCACCCGCCGCCGCGCCGGCGGCGCGCGAGGCCTCCTTGTCGTCCCACGCGGCGACGCGGGCGCCGCCGGCGAGAAGCGCGCGCACCGCGTCGAGGCCGGAACTCCCCAGGCCGAACAGGGCGAGGCGCCGCCCCTTGAACGCGGTGAGCGGGGTCACGCTACCTCAGCTTCAGCGTCGAAAGCCCGAGCAGCGCCAGCACGAAGGCGATGATCCAGAAGCGGATCACGATCTGCGGCTCCGACCAGCCGAGCTGCTCGAAATGGTGGTGGATCGGCGCCATCTTGAACACGCGCTTGCCCGTCAGCTTGAACGAGGTGACCTGGACGATCACCGACACGGCTTCGAGCACGAACAGGCCGCCGACGATGACCAGCACGATCTCGTGCTTGATCGCCACCGCGATGGTGCCGAGCAGGCCGCCGAGCGCCAGCGAGCCGGTGTCGCCCATGAAGATCTGCGCCGGCGGGGCGTTGAACCAAAGGAAGCCGAGGCCGGCGCCGATCACCGCGCCGCACACCACCGCGAGGTCGCCGGCGCCGATCACGAAGTTCTCGCCGAGGTAGCGGGAGAAGATGGCGTTGCCGACGAGGTAGGCGATGACGCCGAAGGTGAAGGAGGCGATCATCACCGGCACGATGGCGAGGCCGTCGAGCCCGTCGGTGAGGTTCACCGCGTTGCCGGCGGCGACGATGACGAAGGCGCCGAAGACGGGAAACAGCATGCCGAGCTCGGCGACGTAGCCGTTGACCACGGGCACGGCGAGGCTTCCCGCGTGCACCGTCCCGTAATGGTACATCAGCGTGCAGGCGACGAGCGCGATCGCCGCCTCGATGGCGAGGCGCGAGCGCCCGGAGAAGCCGGCGTGGGACTGCCGCGTCACCTTGAGGTAGTCGTCATAGAAGCCGATGGCGCCGAAGCCGGCCATCACGAGCAGCACCACCCACACGAAGTAGTTGGCGAGGTTGGCCCATAGCAGGGTGGAAACGATGAGCCCGCTGAGGATCATCAGCCCGCCCATGGTCGGCGTGCCCTTCTTGGTGAGGAGGTGCGAGGCCGGCCCGTCCTGGCGGATCGGCTGCCCCTTGCCCTGCTTCAAGCGCAGCGCCGAGATGATCGCCGGGCCGAGGAAGAACACGAAGAAGCCGGCGGTGAACACCGCACCCACCGTGCGGAAGCTGATGTAGCGGAACACGTTGAAGGGCCCGGCGTGGGGCGTGAGGTCGGCAAGCCAGGCGAGCATGGATGGTCCCTACCCTGCCGCCCGGAGAGCGGGTGCGTCGCCGATGCCATGGCTTTCCGCGTCGCGTTCCTTGAGGGCGGCCACGACCGGCGCCATGCGGCTGCCGTTGGATCCCTTGACCACGACGACGTCGCCGCCGCGCACCGCGTCCACCACCACCGGCTGGAGCGTGGCGGCGGTGGGGCGCCATTCCACCGCCACGGTGCCGCGCAGCGCGTCGGCGAGCGCCCGCATCATCGGCCCGGCGGCGAACACCGCGTCGAAGCCGGCGGCGGCGACGTCCTCGGCGAGCGCGGCGTGCAGCTCGCGCGACCGGGCGCCCAGCTCCAGCATGTCGCCGAGCACGGCGATGCGGCGCCCGTTGCCGCCCGGCGCCAGGGTGCCCACGGTCGCCAGCGCGGCGCGCATGGAGGCCGGGTTGGCGTTGTAGCTTTCGTCGATGAGGGTGAAGGCGTCCGCCCCCGCGCCCACCGTGACGCGCTCGCCGCGCCCGCGCCCGGCCTGGAAGAAGGCGAGGGCGCTTGCCGCCTCGTCGAGGTCGGCGCCGACCGCGTGGGCGGCGAGGAGCACGGCCAGCGCGTTCTCGGCCAAGTGGCGGCCGGGCGCGCCGAGGCGAAAGGTCATGTCGCGGCCGAGCACGCGCGCCTTGACGAGCGAGTGCGACACGGCGGGCGTGATGTCGAGGAGGCGGGCGTCCGCGCTGGCGTCGGCGCCGAAGGTCGAGACGATGCCGGCCGGGGAGCGGCGGGCGGCGGCGTCGAGCCGCTCGAAATGCGGGTTGTCGCGGTTGAGGATCGCCGCGCCGCCGGGCTCGAGGCCGGAGAAGATCTCCGCCTTGGCGTCGGCGATGGCCTCGACGGAGGCGAAGTGTTCGAGGTGAACCGGCCCCACCGTTGTGACGACGGCGACGTGGGGGCGCACCTGGGCGGCGAGCGGCGTGATCTCGCCCGCGTGGTTCATGCCGACTTCGCAGACGGCGAAGCGCGACCCGCGCGGCATGCGGGCGAGGGTGAGCGGCACGCCCCAGTGATTGTTGTAGGAGGCGGCGGCGGCGTGCACCGCGCCGGCGGTGGTGAGCGCGAGGCGCAGCGCCTCTTTTGTGGAGGTTTTGCCGACCGAGCCGGTCACCGCGATCACGCGCGCCGCGGTGCGGGCGCGGGCGGCGCGGCCGAGGCCGACGAGGCTCGCCAGCACGTCGGCGACGACGAACAGCGGGCCTTGGCCGGCGAGGGCGTCGGCATGGGCCTCGTCGACCACGGCGGCGGCGGCGCCGGCGGCGAAGGCCGCGGCGACGTGGTCGTGGCCGTCCGACCTGTCGCCGGTGATGGCGAAGAACAGGTCGCCCGCCGCAAGCGTGCGCGTGTCGATGGACACGCCGGTTACCGCGGCCGGCAGGCCCCCGCTGTTGCGCGCCCGCAGCGGCGCGACGAGGGCGAGCCCCGTCCAGAGCGGATCCGTGCGCGCCGGATCGGTGTGCTGGCTCATCTCATGCCTCATGACCGGCCGTCGTCGTGCGGCGACGCGGCGTTGTGCAGGGCGCGTCCGGCGCAAGCGTGGTCGGAGAAGGGCAGCACCGTGCCTCCCACGATCTGCCCGGTTTCATGGCCCTTTCCGGCGATCACCAGCACGTCGCCCGGTTCGAGGTCGGCCACCGCCGCGGCGATCGCCGCGGCGCGGTCGCCGATCTCCACCACGACCGCCGCGCCCTCCCGCGCCCCGGCGAGGATGGCCTGACGGATCGCGGACGGCTCCTCCGAGCGCGGGTTGTCGTCCGTCACCACAACGCGGTCGGCGCCCCGCGCCGCGATCGTTCCCATGATCGGGCGCTTGCCCACGTCGCGGTCGCCGCCGCAGCCGAACACCACGGTGAGGCGCCCGCTGGCGAGGGGACGCAGCGTGGCGAGCACCTTGTCGAGCGCATCGGGCTTGTGGGCGTAGTCGACGAAGACGGGTGCGGCGCCGCGCCCGGCGAAGTGCCGTTGCCCGACGAGTTCGAGGCGGCCGGGGGCGCCCTTAAGGGTGGCGAGGGCGTCGAGCACGGCATCGGCCGGGCTGCCGCTGGCGAGGCACAGCGCGGCGGCGACGAGGGCGTTCGACGCCTGGAACTCGCCCGCCAGCGGCAGCCGGGCGGTCGTGCGGCGGCCGTGGACGTCGAGGGTGAGGATGACGGCGAGCCCGTCGGCCGAGGCGTCGTCGGGCCGGGCGTCGAGGAGGCGCAGGGCGGTCCCGGCGCGCCCGACGGTGAGCACGTCGCGGCCGCGACAGGCGGCGACGACCCGCTCTGCCGCCGCGTCGTCGGCATTCACCACCGCCGGCGCGCCGGGGGGCAGCAGGGTTTCGAACAGCCGGAGCTTGGCGGCGAGATAGGCGTCCAGCGTGCCGTGATAGTCGAGGTGGTCGCGCGACAGATTGGTGAAACCGGCGGCGGCGAGGCGCACGCCGTCGAGGCGGCGCTGCTCGATGCCGTGCGAGGATGCTTCAAGCGCGAGGTGGGTGACGCCGTCGCGGGCGAGGGCGTCGAGGCTGCGGTGCAGCGCGACCGGGTCGGGCGTCGTCAGCGCGCCGTAGGTCGCCCCGTCCGGCGCGACGACCCCGATGGTGCCGACGGAGGCGGCGGGGTGGCCGAGCTTCAGCCAGATCTGCCGGCAGAAGGCCGCGACCGAGGTCTTGCCGCTGGTGCCGGTGATCGCCACGCCCACCCTGGGCTGACGCGGGAAGAAGGCGGCGGCGGCCCGGGCCAGCGCGGCCCTGACGTCGTCGACGAGGATCACGGCGACGCCCGCCGGCACAGGCTGCGGGGGCTGCCGCTCGGCGACCACCGCAACCGCGCCCCCGGCCACCGCCTGCGCGACGAAGCGCGTCCCGTCCACCACCGTGCCCGGCACGGCGAAGAAGGCGAAGCCCGGCTCCACGACCCGGCTGTCGGCTGCGAGCCCGCACACCTCGATGCAGCCGAACCCCGACGGGAACGGCGCGCCGAAGGTGCTGGCGGGCGGCAGGAGGGTGTCGAGGCGGGTCAGTGGATGCCTTCCTTCGAGTGCTGGGGCACGTTCGCCTGCCCATAGCCCATTCGGGCCAGCAGCGGGAAGGGCATCGGCGGCAGCTGGAGCTGCGGGGGCAGGCCGAGGAGGGGCGCGACGCGCTCGATGACCTTGCCGGTGACGTCGCCCGAGTTCCAGGCGGCGGTGTGGTAGCCGTAGGTGCCCGGCACCGCCTGCGGCTCGTCCATCAGGGTGAGGAACAGGTATCTGGGGCGGTCGGCCGGGAGGATCGCCATGAAGGTGGTGAACACCTTGTCGTGGTCGTAGTGCCCGTGGACGAGCTTGTCGGCGGTGCCGGTCTTGCCGCCGATGAAGTAGCCGGGGATGTTGGCGTTGCGCGCCGAGCCGACCTCGGCGTTGATGCGCATGAGGTAGCGCAGCGACTCCGACACCTCCGGCCGCACCACGCGCGGGGCGTTGGCGCGCGCCTCGTCCTCCCCGCGCTTCAGGAAGGTCGGCGTGACGAGCTGGCCGCCGTTCACCAGCCCGCCCACCGCCATCAGCGCCTGGATCGGGGCCACGTTGAGGCCCTGGCCGAAGGCGATGGTGATGGTGTTGAGCTCGCTCCAGTGCTTGGGCACGAGGGGCTCGGCCGATTCCGGCAGCTCCGTGCGCAGCCTCGTGAGCTGCCCCATCTTGCGCAGGAACGCCTGGTGGCCGGGCACGCCCACCATCATCGCCATGCGCGCCGTGCCGATGTTGGAGGAATGGATGAACACCTCCGGCACGGTGAGCATGCGGTGCTCGGCGTGGAAGTCGTGGATGGTGAAGCGGCCGTAGCGCAGCACGTCGCGGGCGTCGAGCGAGGAGCGCAGCGTCACCTTGTTGGACTCCAGCGCCATGGCGATGGAGATGGCCTTGAAGGTCGAGCCCATCTCGTAGACGCCGACGGACAGCCGGTTGATGTTGTTGGGGTTCAGCGCGTCGGCCGGCTGGTTGGGGTCGAAGTCGGGAAGGGACGCCATCGCCACCACCTCGCCGGTGTTGACATCGAGGATCGCCGCCGCGCCCGACTTCGCCTTGAAGTGCTCGATGCCCTTGGCCAGCTCGTCGCGCACCGCATAGGTCGCGCGCAGGTCGAGCGAGGTGGTCAGCGGCTTGAGGTCGTTGGCGGTGAGCTTGAAGCCCATGCCGTTGAGGTCGCTGAGACCCTGGGTGTCGATGTACTTTTCCAGGCCCGAGATGCCGACGCCGTCGAGGTTGGCGAAGCCGAGCACGTGGGCGGCGATGGGCCCGTTGGGGTAGACGCGCTTGTTCTCGGGCAGGAAGCCGACGCCGGGGAGCCCGAGGTGGAACACCTCCTGCTGCTCCTTGGGGCTGACGGCGCGCTTGACCCAAACGAAGCCCTTGCGCGAGCCGAGCTTGCGGCGCAGCTCCGCGGCGTTGACGTCGGGCAGCGCGGCGGTGAGCAGCTCCACCGCCTCGTCCTTGTCGACGAGGCGGCGCGGCTCGGCGAAGATGCTCATCACCTTGATGTCGGTCGCCAGCACCTCGCCGTTGCGGTCGAGGATGTCGGGGCGCGCGGCGGCCACCGAGTCGGAGCCGGCGACGCGCACGGTTTCGACGGCGTCGGGCCGCAGCCCGAACATCACCAGGCGCCCGCAGATCACCGCGAACAGCAGGGTGAACAGGGCGGCGACGAGCCGGGTGCGCCGGGCCGTCTTGTCCAGCCGGGTTTCGAACATGCGCCGGATGAAGGCGCGCGGGCTGAAGCGTGCGGCGCGCCCGGGGCGCCCGCGCTCGTCCAACGGCGACCCGCTCATCGTGCGGCCTTCCTGGCGGGGCTGGGAGTGGAGGTCGGCGTCGATGAGGGCGTGGTGCTCGCCCCGGCGACGTCGCTCGGCGTGTTGGTCGGCTCGGCGAGGCCGAGGTCCTCGAGCTTGCGGCCGATGGCGTCGGCGCGCTGGGCCTTGTCGGGCAGGGCGTCCACCTTGACGATCTGGTCGAGCTTCAAGGGCTGGAGGTCGAGCAGCTTGTCGGCGAGCGCCTGGACGCGCTCGGGCCGGGTCAGGCTGGCCCAGTCCGCGCGCAGGATGCCGATGCGGTCCTGCTCGGTTTTGATCTCGGCGCGGAGCCGCGCGACCGTTTCCGCGCGGAACATGGTCTGGTACTTGATGGAATAAGCGTAGATCGCGGACGCGACCAGCGCGGCGATCGCGACGACGTTGAGGATGCGGATCACGTGTGCCTTCCCGTCCTGCCGGTCGACGGGCGGACCGCCCCGGACTTGCCGTGCCCGGCCTTGGCCTGTTGCGGTCTGGCCTGTTGCGGTCTTGCCGGCTCGGGCAGCAGGGCGAGGCTGCGCAGCGCCGGGTCGAGCGGGACCGCCGGCGCGTGCGTGCGCAGGCCGACGCGCAGCTTCGCCGAGCGCGCGCGCGGGTTGTCGGCGGCCTCAGCCGCGCCGGGCACGACCGGCTGGCCCTTGGGCAGGGCGAAGCTCGGCGCCGTCGCGGCCGGCTCGCCCGGCAGGCGGCGCCCCGCCGCTTCGCCACGGCCGGCGCGGCGCGCCAGGAACTGCTTGACGATGCGGTCCTCGAGGGAATGGAAGGTCACCACAGCGAGGCGGCCGCCGGGCGCGAGCAGGCGCTCGGCGGCGGCGAGCGCGGCGACGAGTTCGCCCAACTCGTCGTTGACGGCGATGCGCAGCGCCTGGAACGTCCGCGTCGCCGGGTGGATCTCCGTCGGCTTGTGCGGCACCACGCGGGCGACGAGCCCGGCCAGCGCAAGCGTGGTGCGGAACGGCACCGCCGCGCGGTCGGCGACGATGGCGCGGGCGACGCGCCGCGCGTGGCGCTCCTCGCCGTAGTGGTAGAGGATGTCGGCGAGTGCCTCCGCCGAGGCGCCGTTGACGAGGTCGGCGGCGCTCGGCCCGCTGCCTCCCATGCGCATGTCGAGGGGACCGTCGCGGCGGAACGAGAAGCCGCGCTCCGCCTCGTCGAGTTGCATGGAGGACACGCCGACGTCGAGCGTGATCCCGTCGAAGGGGCCGAGGCCGAGGCGGCCGGCGACGGTTTCCATGTCGCTGAAGCGCGCCTCGACCAGGGCGAGCCGCCCCGCGGAGGCGTCGACCAGGGCGCTGCCGCCACGGATCGCGGCGGGGTCGCGGTCGAGCGCGAGGACGCGCGTGCCGGCCTGGGCGAGGAGGGCGGCGCTGTAGCCGCCGGCGCCGAAGGTGGCGTCGAGAAATAGTCCGTCCCCGACCGATCCATCCCCCGCGGCGCGAAGGGCGTCGATCACCTCGGCGCGGAGCACGGGAACGTGCCGGGCAGGTCCGCCAGCGGCACCCCGGTCCCTTGGATGGGGGTCGCCGCTACCCGTCATTCCCGTGCTCCAGGAGGTCGCGGCGACCGTGCCGCGACCCGGATGCCGAACCCTGCGTCGTGCCGGCGGGGCGTGGCCTCCCCGTTCGGCGCGCGCAAGCGGCCCAGCTTCCAAACGTGACTTGCCGCCATGGAACCCACCCCACGCGAGGCGTGTCCACGGCTGGTGCCGAACGCTGCCGGCCGCGCCGCGCGGCGATCCGCCGCGTGCGTCCCGACGCCCGGTCGACGGGATCGGATCGACCCGACATGACCCGCGCCGGGCGCCCCCGGCCGACGAACCTGCCCATGCCGCCGAACCGCTGGATGCGGTGCCGGCCGGCTCGCCGTAGGTTCGAAACGGGATGATTCGCGATACCATGGGACGTCGTTGCAAGGCAATCGGAGGATGCGGTCCGCCGCGTCGCGCACCGTTCTCCCAGCAAAGCCCAACAAGGTTAACGGGAGGTTTCCCGTCGATGGAAACCAAGGCGTCCTCCCGTGGCAGGCGGCTTCGGCGCGTCGACCCGGCCGCGGTGCCTCTTCGACCCCCGTGCCGATCGAAAGCTGGGCATGTCGACGGGAAGGGTGCGCATCGCCGCGCGCGAGATTGAAGGGCTGCATCGCACGAAGGGCTTGCGCGGCGCGGCGCAGGAGCCGAGAGTCGCGAATGGGTGCCATGCCCTGCCGCGCACGCCCCCGCCGTCGCACTCCGACGCCGTTACAACCAGGTAGCCAACGCCATGCACATTGAGAAGGTCGGCGTGATCGGCGCGGGGCAGATGGGGTCGGGCATCGCCCAGGTGTGCGCCCTGTCCGGCATCGACGTGCTCATCAACGACATCAGCGAGGCGCGCACCCGCGCCAGCATCGACGGCATCAAGTCGAGCTTCGGCAAGCTCGTCGAGCGCCGGCAGATGGAGTCGCACGCGATGGGCGACGCGGTCGAGCGCATCGCGCCGGCGCTCGACTTTGCCGCGCTCGGCGACTGCGACCTCGTGATCGAGGCGGCGGCCGAGAACGAGGAGGTCAAGCGCCGCATCTTCGGCGCGGTGTGCCCGCACCTGCGCGCCGACACGCTGCTCGCCTCCAACACCTCGTCCATCTCCATCACCCGCCTCGCCGCGGCGAGCGACCGGCCCGAGCGCTTCATCGGCATCCACTTCATGAATCCCGCGATCAAGATGCAGCTCGTCGAGCTGATCCGCGGCATCGCGACGGAGGACGCCACCTTTGAGTCGGCGAGGGCCTTCATCACCCGGCTCGGCAAGACGGCGACGCTGTCGGAGGATTTCCCGGCCTTCATCGTCAACCGCATCCTGCTGCCGATGATCAACGAGGCGATCTACACGCTCTACGAGGGCGTCGGCTCGGTCGAGGCGATCGACACGGCGATGAAGCTCGGCGCCAACCATCCGATGGGGCCGTTGACGCTGGCCGACTTCATCGGCCTCGACACGCTGCTCTCGGTGATGCAGGTGCTCCACGAGGGGCTTGCCGACACCAAGTACCGCCCGTGCCCGCTGCTGGTGAAGTACGTCGAGGCCGGCTGGCTCGGCCGCAAGACGCAGCGCGGCTTCTACGACTACCGCAGCGGCACGCCCGTCCCGACGCGGTAGGGCATCGAAGCCGGCGACACGAGTCGCCGCGACAAGGGTGATGGCGAGGCACGCCGCCATGCTCGTGCGCCGGTCCATGCCGATCGACGTCACCGACGGCGCGCCACGCCGCGCCGGCAGCGCAGGCTCCGGGCGCGGCTGCTCACGGTGGGAGATGGGCAGAGGCGCCGCTGCCTCGCTTTGGCCAGAACACCTCGCCATAAGCACGCCGAGGGGTGCGGCGATGCGGAGGGCGCATGGGGTGCAGGGCCGCTTGGGCGATGCTTGCCTGGATCGGCGCCGTTGTGCCGGCCTGCGCCCACCCGCACGTCTGGGTCGACGCCACCTCGAGCGTGTTGTTCGACCCTGCCGGCCTCGTCGCCGGCATCCGCAACGAATGGGTGTTCGACGAGATGTACTCGGCCTTCGCCGTGCAGGGGCTGGAGGCGGACGGCAAGCTGGCGACCAGGGCCCAGCTGTCGGAACTCGCCAAGACCAACGTCGAGTCGCTCGCCGAATTCGACTACTTCACCTACGCCAAGGCCGGCGGGCGCAAGGTGACGTTCGCCAAGCCGGTCGACTACTGGCTGGAGGAGCGCGCGGACAAGCGCGTGGTGCTGCACTTCACCCTGCCGCTCGCCGAGCCGACCCGGACGGGGCGCGCCATGTCCTTCCAGATCTACGACCCGACCTATTTCGTCGACTTCGAACTCGCCGCCAAGGACCCGGTGCGGCTCGTCGACCCGCCGCCGGGCTGCTCGAACTCGGTGCTCGGCGCCAACCCGCTCGTCGTCAACGGCGGCAAGGAGCTGGCCAAGTCGTTCGACAGCGGCGGCGTGCCGGGGGACGATTTCGCGCTGAAGATGGCGAGCCGGGTCATCGTCGCGTGCCCGTGATGCGTCGCGCCCCCGTCCTCATGCTCGTCCTCCTCGTCGCCTCAAGCGGCGCGGCGGCGGCGCTGCCCGCCCACCACCCCTTCGCGGTCGGGGCCGGCGAAGGAGCTGTCGGCCACCAGAACGCGGTCGGGGCGTGGCTCATCGCGCGTGAAAGCGCCTTCTACCTCGCCCTCACCGGGGCGGTTCGCACCGCGCGGGCGGGAATGGCGGGGGCGCTCGGCCTTGCCGCGCTCAGCTTCGCCTACGGGGTGTTCCACGCCGCCGGGCCGGGCCACGGCAAGGCGGTGATCACGTCCTACATGGTGTCGAACGAGGTGGCGCTGCGCCGCGGCTTCGCCATCGCGCTGTTTGCCGCGCTGTTCCAGGGCGCCGTCGCGACCGCGCTCGTCGGGGTCGCCGCCTTCGTGTTCCACGCCACCGCGCCGCGCATGACCGCCGCCGCAGAGGTGATCGAACTCGCGAGCTACGTCGCCATCGTCGCGCTCGGCCTCATGCTGTGCTGGCGCAAGGGCGCGCTGTTGCTCGCCGCGGCGTGGCCGGAGCCGGCCCCGGTTCTCGCCTTCGCCGCGCCGTCCGCCATGCCCCCGACGATGCGCGGCGCCGGCCGCTTCGCGGCGGATGACGGCCTCCACGCGCCCGATTGCGGGTGCGGCGGCGCGCACATGCCGGCACCGGGCCGACTCGGCGGCGCCCGCTTCGACTGGCACGCCGCAACCCTCGCCATCGTCACCGCCGGGGCGCGGCCGTGCTCCGGCGCGGTGCTGGTGCTGGTGTTCGCCCTGTCGCAGGGGCTGTTCGCCGTCGGCGTCGCGGCGTGCTTCGCCATGGCGTTCGGCACCGCGCTCACCACCGGCGCGCTCGCCGCCGCCGCCGTCTACGCCAAGGGGTTCGCCATGCGCGTGGCGGGCGGCGGCTTGGGCGGGCGGCGCGCCCTCGTCGCCGGCCGCCTCGTCGAGGCGCTGGCGGCGCTGTGCGTCCTGGTGTTCGGCCTCGCGCTCCTCGCCGCGTGGCTCGGCGGGCTGCACGCGGCCGCCTGAGCCGCCCGAACGAACGGCCGGGAGCGCCGCGGGGGTGCGCTGTCGGCGCGCGAAACCATGGGGATGCTCGGCGATTGCACCTCACCCCATCGCAAAGGTGCCCCCATGCTTCTTCCCCCCGATACCCTCGTCGCGGTCGCCGACGGCGAGAAGTTCCACCTGTTCCGCAGCGCCGGCAACAAAGAGCACTCGCAGCTCCAGCCGGTTGGCCATCCCAAGGTTGAAGGATCGAACCACAGCGGCGGCCAGGGCCATTCGAGCAGCGCGGCGAACCCCGACGAGAAGACGGACTCCGAGGACATGCACGCCGCAGCGGCCGCCGCCTACCTCAACCGCGAGGCGATGGGCAACAAGTTCGCCCACGCCGTCATCATCGCCCCGGCGAAGACGCTCGGCGAGCTGCGCAAGCACTACCACAAGACGCTGGAGTCGAAGATCCTGAAGGAAATCTCCAAGGACATGACGGGGCAAAGCCGCGACAGCATCGCCTACGCGATCGAGCACGCCTGATCGGGCGCGGGCGGCGCGTCAGCGCGGGAGCGGGTCGCCGACCTCGTCCCCCAGCGGGTGGAGGTCGCGCACCATCGCCTTCATGCGCTCGTCGAGGACGTGGGTGTAGATCTGCGTCGTGGCGATGTCGGCGTGCCCGAGCAGTTCCTGCACGATGCGCAGATCGGCGCCGTTCTGCAGCAGGTGGCTGGCG
>CAXTFM010000080.1:0-2272 GCA_964243435.1 uncultured Beijerinckiaceae bacterium
TCGTCGTTGTTGCGCCAGTCGCGCAGGAAATGGTTGAGCTGGCGCAGCACCGTCTGGTCGTAGTGCCCGTCGACGCGGAAGGTGGCGTCGATCGTTTCGCCCGTGTGCGTGTGATAAAGGTGGAGGGTGCGCGTGTCGCCGTTGGCGACGGCGGTTTCGGTGGCGGATGGCGCGAGGACCGAGGCGGCGAGGGACAGGAACGCGCCCACCGAGGCCGTCAGGCAGATCTGGCGCAGGGTACGGCAGGCAGATGGCAAACGCACGATCCTCAACTTCGCCGCAGCCTACCTACGGCGACGAAACTGTTACGCACAACGGTTAAGGTTTCATGCGGCGCGCTTATCGTCGGGCCTGTGCTTCGCGGGTCACAGCGCCGTGAATGTCCGGCCGGCGCGGCGGTGGCGTCAGCGCGGGTCGAAACCGTCGTCGACCACCGCCTGCGCGCGGCGGACGCGTTCGGCGACGCGCGGCCTGCGCTCCACCTCCGGCGCGACGCCGTGGCCGAGCGCCGCCGCCACCGCGCGGGCGTAGCCGTACACGTCCTCGCGCAGCTTGAGCGTGCCGTGGTCGACGCTGGCGGTGAAATAGGCGATGTGGATCGGCAGGGCGACCGGCAGGTTCACGGTGCGCTCCTTGTCGCCGATCATGCCCTCCAGGCGGCCCTCGCTCCATGGATGGCGCGCTCCGTCGGGGAGGGCGTCGTTGAGCACGGATTCGGCGAAGGCGAAGGGCTTGTCGACGCGCACGCAGCCGTGGCTGAACGCCCGCCGCGGCGCCGCGAACAGCGCCTTCGACGGCGTGTCGTGGAGGTACACGGCGTAGTCGTTGGGGAAGAGGAATTTGATGCGTCCCAGCGCGTTCTTCTCGCCGGGCAGCTGCTTCACCACCGCCTCGTTGCCGTGCCAGCTGACGGTGTAGCCGCGCCCGCTGAGGTAGCTGAGGTCGCCGCCGCCCTTGGGCAGCATCTCCTTGCGGATGATGGACTGCGGCACGTTCCAGTACGGGTTCACGATGAGGTACTTCATCGTGTTGGAGAACAGGGGCGTCGGCGTGTCCGTCTTGCCGACCACCACCCGGTTTGCGGACACCGGCCTGTTGTCGCGGTAAACGGTGACGAGGTAGTCCGGCACGTTGACCTCGATGCGGTTGGCGCCGAGGTCGCGCGCCATCCAGCGCCACATCTCCATGTTGGCGACGATCACGCCTTCGTTGCGCGACGGCTGCCCGGCGCTGGACAGGGCGTCGACCGTTGCGCGCGTCAGCGAGCCCGAGGGCGGCAGCGCGCGGCTGCGCTGGAAGTCGGCCACCGCATCCGCCACGGCGGCGTCGTAGCGCAGCGCGTCCGGGTCGTCGCCGAATCCCGCGGCGACGTGGAAGCGCGCGCGCAGCAGCGGCACGCGGATGTCGCGCATGCCGACGCGCAGCGTCGGGCCAGGCGGCACAAGCGGTCCGTCGGACGGGCGGCGCGCGGCGTGCAGCTCCGCGAGCTTGTCGCGCAGCGCGGCGTAGCGCGGCTCGACCGGGTTCAGCGCGCGCAGCCTGTCGCCGGCGGCGCTGCCGGCCGCAACCACCCCGTCCAGCACCTCGGCCGGGTCGGCCAGCGCCGGCCGGTGGCCGATGAGGGGAGCGATGGACTGCGGGTCGATCCGGCTGCCGGTCGCTTGGCGGGCGTAGGACACCACGGCCTCCGTGAGCGCCAGCTCGGCCTCGGCGGACGCGTCGGTGCCGCCGGACGTGGCGAGGTCGGTCGGAACCTTGGCGAGGGTGAGGGCGTCGTCGGCGGCGCGGGCGAGGGTGGCGAGAACGCTGGCGACGGCGTCGACCGGCCTGCCGTCCTTCGACCAGACGGGGGCGAAGCCGCGCGCGGCATAGAAGGAGGCGATCGCGTCGCGTTCCTTGCGCCGCTCCCTCGTGCCGGCCGGGCGCACCGCTTCGCGCTTGGCGAGCGCCGCCTTCAGGGCCGCGTTCGATTGCGGCAGGGTGTCCGGGAGCGCCGCCGCGGCGGCCGGCGCGGCACGATCGATCGGGTCGGTGGAGGGCGCGGGCGGCGGCACGACCGGCCTGTCCGGCTCGGGATCGAGGTCGCGCGCGCGTGCCTCGGCATTCGGCACCGGCCGCCTCGGGCCATAGATCGGCGACGCGTCCGGGACGGGGAAGATGTCGGCCTGATCGGCTGGCGGCGTCGCCGGGCGCGCCGGGGCAAGCGGCGACGCCACGGCTGGCTCGGAGGGGTCGGCCTTGACCCGCTCGACCTTGACCGGCTCCACCTTGG
>CAXTFM010000080.1:2372-15049 GCA_964243435.1 uncultured Beijerinckiaceae bacterium
CCACGACGGGTGCGACCATGACGGGTGCGGCCATGGCGGGTGCCGCCGGCGCCGGGGCGCGCTTGGGCGCCGCGAGCGCCGCTTCCGCGCGCTCCAACTCCTCGAAGAAGGTGTCCCTATCCTGTTGCGCCAAGGCGCCCGGCGCCGCCGAAACGCCAAGCGCGACCAGCGCCGCCGCCGTCCAAGCCCGGCCGGGCCTCACCTGATGATTACGCGTGCGCATACGTGAACCGCCCGCCCCCTGGCGATCGTGCCCCCGTGCGGGCAGAACGCGCTGTAAACCAGAAACCGTTCCGCGCCCAGTCACACCGGCGTGTCGCCGCGCTCAGGCGGCCTCCTCGCCGCTGTCGGATCCATCGCTGCCGAACAACCCGTATTCCCGCATCTTGCGGTACAGCGTCGAGCGCCCGATGCCGAGCTTGCGCGCCATCGCCGACATCTGCCCGCGATAATGGCCGAGCGCGAAGCGGATCGCGTCCGATTCCAGCAGCTCAAGCCGGCGCACGTCGCCGCCCTCGTCGAGCAAGGGCAGCACGTTTGGGTCGCGCACCTCGACGCGCACGATCTCCCGCTCGATGCGCGCGGCGGGATGAGCGGCGGCGCTGATCGGCGGGATGCGCACGTCGAAGCCGTCGACCTGGGCGGCGATCTGCGGGAACTCGGCCACGGTCAGCTCGTCGCCGTCGGCGAGCACCACGGCGCGGAACACGGCGTTCTCCAGCTGGCGCACGTTGCCCGGCCAGGAAAAGGCGCCGAGCATGGCCAGCGCCTCGGCGGTGAGGCCGCGGATGCGCTTGCCTTCCTCCGCGGCGAAGCGGGCGAGGAAGCGGCGGGCGAGGTCGGCGACGTCGTCGCGGCGGTTGCGCAGCGGCGGCACGGTGATGGGGAACACGTTGAGGCGGTAGAACAGGTCCTCGCGGAAGCGCCCGCGCTTCACCAGCTCGATGAGGTTCTGGTTGGTGGCCGAGATCAGGCGGATGTCGACCTTGACCGAGCGCTTGGCGCCGACGGGGTCGACCTCGCCCTCCTGGAGGGCGCGCAGCAGCTTGACCTGCGCGTCGAGCGGCAGCTCGCCGATCTCGTCGAGGAACAGGGTGCCGCCGTTGGCCTCGACGAACTTGCCGGCGTGCTTCTCCGTGGCCCCGGTGAACGACCCCTTCTCGTGGCCGAACAGGATGGATTCGACGAGGTTCTCGGGCAGCGCGCCGCAGTTCACGGTGACGAAGGCGCGGCCGCGCCGCTCGGAGGCGCCCTGGATGGCGCGGGCGATCAGTTCCTTGCCGACGCCCGATTCGCCTTCGAGCAGCACGGGGATGTTGGATTTCGCGGCGCGCTCGCCGAGGCGGACGACGCGGTCCATCTCGCCCGACTGGCCGCCGAGGTCGCGCAGCGACAGCACGTTCGCCGCGCGCCGGTTGATGCGGCGGATCTCGTCCTCGAGCGCGTCGACGCGCAGCGCGTTCTTGATCGACACCTGCAGCCGCTCGGCGCCGACGGGCTTGACCACGAAGTCGAGCGCGCCCGCCCGCATCGCCGAGATCACCGCCTCGATCGAGCCGTGGGCGGTTTGCACGATGGTCGGCACCTTGCGACCCTGTTCGCGCAGCCGCGTCAGCACGCCCATGCCGTCGAGGTCGGGCATCACGAGGTCGAGGATCAGGAGGTCGACGGCAGTCTCGTTCGCCGCCGCGAGTCGCTTCAGGGCGGCGTCGCCGCTGTCGGCGGTTTCCGCGGCGTAGCCGAAGCGACGCACGAGCGCTTCGAGCAGACGCCGCTGGACCGGGTCGTCGTCGACGATGAGGATCGTGGGGGACATTGCGCCTCTGGTGGAGGACGCATGCCGCGCCCCGCCACCACGATTACTCGACGAACAGGGTAAATTCGTCGTTAAGCCGCGCCTTCGGCGATCGCCTCAACCCTCTGCGAAGGTCCAGAAGCGGTTCGCCGCGAAGTTCCAAACCAGGATCAGCCCGGTCGTGAACACCTGCGCCAGCATGTAGGGCTGGTGCCAGCGATCGACGAACAGGCTCATCACCAGCAGCGTCACCACGAAGCCGATGCCGGCCACCAGCGCGAAGCGCCACACCGCCTCGCCGTGCGGCCGGTCGCTGGCGAAGGTGTGGCGGCGGTTGAGGCCGTAGGACACGAAGCCGCCGCAGCAGTAGCCGAGCAGCGCGGAAGGGACGGGGGAGGTGCCGAGCACCTGCACGGTCGTGACCAGCACGAGGTAGTGCGCGGCCGTCGCGGCGAGGCCGACCCCGAGAAACGTCGTCAACTGCTGCACAAAGGTCCGGCTGAGGGCGGGCATCCGCACCGGCGTCCTACCCTCGCGCCGCGCGAACGCCGCGCGGGCCCGCCACGTGGAAGCCGGGGTGGCGATGCCAAAGGGGCGGCGCCGACGCGACGGTGCAGCCGATGAGGGGAAACCGTTCCATGCGTGCCACCATCCGTGTCCCCGCCGCAGCAGGCGGGGTCGCGCCCGCTGCCGTCCCGTCCGCGCGGGCGTCGTCGGACGATTACATCGCCGCATCGCGGGTGGCGAGGGCGCCGTAGTGGCATCGACGCGCCTCGTGTCCTGCACCGCGCGCAGCCCCGCCAAACCCGACCATCGCGACAGCGCCCGATCAGCCGCCTCGGTCTCGGCCCTCGCGCGGCAGGCAGCTTAAGCTGCCAGGTCGTCAACCCTGCGGCCGCTCGACATCAGGCTGAGCACGGGCGCGAAGCTCGGCGCCGGCCTGCGCGCGCGGCGGCTGCGCTATGTCGGCCCGGTTTCTCCCCACCGCCGGCCCCGGATCTTCCCGGGGGCTCGCGTCGCCGCCCGCCGCCGCGGCCGGGCGCTCACGCCGCACGCTCCAGCTCGAACAGGTCGGCGACGGCGGTTCGATGGGCGGCGGCGATCCGCTCCGGCAGGTTCCCGGCGCCGGCGCCGCGCAGGCACCTCGCCTCAAGCTCGGCCAGCAGGGCGGCGAGTTCGACGAGGCCGAGGGTGCCTGCGGGCGACACCAGCGCGCGTGCCTCCTGCGCCAGCGCCGTCGGGTCGGCGGCGAGCGGGTCGCACGCCCCGCCCGCACGGCGCAGGGCCTCGCCGATCTGGTCCAGCGTCCGCTGCGTGAGCGTCGCCAGGGTGGCGGCTCCGACCACGGCGGCGAGCCGGCGCCTCGCGCCATGGTCGACCGGGGCCGGCACGGCGGGCGACGCGGGTCCGCGCGACCATCGTTCGATGGCGTCGAGCAGTTCAACGGCGGCGAACGGCTTCCCGACATGGGCCTGCATGCCGGCGCCGAGGATTGCGGCCACCTGCGGGGGGAGCACGTCGGCGGTCATCGCAACGATCGGCACGTCGCGGCCCGGCGCGGCGAGCGTGCGGATGCGGCGCGCGGCGGCGATGCCGTCGAGCACGGGCATCCGCACGTCCATGAGGACGAGGTCGTAGCGCGTGCGGGCGACCGCCGCGACCGCCTCCTCCCCGTTGCCGACGACATCGATCCGGTAGCCCGCGGCCTCGATCACCGCGCGGGCGAGTTCCCGGTTGACCTCCTGGTCCTCCGCGAGCAGGACCAGCGCGGGACGACCCTCGGCGCGCCGTGGCCGGGGCGCGACCGCCGGGGGCGCGCCGGCCGCCACCGGCAGTTCGAGCGCGAACCAGAAGGTGGAGCCCTCGCCGGGGACGCTGTCGACGCCGATGCGGCCGCCCATGCGCTCGACGAGGTTGCGGCAGATGGCGAGGCCGAGACCGGTGCCGCCGTGACCGCGCCGGACCGATCCGTCGAGCTGGGAGAAGCGCAGGAACAGCTGCGACACCGCGTCGGGCGCGATGCCGATGCCGGTGTCGCTGACCGCGAAGCGGATCGTCGCGCCGCCGTCCGCGCCGCGGCGGCAGCGCACGGCGAGGGCGATCGTGCCGGCTTCCGTGAACTTGATCGCGTTGTTGAGCAGGTTGAGCAGGACCTGGCGGAGCCTGTCGCGGTCGCCGACGAGGAGCGCCGCGCCGTCGACCTCCGCCGTCACGGCGAGCCCTTTGCGTGCGGCGAGGGCGCGCACGATGCCCAGCGCGTCGTCGGCGAGGTCGGCGAGGTCGAACGGGCGAAGGTCGAGGTCGACGTGGCCGGCCTCGATCTTGGAAAAGTCGAGGATGTCGTCGACCACGGTGCGCAGCGCCGCGCCGGCGTTGTGGATGCGCTCGACGTGGCGGCGGTGGCCGGCCGCGAGGCTGGTGTCCTCCAGCAGCAGTTCGGTGAAGCCGAGCACGCCGTTGAGCGGGGTGCGGATCTCGTGCGACATGGTGGCGAGGAAGTCGGTCTTGGCGGCGTTCGCCCGCTCGGCGAGGTGACGCGCCGCTTCCGCCGCGTCCTTGGCCTCCTGCAGCGCCTTGGATTGCGCTTCCAACGCCAGCTCGGCATGCCGCCGCGCGCTGACGTCGCGCAGCGAGCAGACCAGGGCGGTCGGCGCGCCGCCCTCGTCGCGCGCCAGGGTCATGACGCTCTCGATCCACACCCAGTGCCCGAGCTTGTGACGGGTCCGGTAGGTGGTCGTCACCGTGCCAAACGCCACGTCGCCGGCGACGAGCGCGCCGGCGAGGCCGCGGACGCGGGCCGCGTCGTCCGGGTGCATGGAGGCCGACGGCACCTTGCCGATCAGCTCGTCCGGCTCGTAGCCGAGGAGGTCGCGGCACTTGGGCGACACGTAATCGCGCCGGAACCGGAGGTCGAGCCGCGTGATGACGTCCGTGGTGGTTTCCGCGAGCAGGCGGTAGCGCGCCTCGCTGCGGGCGATCGCCCGTTCCGCTTGGCGCAGGTGGGTGACGTCGCGGATGCTGACGAAGACCTTGGCGACGCGGCCCGTCCGCGCATCGGTGAACAGCGGGATCAGGATGGTTTCGTAGCAGCGGTCGTTCGCCAGCGTGTCGTTGTCGTAAACGCGGACCGCCGTTCTGGTCGCCACGACCTCCTCGATCGCCGCCCTGGCCCGCGCGGCGGCATGGGGCGGCAGCGCCTGTTCCAGCGTCGCACCGCGGGCGTCGGCGAGCCCCCGTGCCGCGGCGGCGGCCGGGTTGATCATGTCCACCGTGATCGCGCCGTCGGGCGCCACGCGGTGGACGACCTGGATGTCGGTCGAGCTTTCAAAGATGGCGCGGAAACCCGCCTCGGTCTCGCCCAGGGCGGCCTGGGTGCGCAGCAGCAGGTGCTCGCGCGTGTCCCGGCGCCCGAACTCGCGCATCAGCAGGGCGAGGAAGAACAGCACCACGCCCGTCGACACGGTGCCGAGGACGACCGTCCGCAGCACCTCGCGGTGGAACAGGAACAGCACCGCGTCGAGCGGCTTGCCGACGGACACGACGAGGGGGTAGCCGGCGACGCGACGGTAGCCGTAGAGCCGCACCGTGCCGTCCAACACGCTGGTGGAACTTTGAATGCCGGACGCTGCCGTGGCGAGGGCGTCGAAAGTGTCGCGAAGCGCCGGATGCTGCAGGATGCTCCTGTCGTACATGCCCTCCACCGCCGGCGTCCGCGCGCGGGCGAAGCCGTCGAGCCCGAACAGCGCCACGCTGCCGTCCGCGCCGATGTCCAGCGCCGCGAACTGGCTCGCGAGGTAGTTCGGGTCGAGCCCGACGACGAGGATGCCGCGGAAGCCGCCGTCCGGTCCCGACACCCGCCGCGAAATCTGGAACACCCGCTTTCCCGTGATGCGGCCCTCATGCGTGCGCCCGATGAACACCCCGGTGCCCGCGTGTCGGGCGAGGTAGGCGAAATGCGGCCGGTCGGCGACGTTGATCCGGGGTCGTTCCGGCGGCGAGGGCTTGTTCGACGCGACGAGGTCGCCGTGCGCGTCGAAGATCGCGATCCCCACCGCGATGGAGCGCAGCGAGGTGGACCGGTCGAGCCATGCCTTGAAGTCGAAACGCGCAGGGTCGCGTTCGAGGTCCTCCTCCATCAGGCTCATGACCTGGTCGGCACCGGCGATGAGGCGCGACACCTGTTCGGCGACGGCGGTCGACAGGCTCAGCACGTCGCGCCGCGCTTGTCCGATCGCGGCCTCGCGGGTTTGGTACAGGTGATAGAACAGCGACGCCCAGAGCAGGGCGAGGATCAGGCTGCCGCCCGCCAGGAGCAGCGCCGTCCGCCGCAGGGCGGACGACCAGTGGCGCAGGGGACGCGGGTCGATCATGTCGGGTGGTGGGATGCTTCGCGCCGGCGCACCGTTGCGCGACGCGAGCCATCCTAGGGCGAGTGGATGAAGCGGCGGTAAAGCCGGGGCCGTCGCGCGCTTCGCCGCTCGATCGGCGCGCGCGGCGCGGCGCCCGGTGTTAGGATCGGCGCACGGGCGACGCGGCGGACCCCACGCGCCATGGCGGCATCCGCGGCGGCGCCGAAACCCTTTGATCCTTTGGGGAAGCTCATACGATGAACGCTGCCGCCTTCGCCGGCCTGGACACCCCGCGCCTGCTGCTCGACCGGGACCGCCTCGAGCGCAACGCCGCCGCCATGCGCGCGCGGTGCGCGGCGCTCGGCGTCACGCTGCGCCACCATGGCAAGACGGCGAAATCGGTCGAAGTGGCGCGCTGCGCCGGCGGCGGGCACCTCGGCCCGATCACCGTGTCGACGCTCGCCGAAGCCGCGTACTTCGCCGCCGCCGGTTGGCGCGACATCCTGTACGCGGTCGCGATGGTGCCGGCCAAGCTCGCGCGCGCCGCCGCGATCCAGCGCGACACGGGTGCCGGCCTGACCCTCGTCGTCGACGGCGTCGAAGCCGCCCGCGCGCTCGCCGCCGCGGCGCGGTCGCTCGGGGCCAGCTTCGCCTGCTGCGTCGAGCTGGACTGCGGCGAGCACAGGAGCGGCATCGCGCCCGCCTCCGACGAACTCGCCGCCGTGGCCGCGGCGGTCGCCGCGGGCGGCCCGCACCTCACCCTCGCGGGCGTGATGACCCATGCCGGCCATTCCTACGGCGAGCCGGACCCGGCCGGGCTGCGCGCGCTGGCCGAGGTCGAGCGCGCCGCCGCCGTCGCCTCGGCGGAACGGCTGCGCGCCGCCGGCCACGCCTGCCCGGTGGTCAGCGTCGGCTCCACGCCGACCGTGCTCTTCGCCGAGCACCTCGCCGGCGTCAGCGAGGTCCGCGCCGGCATCTACCTGTTCTTCGATCTGGCGCAGCTCAGCCGCGGCATCTGCGCCGAGGCGGACATCGCGGTGTCCGTGCTGGCCACGGTGATCGGGCACCAGCGCCGCGGGCCGAGCCTGATCCTCGACGCCGGCACGCTGGCGCTGTCCAAGGACCTCAGCGCCAACCGCTTCCTCCCCGATGCGCAGCACGGCTGGGTGTGCGACGCCCTCACGCTCGAACGTCACCCCGGCCTGTCGGTGGCGACCGTCCACCAGGAACACGGCACCGTGCCGGTCCCGGACGAAAGCTGGTTCGAGCGCTTGGCCGTGGGCAGCCTCGTGCGCGTGCTGCCGAATCACGCCTGCATCACCTGCGCCGCCTATCCGGCCTACGACGTCGTCGCCGACGGGCGCGTCGCGGCGCGGTGGGGGCGCGTCAACGGCTGGTGACGCCGGTCGCTCCTCCCTCGATGACGCTGACGTGGGCGGCGACGATGCGCCAGCCCTGGGGCAGGCGCATCCAGGTCTGGCTTTGCCGCCCGACCTTGCCCGGGGCGCCATCGCGCGTGAACAGGGTCATCGCGGTCGCGGCGTCGCGCCCGTAGGTGGTGATCACCGTCTGTTGCAGCGCGCGCGCCAGCCCGGCCGGCGCGCGCGCGCGGCGGAAGGCGCGGATCGCTTCCATGCCGTAAAGGTTCTCGGCCGTCCCGTAGCGGATGGTGCGCGCGTCGTCGAAGAACAGCGCGTCCAGCGTGGCGACGTCGTTCCCGACCAGAGCCGCCTCGTAGCTGGCGAAGGCGGCCTCGACCTCGGCGCGGACGTCCGGCAGGTCGATGCGGGCGTCGTGCGGCGCCGGCGGGGTGGCTGGCGTGCGGTCCTGCGGTGTGGGTGTCATGCGTGCCTCCTTGGTTCCCGCAAGTGCGCGGGCCTGGTCCTTGCCAGACAAGAAGCGTGCGAGGCGGCGCGCGGTCGTCGCGGCGGAACGAGGGAGCACGGGGATGGCCGAGACGAGGGAGGAAGCGCTGGCGGCGTGCCTCGATGGCGGCGCGGCCCTGCACGAGCTGACGGTCGAGGCGGCGTGGCGCGAGGCCGTGCTCGCCAACATGCGCGTCCTCGCGCAGGCGGCGCGATTGGTGATGGACCATCCCCTCGGCGACCACGCCGAGGCCGCGCCGGTGTTCACGGCGTGAGCGAGGTGTCCGACGCGGCCGGGATCGCCGCCGCCGTGCGCGGCCGCCTGGGCTCCGCCGCCGACGCCGTCGCGGCGACGCTCGCCCGCATCGAGACGGTCGACCGCGCGGTCAACGCCTTCACCGACGTCGTCGCGGAGCGGGCACGGGCGCGGGCGCGCGACATCGACGCCCGCGTCGCCGGGGGCGAGGACGTCGGGCCGCTCGCCGGCGTGCCCTTCGCCGTGAAGAACCTGTTCGACGTCGCCGGCCTCGTCACGCGCGCCGGCTCGCGCCTCAACGACGCCGATGCGCCGGCGACGCGCGACGCCTGCCTCGTGCGCCGGCTGGAGGCGGCGGGCGCCGTCCTCGTGGGCGCGCTCAACATGGGCGAATACGCCTACGACTTCACCGGCGAGAACATCCATGCCGGTCCTTCGCGCAACCCGCACGCGCTCGACCATATGACGGGGGGATCGTCCGGCGGGTCGGCGGCGGCGGTGGCCGCCGGGCTCGTGCCGCTGGCGCTCGGGTCCGACACCAACGGCTCGATCCGCGTCCCGTCCGCCTTTTGCGGCACCTTCGGCCTCAAGCCGACCTACGGACGGCTCAGCCGCGCCGGCAGCTTTCCCTTCGTCGGCAGCCTCGACCACCTCGGGCCGCTGGCCGGCGGCACGCGCGACCTCGCCCTCGCCTACGACGCCATGCAGGGCGCGGACCCCGACGATCCCCACCTCGCCGCGCGCCCCGCCGAGCCGGCGCTGCCGGTGCTGGAGGACGGGGTCGGCAGCCTGCGCGTCGCCGTCGCCGACGACTACTTCGACAGCTTGTGCGACCCGGCCGCGCGCGCCGCGGTGGCGCGCGCGGCTGCGGCGCTTGGCGCGACGCGCCGCGTCACCATCCCCCACGCCGCTGTGGCGCGGGCGGCGGCTTACGTCATCACCGCGGCGGAGGGCGCCGCGCTCCACCTCGGCCGCCTGCGCGCCCAGGCGCACGGGTTCGACCCGGCGGTGCGCGACCGGCTGCTCGCCGGCGCGATGATCCCGGCCGCGTGGGTGGACCGGGCGCAACGGTTCAGGCGGGTCTACCAGGCCGGGGTCAAGGCGCTGTTCGCCGACCTCGACATCATCCTCGCGCCGTCCACGCCGTGCCGCGCCCCGCGGATCGGTCAGGCGACCATCACCCTCGACGGGACGGAACTGCCGGCGCGGGCGAACATCGGCCTGTTCACCCAGCCGATCTCCTTCATCGGGCTGCCCGTGGCGGCGGTGCCCGTCTGGCTCGACGAGGGCCTCCCGCTCGGCGTCCAGGTCATCGCCGCGCCGTGGCGGGAAGCCGATGCGCTGCGCGTTGCGCGGGCGCTGGAGCGCGCGATGGTGCCGGGCACCCCGCCCGTGCCGCGCCTGCGCTGATCCCTGGCGCAAGCCCCCGGCATGGTGGCTGGGCGACGCCGGTGCGCTCAGCGCGGCGCGTCCAGCTGTTCGCTGAGCCACGCGGCGAGGTCGGCCACCTCCGCGTCGCCGGTGCCGTGGCCCATGCCCTTGTAGGCGTGGAAGGCGACCGGCACGCCGGCTGCGACGAGCGCCGCCCGCGCCGCCGTTGCGCTGCCGAAAGGGATGCGCGCGTCCGCCGTGCCGTGGGCGATGAAGAAGGGCGCGCGCTGCCCCGGGGCGGCGAGCGCCGCGCGCGCCGACGGGAACAGGGCGCCGCTGAGCACGGCAGCGCCGCGGAACCGACGCGGCTCCGCCAGCGCCGCCTCGTAGGCCATGACGCCGCCCTGGCTGAAGCCGGCGACGAAGACGGCCTGCGGGTCGGCGTCGAAACGCGCGACGGCCTGATCGGCCACGAGGTCGATGATCCCGCGGCTCACCGCGATGTCGGACGCGCCCGTCGAACCCTTGCGGTACCAGCGATAGCCGCCGCCGACGTCGCGGAACGGGGCACGCGGCGACACCACCACGAACCGGCGCGGCAGCTGCGGCCACAGGCCGATCATGTCGCGCTCGTCGGCGCCGCTGCCATGGAGCAGGATGAGGAGGGGCGGGTGTCCGGCCGAGGTGTCGGCGGGGTGGGCGAGGTAGGTCAGCGCGCCTGCCGCCCCCGCCGGCGCGACCGCGATCGGCGCCAGTGCCGCCCAGAACAGTGCCGCCCAGAGCAGCCCACGAACGATCAAGCCGCGCACCGGACCCCCTCGCATTGCCCGACATGCGCGGCGCTGTGCTTGGCGCCGCGTTCAGCGCGGCGGCCGCCAGCGCAGCACGTCGATCAGCGCGGCCAACGCGGGCGTCGGTTGACGGCTGAGGTGGTAAAGGTGGTAGCCCGTCGTCGTCCAGCACCAGTCGGCGAGCACGCCGACGAGGCGACCGGCGGCGACGTGGTCCGCCACGCGGTCGGCGAGCGCCAAGGCGAGGCCCTGGCCGTCGAGCACGGCGGTCAGCGTCAGCGCCTCGTCGTTGAAGACGAGGCGCCCTTCCGCCTTGATCTGCAGGGTGCGGCCGTCCTTCTCGAAGTCCCAGGGCAGGACCTTGCCCGAGGTGGGCAGCCGGTAGCCGATGCAATCATGGGCGGCGAGGTCCTGCGGCACCTGCGGAAGGCGACGCTTGGCGAAGTAGGCCGGCGATCCGACGATCGCCGAGCGGATGTCCGGGCCGATGCGCACCGCGATCATGTCCTTCGCCACCGTGTCGCCGAAGCGGATGCCGGCGTCGAAGCGGCTGGCGACGATGTCCGTCAGCCTGTCGTCGACGTCGATCTCGACGCGCACGTCGGGGTTGGCGTCGAGGAAGGCCGGCAGGCGCGGCCAAAGGGCGGTCTCGGCCGCGTGCTTCAGCGTGGTCAGCCGCACGGTGCCGGACGGCCGGGCGCGCAGGCGGCCGAGCGCTTCGAGCCCGCCCTCGATGTCGGCAAGCGCCGGGCGCAGCGTGCCGAGGAGCCGCTCGCCGGCCTCCGTGGTGGCGACGCTGCGCGTGGTGCGCGCGAGCAGGCGGACGCCGAGGCGGGTTTCCAGCGCCTTCATCGCGTGGGACAGGGCCGAGGGCGACATGCCGAGCTGCGAGGCCGCCCGCGTGAAGCTTCGCGCCTCGGCGATGGCCATGAAGGCGGACAGGTCGTTCAGGTCGTCGCGGCGCATTGCTGTAGAAACGTCACAGGTCCGGGCAGGCACGATGAACCATGCGCGGCAATCTTTCCAGCGCCCCGCGACGGCGGACGACGGGTCACCGCCCGGGCGGGTGCAGCCGCGGCCGTTCGCGGGTGAACGAGCGGCGCCCGCGCTTCACCCCCCACAGCGGCTGGGCGAGGGCCGCCACCGCCATGTCGGGCGAGGCGGCGTCAAGGGCGACGAGGTCCGCCGGCAGGCCGGGCGCGATGCCGTAGTCGGCGAGGTTGAGCAGGCGCGCCGACCCCGTGGTCACCATGTCGAGGCAGGCGGCGAGCCCGACCGGGCCGGCGACGTGGCACACGTTGGCGTAAAGGTTGGCCATGCGGATCAGCGAGCCGTCGCCATAGGGCGTGAACGGGTTCAGGATGTTGTTGGTCGACACGGTGCAGGTGACGCCGGCCGCGCGCAGCGGCTCGGCCGAGGCGACGCCGCGCGGCACCGCGTGGTCGTGGCTGCGCCCCATCAGGTAAAGGTCCGTCGCCGGCAGGATGGTGACGGCGATCCCGCAATCGGCGAGGCGCCGGGCGAGCGCCGCGTTGGCGGCCGGCGGCAGCAGCGACATCTGCGTCATGTGCCCGACGGCGACCCGGCCGCCCCAGCCGTACTCGTCCGTCTTGGCGATGACGTGGTCGATGTTCATGCCGGCCGGCGTGTCGCCGATGTCGAGATGCATGTCGATGGCGGCGTCGTATTCCCGCGCCAGCGCGAAGATCCGGTCGATCTGCCCGTGCGGGTCGGGATCGAGGTACGGCACCGCGCCCACCGCCCGCGCACCGCGGCGCAGGCCTTCGGCGAGCAGCTCTTCCGTGCCCGGATTGTTGGTCAGGCCCTCCTGGGGAAACACGCAGAGTTCGAGGTCGAGGCCCCAGCCGTAGTCGCGGCGCAGCGCCTCGATCGCCTCGAAGCCGACGAGGCCGATGCCGGGGTCGAGCTCGACATGGGTGCGCATGCGCGTCGTGCCCTGCGCGATGCAGGTCTCGATGGCCCTGGCGCCGCGGGCGTAGACGTCCTCCGGCGTGAAGCCGCGCTTGGCCCTGGAGGTTTCGCGCACCGCCTCGGCGACCCCGCCGGCAGCGATGGTGCAGCGGTCGAGGATGCAGGCCTTGTCGAGGTGGATGTGCGTTTCGATCAGGCCGGGCACGACGAGGCAGCCCCCCGCGTCAAGCGTTTCCGCGTCGACGTCGAGGCGGGCCTCGAGCGCGACGGTGCGGCCGCCGGCGATGCCGATGTCGCAGCGGCGCGGCTGACCGTCCT
>CAXTFM010000081.1:0-14916 GCA_964243435.1 uncultured Beijerinckiaceae bacterium
CGTCGACCTTGTAGGCGACCAGCGTGTCGTCGGCGAGCGTGCAGAAGCCGTGGGCGAAGCCGACGGGAACGAACAGCGTTTCGCCGCCTTCCGCCGTCAGCTCGGTACCGCACCACCGCCCAAAGGTCGGGCTCCCCTTCCGCAGGTCCACGGCGACGTCGAACACCGCGCCCGCGAGCACACGCACCAGCTTGGCCTGCGCGGCGGGCGCCAGCTGGAAGTGCAGCCCGCGCACCGTGCCACGCGCACGCGACAGCGACTGGTTGTCCTGAACGAAGGCGGCCGTCACCCCGGCATCAGCGAAGCGGCGGCTTTGATAGGTTTCCACGAAGTAGCCGCGTTCGTCGGCGAAACGCTGTGGCACCAGGCGGAGCACGCCGGGCAGGGCGAGGCGTTCGACGGCGAGTGTCATCGTGTCGCCTCCGCCACGCGCCGGGCGAGGTAGGCGCCGTAACCCGAGTTGCCGTAACGCTCGGCCGCGCGCAGCACCGCGTCGGCGTCGATGAAACCCTGGTTGAAGGCGATCTCCTCCAGGCAGCAGATCTTGAGCCCTTGCCGGCGCTCCAGGATCTCGACGAACTGCCCGGCTTCCGCGAGGCTGTCGTGGGTGCCCGTGTCGAGCCAAGCGAAGCCGCGCCCGAGCAGCTCGACGTGCAGCGCACCGCGCGCGAGGTAGGCGCGGTTGACGTCGGTGATCTCCAATTCCCCGCGCGGGGAGGGCTTGAGCGCGGCCGCGATGTCGAGCACGTCGTTGTCGTAGAAGTACAGGCCGGTAACGGCGAGGTTGGAGCGTGGTTGCGCCGGCTTCTCTTCCAGCGATACGGCGCGGCCCTCACGGTCCATCTCCACCACGCCGTAGCGCTGCGGGTCCGACACCTGATAGCCGAACACGGTGGCGCCCTCGCGACGTGCTACGGCGGTGGCGAGCAGCTCCGGCAGGCCGTGGCCGTAGAAGATATTGTCGCCGAGCACCAGGGCGACGCGTTCGATGCCGACGAAGCGACGCCCGATAATGAAGGCCTCGGCCAGCCCGTTCGGCTCCGCCTGCACGGCATAGCTGAGCTGAATGCCGAAGCTCGACCCGTCGCCGAGCAGGGCGCGGAACAGCCCGCCGTCCTGGGGCGTGGTGATGACAAGCACGTCGCGGATGCCGGCCATCATCAGCGCCGCCAGGGGATAGTAGATCATCGGCTTGTCGTAAACGGGCAGCAGCTGCTTGGAGAACACAAGCGTCAGCGGATACAGCCGCGTGCCCGAACCACCGGCAAGGATGATGCCCTTCACTGCATGATCTCGTGTTGATTGCGCGGATACCGTGCTTTGCAAAGCCGACGACACATGGGAGCTACCCAGCATGGGAGGTGGCCTGCGCTGCGTGTTAGTCCATCATTGGCCTCGGCGCCACTGCAAGCGGGACCGGCGAGTTGGTCGGCTGTGCAGCTGGAAGCCGTTATTGAACTGTGAGCTGGGCGCCGCCGTTTGTGCAGAATGGTTTCGTCCTGTTCATCCGATTACTCCGACGTTTCTGCCGGGGGAGTGGGCGCCTGTTATCCCTGCCTCGTGCTGCTGCCCGAGGATGCCGAACAGCGCACGCAGCCTGCACGAGGTGTTCGGTGTCCTGCGCCACGCCATGCGGCTGCGCACCCGCCACGGGCAGCGGTGAGCAAGCGCAGCGTTGGTTGGCGTGGCGCATCAGCGTGGCGTGAAATCGATCTCGGGCGTCACCTGCCGGCAATAGCCCGCCATGAGCCGCGCGCAGTCTTCCACGTCCTTCAAGCTCAGCACCTCGACCGGCGTGTGCATGTAGCGCAGCGGCACGCCGAGCAGCCCTGTCGCCATGCCGGATTGGTTGAGCTGCATGGCGTTGGCGTCCGTACCGGTTCCCGCGGCGCTGACACTGACTTGATAGGGTACGGCGTCCGCGCGCGCGGCGGCGGTGATGAGGTCGAAAGTCACGTGATTGGTGTTGGGGCCGCGCGACACGCTCGGACCCTTGCCGACCTCGAGCTGCCCGTGCAGCGTCCTGCTGACGCCGGGGTAGTCGGTCGCGTGATTGACGTCGACGGCGAGGCCGGTCTGCGCGGCGATGCCGTAACTCGCGGTTCGGGCGCCGCGCAGCCCGATCTCCTCCTGCACGGTCGCCACCGCGTAGACGCCGACGTCGCGGTGGAGCCCGCCCTCTTCCTTGAGCAGCCGCAGCGCCTCGGCGACGATGAAGGTGCCCATCTTGTTGTCGAAGCCGCGCGCCGTGGCGCGGTCGCCCATCAGCGGCTGAAACTCGCACTGGTAGGTTGCGACGTCGCCGAGGCTGACGACTTCGGCCGCCTCGTCGCGCGAGCTGGCACCGATGTCGATCCACATGTCCTTGATCTCGGGTTTCTTCTTGCGCTCCGCCTCGTCCTGGAGGTGGATGGCGGTACGCCCGATCACGCCGGCGATGCGCTGCCGGCCGTAGACCCACAGGCGCTGCCCGATCGCGACGGCGCTGTCGTGCCCGCCGATCGTGCGGAAATGCAGCTGCCCGCCCTCGTCGATGTGGTGGACGATGAAGCCGAGCTCGTCCATGTGGCCGGCGAGCATGATGCGCATCGACGCGCCCGGGTTGAGCACGGCGGTGACGTTGCCGTGGACGTCCGTGGCCACCCGATCCGCGAATGGTTCGGTGTAGGCGCGGTACACTCGCGCCGCCGGCTGCTCGTAGCCGCTCGGCGAGGGCGTGTCGACGATGCGCTTCAGGAAGTCGAGGGATGCTTGTCTCATGGCCGAGCAGTAGCGGGGCGGCATGCCCCGGCGTCAAGGCCGGCCGGCGCGCGACGGTTCGGATTCCGCGCGGGCGCGTTGACGCCGGCCGGCCGGCAGCCTACGCCGCAGGTTCGCGAAGGCGAGACTTGCGAAAGGCGGGCATCCGATGCGGCGGACTTCTGCACCTGATGCGACGGAACGCGTCCGCCCGGCCGGCCCGCACCGCGCCTGGATCGTCGCCGGCGTGACCTTCCTCGTGCTCCTCGTCGGCGCTTCCGTGCGGTCGACGCCAGGCGTGCTGATCGTGCCGTTGAAGCAGGAATTCGGGTGGTCTACGGCGACGATCAGCGGCGCGGTGGCGCTCAACATCATGCTCTACGGCCTGGTCGGCCCCTTCGCCGTCGCGCTGATGGAACGTTTCGGGCTGCGGCGCAGCATCTGCGCGGCGCTGTTGCTGCTCGCAAGCGGCGCCGGGCTCACCGTGTTCATGCGCGAGGCTTGGCAACTCACCCTGCTGTGGGGCGTGATGGTCGGCCTCGGCAGCGGCATGGTTGCCATGGTCCTCGGCGCCACGGTGGCGAACCGCTGGTTCGCCACCAATCGCGGTCTCGTCGTCGGGCTCCTCACCGCGAGCAGCGCCACAGGCCAGCTCCTCTTCCTGCCGCTGCTCGCCGAGGCCGCGACCGCCATAGGCTGGCGCGCCACGTCGCTCGCCGTCGCCGCCGCCGCCTTGGTGCTGGTGCCGGTCGTGGCGCTCCTGGTCCGCGATAGGCCCTCGGACCTCGGCTTGCCGCCCTACGGCGGAACGGTGGTGGAGCCGGCGCCGATCTTCACCCACAACCCCGCCGCGCGTGCGGTGCGCGCATTGGGGACAGGCCTCGCCTCGCGAGACTTCTGGCTGCTCGCCGGAAGCTTCTTCGTGTGCGGCGCCTCGACGAGCGGCCTCATCGGCACGCACCTTATCCCGGCCTGCGTCGATCACGGCATTCCCGAGGTGCGCGCCGCCGGTATCCTCGCCCTGATGGGCGTTTGCGACCTCATCGGCACCACGGCGTCGGGCTGGCTGACCGACCGCTTCGACAGCCGCATCCTGCTGTTCTGGTATTACGGGCTGCGCGGCCTGTCCCTCATGTACTTGCCCTTCGCCTTCGATGTGAGTTTCCATGGACTGCCGCTGTTCGCGGTGTTCTATGGACTGGACTGGGTGGCAACGGTGCCGCCGACGCTGAAACTTAGCGAGCGTGCCTTCGGCAAGGAGAACGCGGCGCTGATGTTCGGCTGGATCCAGGCGGCGCACCAGCTCGGCGGGGCCACGGCGGCCTGGGGCGCCGGCTATCTCAGGACGGCGAGTGGCACCTATGCCGCAGCGTTCTTCTGCGCCGGCGCCGTCTGCCTTGCCGCCTCGGCGCTGGTGCTGCTCATCGGGCGCGCGCGAGGTGCGACGCTGCCGCCGCTGCCCAGCCGAGGCGCCACGGCGTGAAGGCGGCTTCGCGTCCGATGGCGCGGGATCGGCACCGTTCCGACCTCCTCCGTACTAGCGGGTTAGGGCGCAGCGGGTCGGCGTCGTTGCTGCGGTCGGCAACGACAAGCTTCCGGGCCAGCGGCCAGCCCGGAGGAAAGTGACGCGAGGTAGAAGAACGATCACCGGTCCACGGTTGCTGGTCCCGTGTTCAGGAATTCGCGACGCCGTGACCGACTTCGCGTTCACGGGGTGCGGCTTGGCCGCCTTTCCTATTCTACGCCGTCACAAGCCTGTTTCGATGGTGGGTCGCGGTGGCAGCCGGCAACAGGGTGCCCGCTCATGCGTCGGGCGCGCCGCGTTCAAAGGTAGGCGGCACCCGCCTCGGCGGCAAAGCGGTCGGGTCGCCCTTCCCACACGATGCGCGCGTGTTCGAGCACGTAGATGCGATCGGCATGGGGCAGCGCGAAGGTGACGTTCTGTTCGCCGAGCAGGATGGTCATCCCCGTTTCGGCGCGCAGCCGCGTGATCGCCAGCGAAATCTGCTCCAGGATCACCGGCGCCAGCCCCAGCGTCGGCTCGTCCAGGATGAGCAAGCGCGGCTGCATCATCAGGGCGCGGGCGATGGTGAGCATCTGCTGCTCGCCGCCGGACAGGGTGCCGGCCGCTTGGCGCTGGCGCTGGCGGAGGATGGGGAACAGGTCGAATAGCATGTCGAGCTGGCGCGCCGACGCCGGCTTCGGAAGGTGCTGCCCGCCGAGGTCGAGGTTCTCGCGCACGCTCATCTCCGTGAAGAGTTCGCGCGACTCGGCGCATTGCACGATGCCGCCGCGGGCGATCGCCGCCGGACTCGTCCCGCGCAGCGGCCTGTCGTCGAGGCGGATCGCCCCGTGATAGGGCACGAGGCCGGAGATGGCATTGAACAGCGTGGTCTTTCCCGCGCCGTTGAGGCCGATCACCGACACCAGTTCGCCGTCCTCGACGCGCAGGTTGACCGCCTCCAGCGCCTGCGCCTTGCCGTAGAACACGCTGAGGCCGTCGACCGTGAGCGCGGTGGTCGTCCTCGCCCGCGGCGGGCGCGTCCCCGCCTCCGCGAGGGTCGCACCGCCGAGATAAACGCGGCGCACCGTGTCGTTGCGCATCACCTCCGCTGGCGTGCCCTCGGCGATCGGCTCGCCGACATACATGGCGAGGACGCGGTCGACGAGGGCCGACACGCTCTTGACGTTGTGGTCGACGAGCAGCACGGCGCAGCCGTCCCGCCGGAAGTCGTCGATGAGCGCGGCGAAACCGTCGGTCTCGCCCCGGGTCAGGCCGGCGAAGGGCTCGTCCACCAGGAGGACGCGTGGATGGCGGGCGATGGCCTTGGCGAGTTCGAGGCGGCGGAGGTCGGCGAAGGGCAAGGTTGCGGGCAGACGGTCGAGCACCGCGCCGAGGCCGACGCGCTCCGCGATGGCATGCACCCGCGGCTCGATCGTGGGATCGGGGAGGAAGTTGAGCAGGCTGTCGCGCAGCAGCGCGAGTGTGATGTTCTCTCCCACGGTCTGGCGGTGGAGGGGTCGGGAGTGCTGGAATACCAGGCCGACGCCCTGGCGCGCGATGCGGTGCGGGGCCCAGCCCGCCACCTCGACACCGGCGACTTTGACCGATCCGGCATTCGGCCGGTGGATGCCCATGACGAGGCTCATGACCGTCGACTTGCCGGAGCCGTTCGGCCCGATCAGGCCGAGGATCTCGCCCGGCGCGATCGTGAAGGAGATGCCGTTGACGGCGACGAGGCCGCCGAAGCGCTTGACGAGGCCCGATGTTTCCAGCAGCGGCGGCGCGTCGCTCACGCCCGCTGCCCGCGCAGCATGCCGACGAAGCCTGCCGGCACCAGGAGCACCACGACGAGCGCGATGCCCGACACTACCAGCGTCGACAGGTCGCCGAGCGGTCGCAGCACCTCGCCGGCGCCGATCAGGAACACGGCGCCGAGCACGGCGCCGAACACGGTGCGCCGTCCCCCGACCACGGCGGCGATGATGACCTGCACGCCGACGGTGACGTCGATCAACGTGCCGACCGACGCGGTGCCCATGTAGAAGACGAGCAGGGCACCGGCGAGGCCGGAAAAGAAGGCGGAGATGCAGAAGGCGGCGAGCTTGTGCTTGGCGACGTTGAAGCCCAGCGCGCCGGCTTGCAGCCGATCCTGCCCCGCCGCCTGCAGGATCAGCCCCATGGATGAGCGCGACCAGCCGACGAGGACGGCGCCGCTGACCACGGTGAAGCCGAGGGCGATCTCGTAGTTGACGGCGTCGCTGATGGAGATCACGTCGGGAACGGTGAGGCCGATCTCGCCCCCCGTCAGCCCGGCGAACACCACCACGAGGTTTTGCAGGATCAGCACGGCGACGAGCGTGGTGAGACCGAAATACGGACCGCTGACGCGCAGCGCCGGCAGGGCGAGGAGCAGCCCGGCGACGACGGCGGTGACGGAGCCGGCGACGAGGTCGAGCCAGATCGGCAGGCCGTAGCGGTTGTCGAGGATGCCGGCCGTGTAGGCGCCGAGCCCGATCAGGAAGGTCGGGCCGAAGTTCACCTCTCCCGCGAAGCCGAACAACAGGTCCCACGCCATGGCGAAGACGCCGAAATAGTAGGCGACGATGAGCAGGCCGAGGATGTAGCCGGAGACGGCGAGTGGCAGGACGGCGGCGACGACCACCGCGACCACGCCGACAAGGAACAGGGGCGAGGCGAGGGTGCGGCGCATTCAGCGGCGCCCGAACAGGCCGCGCGGGCGCACGTACATCACCACGACGAGTAGAAGCAGGGCTGGGATCGTGCGGTAGGCCGGCGACACGAGGTAGGCGGTGAGCGTTTCGAGGTAGCCGACGACGTAGGCGGCGATGAGCGAGCCCGGCACGCTGCCAAGCCCACCCAGCACCACGATGGAGAAGGCGCTCGCCGTCAGCGGGCCGCCGCTGTAGGAGCTGACGCCGAGAAACATGCCGAGCAGCACGCCGGCGATGCCGGCGAGCAGCCCGTACACCACCCACACCAGGACGTAGATGCGCGACAGCTCGATTCCGAGAAGGGTGACGCCGCGCGGGTTCATGGAGGCTGCCAGCACCGCCTTGCCGATGCGGGTGCGGTTGACGGCGAGGTAAAGCAATCCGATCACCGACCAGCAGACGACGGCGGTGAAGATCTCGTTCGTCGGCACGCGGGTCCCGCTGATCCGCGTGATCCCGTCGACCATCGGCAGCACGGTCTTGGCGTTGTCGGTGTACAGGTAGGCGACCAGCTCGCGCAGCATCAGCCCCCAAAGCAACGTGGTGGTCAGGATGAAGATCTCCTGCTCCTCCGGCCGGATCAGCCTGGAGCGCTGCAACGGGCGCACCGCGACGTAGTAGGTGACGAGCGACAGGGCGAGGCAGACGAGGACGCCGATCGCGGCGCCGGCGTAGCGGCCGCTCCCATACTCGCCGTTGGCGACGGAGGCCGCCACGGCGGCGGCGACCATCAGCGGCCCGTGCGACAGGTTGAGGACGCCCGACACGCCGAAGATGAGGGTGAAGCCCGTCGCGCCGAGCGCATACAGCGCGCCGATCGCGAAGCCGTCGATCAGGATTTGCAGCGCGAGCATGAGATTCCGACGATAAGGACACCGGTGGCGGGCGCATCCCGTCGGGAAGCGCCGCCGCCGACAAGCCCCTGCCTAGCGCGCGGGCGCGTTGGCGAGCTTGATGAAGCTCGGGAAGGTAATTGGGCCCTTGGCGACGTTCGCCGGCCAGACCGGCACCTGCACGCCGTTCTGCCATTGGTAGAACAGCCCGGTCACGAGGCCGGGACCGTACTTGATCGAATGGGTGAACTCGTCGTCGCGACCGTAAAACTGCGTCCGCCCGATGGTGCCGACCCAGTCGGTCTTTTCCAGCGCGTCGACGAGCTTGTCACCATCGGTCGAGCCGGCGCGCTTGATCGCCTCGGCGATGTAGTACACTTGGTCATAGGTGGTGTAGCCGGGGTAGGCCGGCACGTTGCCGAAGCGCTTGCGGTAGGCGGCGGTGAAGGGTTCCGTCTTCGGGCTCAGCGCCGCGCTTGGCCCGGCGATGGCCTCGTAGATCACCCCCTCCGTCGCGCCGTTGGTGTCCTTCCAGAAGGTGCTGTTGGTCGCCTGCGAGCTGACGCCGATCATGGGGATCGGCACCTGTTGGCTTTTCCATTGCACGGTCGGCTGCACGCCGACATGCGAGATGCCGTTGACGATGATGTCGGGCTTTTGGCCTTCGACCTTGTTGAAGATTGGCGTGAAGTCCGTCGTGTCGGGCGAAAAGCGGACGTGGTCGAGCACGGTGATGCCGATGGTCGGGAGGCATTCGGCAAAGCCGGCGTCAAGCGGCGTGGTCCAGGCGGCGTCCTCGCTGACGATCACCGCGGTCTTCACCCCGTATTGGCTGACCAGCAGGTCCTTGGCGGCGTCGCAACTGGAGCGGGCGAGCGAAGCGGAGGTGAGGTAGCCGTGGAAGGTGTACTTGTTGCGCGCGTAATCCTTGTGGACGTTGCGGCTGATCTCGTTGCTGGCCGCACCGGGGGTGACCATGGGCGTCTTGAGGCGCGCCGCCCAGGGTTCGAGGGCGAGGACGACCTCGCTGATGTAGCTGGCGATGACGGCGCTGACGTGGTCCTGGTTGACCGCGCGCTGGAAGGCGCGGACCGCGTCGGCGGAGGACGACTTGTCGTCATAGGTGACGATCTCGATCTTGCGACCGTCGACGCCGCCCGCGGCGTTGATCTCGTCGGCGGCGATTTGCGCCGCGCCGGCGATGGAGGCGCCGGTGAGCGCCTGGGCCTCGGCGATGACGCCGATGCGGATCGCGTCCTCCGCGCGGGCCGTCGCTGCGACGAACGAAAGGACCGCCGCGAGGCTCAATATCGAGCTGCGTTGAAGACGCACCGGCTTCTCCCTTGTCCGCCACGGGCTCGACGATGGCCCGCATTGCGCCGGGCATTATCCCGTGCCGAAGAAAACGCGCAAGGCTGGATCGCGGAGGCAGATGGCGGGGGGGGGGGGCGGCCATGACCGCGAGCGATGGGCCAGAGGTGTTCCCGCTTGTGTGGGTTTGTAAGCATCGGTGTCTGAAGCGACGAGGTCGTTGCAGCACTTTTCTGGTTTGAAGCGGGTGAACGCGAGTCGGATTGCTGCCCAAAGGTCGGACACGGTGCGCGCTGCTGCCGAACGCAGCAGGAGTTGAGCTTCGCTAAGGCTTGCTCGATGGAGTCGAAGTCGGGCGAGCAGGCCGGTAAGTAGAGCAAACACGCACCGACCGTCTCGACGACCTTGCGCACGCCCTCGACATCGCAGGCAGCCCGCTCGTCGAGATTGAGCCTTGGTGACTCGGAGATGCCCGGCGAGCGGCCGTGGACGACAAGGCACTGTGGCGCTGCCGAGAGGCGCCGCCGGCCGTTTAAGGGCAACTACGGGATTTGCCGCGGTTCTGCCGTGACGAGTTCACCGGCAGTCGGTACGCTTCTCATGTATCAATGGGCCGCAAAGCCCGGCTTGAATCACGTGAACTTACGACCGTTGCTGCGGCTTCCAGATTTGAAGTCGCTGACGGAGGGAATATTCGAGACAGTATAGTCCGGAGCCATCCGAGATTTTCATTTCTGTTATGCCGAACAAGTCCAGACGCGCGCTATATCACCCAAGTTGGTGCTGACCGTCCGCACAAGTCCGAACAGGTCCAGTGCAGCAAATAGGGAACAAGCTGGGGAGAGCGCGATGGCGCAGCATCATCATCGATTGAACGCTCGTATCGTTGATACCATCAAGACGCCTAGTCGCCACGCCGATGGCGGAAATCTGTACCTGAAGGTTACCGCGAGTTGTGCTCGCTCGTGGGAGTTCATGTTCACGCGCGACGGCCGGCAGCGCGAAACGGCAGCCGAGCGACATCGTCGTGACGAAGCGGACCTGGGGAGCGTTCGCCAGCACCGATCTCGAGCAGCGCTTGACAGCGGTGGGCGTCACCCAGGTCGTCATCACGGGCGTGGCTACTGCAAGCGGCGTCGAGTCAACTGCGCGCCAAGCCTACGAGCACGGCTTCAACGTCACGCTCGCCTTGGACGCGATGACGGACCGACACGCGGACGCACACGACAATAGCGTTCGCAACGTCTTTCCCCGGCTCGGCGAGACCGGATCGACCGCCGACGTGCTTGCCCTATTGAAGGAAAGGCCCTGAAATGGCGTGGCTCCATCTGCTGTCCTACCTGTTCGGCGGCGCAACGCTGACGAACGCGGTCCCGCATCTCGTCAGCGGCCTGACCGGCAAACCGCTCCAAACCCCATTCGCGACGCCGCCGGGCGAAGGACTTTCTTCGTCGACCGTCAACCTGCTCTGGGGCTACGTCAACCTCGTCGCCGGCTCCCTGCTCGTCTGCCGCGTCGGCACCTTCGACCTTCGCAACACGGGCGACGTCACAGCGCTCGGGCTCGGCATGCTCGGGCTCGGCCTGATGACCGCCCGGCACTTCGGCCGCCTCCATGGCGGTGATCCGCAGTGCGGCAATACGCTCAACGGCAGTCCGGCGGAGCGCCCGTGAAGGCGACACGGAAAGGCGTGTTCCGTTCGTTTCGGAGTCGGAACTACCGGCTCTGGGCCGTCGGCGCCTTCGTGTCTAACATCGGCACCTGGATTCAGCGCACGGCCCAGGACTGGCTGGTGCTCACCGCCCTCACGCCCCATGGGGCGTCGGCGGTCGCAACCGTGATGGCGCTCCAGTACGGGCCGCAACTCCTGCTGCTGCCCTGGACGGGCTTCGCCGCCGATCACTTCGACCAGCGCAGGCTTCTGATCGCCACTCAGGCGGCGATGGGCGCGCTGGCGCTTGCTCTCGGTCTCCTCACCGTCACCGGCGTCGTGCAACTCTGGCACGTTTACGTCTTCGCCGGGCTGTTCGGTTGCGCCGCGGCCTTCGACGCGCCGGTGCGCCAGACCTTCGTTGCGGGGCTGGTCGGCGACGAGGATCTCTCCAACGCCGTGGCGCTGAACTCGACATCCTTCAACGCCGCCCGCATGATCGGCCCAGCCGTGTCGGGCGTGGTCATCGCGGTGGTCGGGACCGGCTGGGCCTTTCTCCTCAATGCCGGCTCCTTTGGCGCCGTGCTGGTCTCCTTATCGCTGCTGCGCGTCGCGGACCTGCGTGGGCAGACCGGGGCACGCCGCGGCAGGGGAAGCGTCACCGACGGCTTCCGTTACGTATGGTCTCGACGGGACCTCAGGGCGGTCCTGATCATGCTGTTCCTAATCGGCACCTTCGGGCTTAACTTCCCCATCTTCATCTCGATCATGGCGGTCCGGGTCTTTGGTGTCGACGCCGGCGGTTACGGCCTCCTGTCCTCGGCGATGGCGATCGGCACCGTGACCGGCGCCCTGTTCAGTGCCCGACGCGATAGGCCCCGCTTCAAAACGCTGCTGGCTGGCGCCGCCCTGTTCGGGGCCGGCTGCATGCTGGCTGCCGTTGCGCCGAACGCCTGGACCTTCGCGGGTGCCCTCATCATCACGGGCATGGCGGCCCTGATCTTTACCAACGCGACGAACAGCCTGATGCAGCTCTCGACCGAACCGGCCATGCGAGGGCGGGTGATGGCGCTTCGCGTTGGCGTCGCGCTCGGCGGCACGCCGCTCGGCGCGCCGGTCGTGGGCTGGGTCGCCGACCACCTCGGCCCGCGCTGGGCGTTGGGCGTCGGCGCCGCGTCGGGCTTCGCGGCTGCCGCAGTGGCTGCTCATGCCATCACTCGCGGCCTTCACCGTTGCGAGGCGCCCGAGCAAAACCGAGGATATGTCGAGTTGCTGCGAGATGATGACCGTCGCGCCGGCAGGTCACACCAAACACCTTGAGCAGGCGTAAGGCGGTGGCGCCCGTTGCTGGACGAAAGCCGTCCTGTAGTCGGCGAGGGTTCAGGACGCCGGTCAGCGTCGGGGTCACGTTATAAACGACTCCACGAGAGCCGGGAGCCGGCTGATCAACGCCAATGCTGACGCCGGCACACATCGTGCGGAAGGTAGGTCGAGGCCGCCGGCTGCTTACGGCAGCTTCTCCCAGATCAGCGTGCCGACGCTCACCTTGCCGTCAGTGAAGAAGCGGAATGGCGGTGTGGTGTAGGTGAGCCGGTTGCCGTCACGCACCAGGGAACGCACCTGTGTCGTTCCGGTCCAGGCCTCGTTCCACGACAGGTCGATGCGGTGCGTCACGGTGGAGGCGTCGCAGTCGAAGCTCCCGGAATAGGCTGTCACCGTGTTGAACAGCGCGATGCGGTCGTCATCGGTGATGGCCTCGATGTTTTTCGGCTTCGGCCGGGGATCCCTGACGATGACGACCAGCATGCGTTTACCCTCGCCGTAGCTGATGTAGCCCTGCGGCTTTTCCACCCTCACGACGTCGCCGGTCTCCACGATCGTCCGCTGGTCGGCGACGAGCCTGTAGGTGCCGGACAGCTCGCAGTCAGCCGCAACGGCCACGCGAGTCATGGCCAGCATCGATACGCCGAACACCGCTGCGGATTTCATGATGTCCTCCTGAGCCAGCCTGCGCGATGTCGCGCCCGCGTTTGTGATCATGCCAAAGCGGCGGAGTGCCAGCGGGCCGATCCTGGGATGGGCAATCCCCGTCAAGGCCGCAGCACCGTGAGCAAGAAGCCGCCGGGATGCGCGGCGGCGTGGGCCACGGCTGCATTCGCCTCGTCCAAAGGGAACTCCGTGACGGCGTATTGCCCAAGGTCGAGCAGGCCGGCATGGACCAGCGCCGCCAGCCGGGGCACCGCGTCCGGCTCGTACATCCATTGTCCCCTGATCGTGACGAGGTTGCGCATGATCCAGGGATAGGGCAGTGCGAGGTCCTCGCCGCCGAGCATTCCGACGCCGCCCATCAGCACCACGCGACCGTAAGGGCGCACCGCCATCACCGCCGCCCGCACAGCCGTTGCGCTGGCCGCTGGCGGCAGCAGGTCGAGCACGGCGTCGATCGGGCCGGGCGCGGCAGCCTGCATTGCGGCGCGGTCGGCATCGGGGTCGCCCGTCAGCCGCACGGGCCGCACCCGCGCGCCGAACCTGTCGCGCAGTTGCGCCAGCATCGCCTCGTTGCGGCCGGGGCAGACCACGCATCCCGCGCCCATCGCCAGCGCCATCAGCACGGCGGAGCTGCCGTAGTTGCCCGTGGCGCCGCTCACCAGCAGCGTTTCGCCGGCGCGCAACTCCATCGCGAGCAGCCCGCCGTAGGGCACCAACAACGTCGCGAGCGCGCACCAGCGCGCGGCATCCACCTCGTGGATCACACCGATCGGAATGGCGTTCTCGGTGGGCACGCGCATTCGCTCGGCGAAGGGGCCATCGCGGAAGTGGCGCTGCAGCCTCGATCCGCCCTCGCCGCGGGCGCTCCAGCCCTGGAGGGTGATGTCCGGCATGCGGCTGTTGTCGCGCGAGCGCACGGTCGGATCGCAAAGCACCCAGTCGCCGGGCGCGAGCCGGGTCGCGTCGGGACCGACCTCCCGCACGCGCCCGATGGCGCCGCAGCCGGGGACCACCGGCAGATGGAGCAGGTAGCGCCGCGCGCCGCTGAACACCTCGGCCGCGTAGGGCAGGATGGGCGCGGCGACTACGTCCACGATCACTTCGCCGGTTCCAAGAACAGGGTTCGCCACTTCCTCGACGTTCAACGGCGCGCCGAACGCCTTCAACACCGCCGCTCTCATGCATCGCTCCTCGCTGATTGACAGCGAGGTGCAGCAGGTGTGCTTTGCCAACAAGAGCGTGCAGCATACCAGGATAGCAGGGTACCAGCCTGGAGGCCTGGCATGACAGCCACCAACATCGCGCTTGGCCACTTCCTGCGCACCCGACGGGAGCGGCTGAGCCCTGCCGCCTGTGGCCTGCTGACTGGCCGACGCCGCACGCCGGGATTGCGCCGCGACGAGGTCGCCGCTGCCGCGGGCATCAGCGCCGAATGGTACGTGAAGCTGGAGCAGGGCCGCGCCGTGGCGCCGTCTTCGACAACGGTCGACGCGCTCGCCCGCGCCCTCCGCCTTGGCGCGGCCGAGCACGCGCACCTTCGCCACCTCGCGCGGGGCAACCGACGGGCACCGTTCGTGCGCGAGGTGGTACCCGACACGATCCGCTGGCTGGTGGAAGGACTGCCATACCCGGCCTACGTCACCGGGCTGCGCTGGGACGTGCTGGCCTGGAACGCGGCCGCCGCCGATCTCTTTCGCAACTTCGCCGCGGTACCGGAGAACGATCGCAACATCCTGCTGTTCATGCTCGCCGACCCGCACGCCCGCGCGCTGTTTGGCCCGCAATGGGCGGAGGAGGCGCGCCGCATGCTGGCGCTGTTTCGCGCCACGCACGACCTGTGGGCGGCCGACCCGGCCTTCGTTGAGCTGCTGGCGCGCTTTCGCGCCGGCTGCGCCGAGTTCAACGGTTGGTGGGCGGATCACGACGTCCGCGCCCCGATCTCCGGCGAGAAGGCGCTGCATACGCCGGCAGGTGTTAGGCGATACGCCTATGCGACCTTCCAGGCCAACGACGATCCCGCGCTCAAGCTCGCCCTGTACACGCCAGTGGGTATCGGCGCGGGATCCCAACACCAAGCAGCATCGCAAGCCTCTGGATGAGCAAGAACCGACGGGAACCCGCTCCGCAGTGGTTCAACAGGTTCAGCCCTGCGTTTTC
>CAXTFM010000082.1:0-14852 GCA_964243435.1 uncultured Beijerinckiaceae bacterium
GCCCCGCCGCGCCGGCAGAGGTCGGCCGCTTCCGCGCCTTTGCCGGACGCCTGCGCCGGCGCCCAGCGGCGCTGGTCGGCCTCGCCATCGTGGTCGGGCTCTTCGCCGTGGCCGGTCTCGCCGGATGGATCGCGCCCTACGACCCCGTCGCGACGGACTGGGGCGCGATCCGCGCCGCGCCGAGCCTCGACCACCTCATGGGCACCGACGAGGTCGGCCACGACGTGTTCTCGCGCATCATCTTCGGGTCGCGCGCCTCGCTCGGCGCCGGCCTCGTGTCGGTGGCGCTCGCCATGGGCCTCGGCCTGCCGCTCGGGCTTCTCGCCGGCTATGCCGGCGGGATCCTCGACACGCTGGTGATGCGCCTCACCGACGCGCTGCTGGCGATCCCCTTCCTCATCCTCGCCATCGCGCTCGCCGCCTTTCTCGGGCCGAGCCTCGCCAACGCGATGATCGCCATCGGCCTGTCCGCCGCCTCGACCTTCGTGCGCCTCACGCGGGCGCAGGTGCAGGGGGTCGCCGCGGAGGAGTTCATCGAGGCCGCGCGGGCGGTCGGCAACCCGCCCTGGCGCATCGCGCTCGTCCACATCGTCCCCAACGTGGTGCCGGCGATCCTGGTGCAGGCGACGCTCACCGTCGCCGCCGCGATCATCGCCGAGGCCAGCCTGTCCTTCCTCGGCCTCGGCCAGCAGCCGCCGGACCCGTCCTGGGGCTCCATGCTGAACACGGCCAAGAACTTCCTCGACGAGGCGCCGTGGATGGCGATCTGGCCCGGGGTGTCGATCTTCGTCACCGTGCTCGCCTTCAACCTGTTCGGCGACGGGCTCCGCGACGCGCTCGACCCGCGCGAGCGGCAATGAGCTCGACGGAGGCCTTGCCCCTGCTCGAGGTGCGCGACCTCGCGGTCGACTTCGCCGTCGACGGCGGCACGCTGCAGGCGGTGAACGGCGTGTCCTACGCGCTCGCGGAGGGTGAAACGCTCGGCATCGTCGGCGAGTCCGGCTCGGGCAAGAGCGTGCACGCCCTCGCCATGCTCGGCCTCGTGCCCTGCCCGCCCGGCCGCGTCACCCGCGGCAGCGTCACCTTCGAGGGCCGCGACCTGCTCACCATGGCGGCGCGCGACCTGCGCCGGGTGCGCGGCGGGCGCATCGGCTTCGTGTTCCAGGACCCGATGAGTTCGCTGAACCCCGGCATGACGGTGGCAGCCCAGCTCGTCGAACCGCTGCGCATCCACCTCGGGATGAGCGCGCGCGCGGCGCGGGTGCGGGCACGCGAGCTGCTCGAACTCGTGCGCCTGCCGCGCGCCGCTGAACGCCTCGACGACTATCCCCACGAATTCTCGGGCGGGCAGCGCCAGCGCGTGATGATCGCGATGGCGCTCGGCTGCCGCCCGCGCCTGCTCATCGCCGACGAGGCGACGACGGCCCTCGACGTCACCGTGCAGGCGGAGATCGTCGCGCTCGTCGGCGAGTTGAAGCGCGAACTCGGCATGGCGATCATCTGGATCACCCACGACCTCGGCGTGGTCGCCGGCATCGCCGACACGGTGCAGGTGATGTATGCCGGCCGCATCATGGAGCGCGGCCCGGTCGACGCGGTGTTCGCCGACCCGCGCAGCGCCTACACGCTGGGGCTGCTGCGCTCCCTGCCGCGGCCGGGCGGCGGGCGTCTCCGGCAGATCGAGGGTGCGCCGCCCGACATGCGCCGCCCGCCGCCGGGCGACCCCTTCGCGCCGCGCAACGGCTACGCCACCGCGCGCTGCCACGCCGAGGCGCCGCCGCTGCGCCAGGCGGATGGGGCCGCGCCCGGCCACCTCGTCGCCGCCTGGTATGATTTGCCGGCGCTCCTCGCCGGCGAGCGGGCGGGCGCCCCCGCGTGAGCGCGCCCCCCGCCCGCTACCCGCTCGTCTCCGTGCGGCACGTGAGCAAGCATTACCCGCTGCGGCACTGGTGGGGCGGCACCGGCGCCGCGTTCAAGGCGGTGGAGGATGTCAGCTTCGACATCGCGCCGGGCGAAACGCTGGGCCTCGTCGGCGAGTCCGGCTCCGGCAAGTCGACGATCGGCCGGGCCGTCACCATGCTCAACCCGCCCACCGCCGGCACGATCGCCTTCGAGGGCGCCGACCTCGCGACGCTTTCGCCCCGCGCGCTGCGCGCCATGCGGCGCCGGGTGCAGATGGTGTTCCAGGACCCCTACGCCGCGCTCAACCCGCGCATGACCGCTGGCGCCTACGTCGCCGAGCCGTTCAAGCTGCACCAGCCCGAGCTGTCGCGGGCGGCACGGCGCGACGCGGTGGCGGAGCTGTTCGCACGCGTCGGCCTCGACCCGCGCTTCGCCGCCCGCTATCCGCACCAGTTCTCGGGCGGGCAGCGCCAGCGCGTCTGCATCGCGCGCGCCATCGCGCTGCGCCCGTCCTTCATCGTCGCCGACGAGCCGATCGCCGCGCTCGACGTGTCGATCCAGGCGCAGGTCGTCAACCTCCTTCAGGAGCTGCAGGAGGAACTCGGGCTCAGCTACCTGTTCATCTCGCACGACCTGCGCATGGTGCGCCACATCTGCCACCGGGTCGCCGTGCTGCGGCGCGGGCGCATCGTCGAGCTCGCCGGGCGCGACGCGCTCTACGACGACCCGCGCCACCCCTACACGCGGCGCCTGCTCGCCGCCGTGCCGTTGCCCGACCCGGCGTTGGAGCGTGCCCGGCTCCGCACCGCCGCCGCCCTGCCGGAGGACCATCCGGAGGGTCATGAGAGCGGCGAGCTGGCCGAGGTGGCGCCGGGGCACTGGGTCGCGGCGTGAGCCCCGCTCACGCCCGTTCGAGCACGCTCAGCCGGTAGGGCAAGGGCCGGTCGTCGCGCAGCAGGCGCAGGCCGGGGGTGGCGATGGCGCGGGCGTGGACCTCGTCGCCGGCGAGGGGGTAGTCGCCGGCGGCGAGCACCCAGTGCACCAGCGCCAGCGTGCCGCCGGGGGCGAGCCGCGCCGCGCAGAAGTCGAGGAAGCGGGCGAGGTCTGGCGCCGCCCAGTAGTACCCGACCTCCGACAGCAGGATCAGGTCGAAGCCGCCGTCGGGGAGCTCGGCGGGCACCGTCATGCGGCGGAACGCGACGTGGGCGCAGGCGGCGCAGCGCCGGCGCGCCTCGACAAGGGCGCCTTCCGCGATGTCCACGGCGAGGAGCGACGCGCAGCGCGCGGCGAGCGCAAGGGTCAGCACGCCGACGGAGCAGCCGACCTCCAGGGCGCGGTCGTAACGCGGCCGTGGCAGCGCGGCGAGCGTCGCGCCGTACTTGTCGCGCTCGTAACCGCTCGTTTCGAACCGCCACGGGTCACGGTCGCCGGCGTAGATGCGATCGAAATAGCCCTGCGGCACCGTTTCGGCGAAGACCTCGCCGCCGGCGGCCTGCTCCGGCGTCGGCCCGCCCTCGTCAGCCGTTCCTGCCATGTCGCGTGACCTTGGTTCGGCGCCGTCGCCCGCCAAAATCTTGTTACTCTGGAAAGGCCTGCGGCGCGAGCCTCAGGGACGATCGCAACGACCTCACGCGTGAGGCGAGGCGTGGGCGGCGCCGAGATAGGCGGCGCGCACCGCCGGATCGTTCTTCAGCGCCCGCGCCGGGCCGGAGGCGGCGATGCGGCCGTTCTCCAGCACGTAGGCGTGGTCGGCGACCTCGAGTGCCGCGGCGGCGAACTGCTCGACGAGCAGCATGGTCACGCGCTCCTCCTTGAGGCGGTTGATGATGGAGAAGATCTCGGCGACGAGGCGCGGGGCGAGGCCCATCGAGGGCTCGTCCAGCAGCAGCACCTCGGGTTGCAGCATGAGGGCGCGCGCCATGGCGAGCATCTGCTGCTCGCCGCCCGACAGCGTGCCGGCGAGCTGGGCGCGGCGCTCGGCGAGGCGCGGGAACAGCGCGTACATGCGGTCGGTGTCGGCCTTGATGTCGTTGCGCGCGCGCGCGCCGGTGAAGCGGGCGAAGGCGCCGAGCGCGAGGTTGTCGGCGACGCTCTGGGTGGGGAACACGCGCCGTCCCTCCGGCGAGTGCGCGAGGCCGCTGCGCGCGATCCTGAAGGCGTCGAGGCTGGCGATCTCCTGGTCGCCGAGGCGGACCGAGCCGCCGCTCGGCCGGATCATGCCCGACAGCGCGCGCAGGGTCGTCGTCTTGCCCGCGCCGTTGGAGCCGATCAGCGTGACCAGCGTGCCCTTGGCGACCTCCAGCGACAGGCCGTGGAGCACCTCCACCTTGCCGTAGCCGGCGACGAGGTTGGTCACGGTGAGCATGGCGGCCTCAAGCGGCGACGGCCCCGCCGAGGTAGGCCTCGACGACGCGGGAGTTGGCCTGGACGGCGGCGGCGGGGCCTTCCGCGATCTTCTGGCCGAAGTCGAGCACGGTGATGACGTCGCACAGGCTCATCACGACGTCCATGTGGTGCTCGATCAGGATGACGCTGATGCCCGTGGCGCGGATCGCCCGGATGATGGCGACGAGTTCGGCGATGTCGGGCGCGGTGAGGCCGGCCGCCGGCTCGTCGAGGAGGAGGAGCTGCGGGTCGAGCGCGAGGGCGCGGCCGATCTCCAGCAGGCGCTGCTTGCCGTAGGGGAGGTTGCGCGCCTCCTCGTCGGCGCGCTCGCGCAAACCGATGAAGCTGAGGATGTCGGCGGCCCGCGCCCGCGCCGCGCGCTCCTCCCGCGCGGCGCGGGGCAGGCGCAGCACCACCTCGGGCAGGGTCGAGCGGTAGGTGTGGTTGAGGCCGACCAGCACGTTCTCGAGCAGGGACAGCTCGCCGAAGAGCTGCACGTTCTGGAAGGTGCGCGCGACGCCGAGCCCGGCGATGCGCGACGAGCCGAGGCCGGCGATGGGCTTGTCGGCGAACAGGATCTCGCCCGCCGTCGGCGTGTAGATGCCGCTGAGCAGGTTCATCATCGTGCTCTTGCCCGAGCCGTTGGGGCCGATGAGGCCGTGGATCGACCCGCGCGCGACGCTGAGGTCGACCTTGTCGACGGCGCGCAGCCCGCCGAATTGCATCACGGCGGCGCGCACGTCGAGCAGGATGCCGGTCGCGGCGGCGTCGGGTGCGGCGGCCAGCGCCCGCGACGCCTCGCCGAACGCGTCGGTGTGGGCGTGCCGCGGCTTGAACGCCGGGACGAGCTGGCGCAGCAGCACCCTTGCCGCGCCGACCACCCCGTCGGGCAGGTAGAACACCACGAACAGGATCATCAGGCCGAAGATGGTCAGCCGGTAGTCGACGATGCTGGTGAGTCCGAGCGAGAAGGCGAAGAAGGCGACGCAGAGCCCGATCGGCACCAGCGCGCGGCGCAGCGCCTCGCGCCGGCGCAGCAGAAGAAACAGGCCGGCGAGCACCGCCACGGCGGCGATGATGCCGGCGGCAATCCGGAACAGCGCGATGTCGGCGAGCACGTTGGGCAGGAACACCACCACCGCCGCGCCGAGCATCGGGCCGAGCCGCGACTTGCGGCCGCCGAGCGTCACCGCGAGGAGGAACTGCACGGACAGGTCGAAGCCGAAGGTGTTGGGCGCGATGTACTGCTCGGAATAGGCGAACAGCACCCCGGCGAAGCCGGCGAGCGCGGCGCTGAGCACGAAGGCCATCACCTTGTGGCGGTACACGCTGACCGCCATGCAGTCGCAGGCGATCGGCGCGTCGCGCAGCGCCTCGAAGGCACGGCCGAAGCGCGAGGCGGTGAGCCGGTTGACGATCACCACGGTCAACACCAGCGCGACGCCGACGACGTAGAAGAACTCCACGTCGCGCATCCGCCGCAGCGACACGTCGAACAGCGAGATCGTGTCGCCATACGCGCGCAGGTCGAGGAAGAAGGGCGTCGACATCTTGATGCCGAGGGGGCCGTTGGTGACTTCGACGAGCTCGTTGATGACGATCTGCACGATGGTGCCGAAGGCCAGCGTCACCATGGCGAGGTAGGGACCGGTGACGCGCAGCGCCGGCAAGGCGAGCAGCACGCCGAACAGCGCGGCGACGATCGGCCCGGCGACCACCGCAGGCCAGAACCCGACGTCGAAGTGCATGGCGAGGCAGCCGGCGGTGTAGGCGCCGATGCCGAACAGCGCGGCATGGCCGATCGACACCTCGCCGGTGTAGCCGAACACGATGTCGAGGCCGAGCGCGACGATGGCGAAGATCGCGATGGTGACGAGGAGGTGGAGGTAGTACGGGCTCGTCACCGCGAGCGGCACGAGGGCGACGCCCGCCAGCAGCAGGCCGGTGAGGAGCGAGCCCGCCCCCAGTCTCGCGCGCATGCCGGTTAGACCTTCTTGATGACGGACTTGCCGAACAGGCCGGTGGGCCTGAGCGCCAGCACGAGAAGCAGCAGGACGAGGCCGGGCACGTCCTTGTAGCCGGTGGACACGTAGAAGCCGGTGAAGGTTTCGGTGATGCCGAGGATGAGGCCGCCGACGACCACGCCGAGGCCGCTCGACAGGCCGCCGATGATGGCCACGGCGAAGGCCTTGAGGCCGAGCACGCCGCCCATCGTCGCGCTGGCGAGCGTCACCGGGGCGATGAGCACGCCGGCGAAGGCGGCGGCGAGCGAGGACAGGGCGTAGGAGAAGGTGATGACGAGCCCGGTGTTGATGCCCATCAGCCCGGCGGCGTCGCGGTCGCTCGCCGTCGCCACCACCGCCTTGCCGAAGATGGAGCGGCGGTTGAACACCTCGACCGCGAGCATCACGGCAAGGGCGCCGAGCACGATCATGATCTCCATCGGCTGGATGCGCATCGGGCCGATCACGATCGCCTCCTCGGGCAGCGGCGAGGGGAACTTGAGGGCGTCGCGTCCCCAAACGTTCTCGGCGAGGTTGCGGAAGATGATGCCGAGCGCGATGGTCGCCATGATCCAGCCGGCTTCCGAGCGGGTCTTCATGGCGCGACGGATGCCGAGCCGCTCGACCACGCCGCCCTGAAGCATGCCGAAGGCGAGCACCACCGGCACCATCAGCAGGTAGGCGGTGCCGACGCCGAGCCCGCTGCCGGTGAGGAACCACACCACCGAGATGCCGACGAGGGCACCGAGCGCCACCGCCTCGCCCTGCCCGAAGTTCAGCGTCTTGGAGGTCGCGAAGGTGAGCTGGTAGCCGAAGGCGATGATGCCGTAGATCATGCCGACGACGATGCCGCTGACGACCAGCTGCGCGAAAATCCCCATCGAACCCGCCTGCCTGAACCCACGTTCGGCGACCTCGCGCCATGCGCGGCCGCAACGACCCGCCCCGCGCGCGGCGGGACGGGGGTGCAATCAACGACCGGTCAGCTGCCGGTCTTGGTGCGGATCGCCTTGTCGCCGGCAAGCTCCTCGGGGTGCGCCGGCACGACGCGGCCGTTGCGGACGACGCCGAACACCGGGATGTTGGGCGAGATCGCCTCGTGGTCCTTGGCCGAGAACGGCTTGTCGTAGACCGTCACCACGCCCTCGACCTTGGCGTCGAGGTTCTCCAGCGCCGCCCGCACCTTGGGGCCGTCGGTCGACTTCGCCTGGTTGATCGCCGCGGCGATGAGGTAAACCGAGTCGTAGCCCTGCGCGGCCGACACGGGCGAGGCCATGCGGTCGATCTTGTAGGCCTTCTGGTAGGCCTCGATGAAGGCCTTGCGCTTCGGCGTCGTCGGCTGCTGGATGAAGGTTTGCGGCATCATCGCGCCCTCGCCGTTGACGCCCGCGCCGTCGATGAAGCTCGACATGGACAGCGTCCAGGAGCCGACGATCGGCACGCGCCAGCCGAGCTTGCCCATCGCGTTGGCGATCTGCGCCAGCTCGGGCCCGATCGCGTAGGTGAGGATGACGTCGGCGCCGGCCTCCTTGGCGCGCAGCACCTGGGCGGTCATGTCCGTGTCGCCGATGTTGAACTTCTCGGTCGCCACCGGTTTGACGCCCTGCGCCGCCATCGCGGCGGTCAGGTCCTTCTGCCCGAGCTGCCCGTAGTTCGTCGAATCGGCGAGGATCGCGGGCTTCTTGAAGCCCTGGCGCTTCACCGCCTCGTCGGCGATCATCTTGCTCTGGATCGTGTCGTTGGCGGCGTTGCGGAAGACGTAGTTGTTCTTTTCCTTCGGCGGCAGGAACTGGTTGGTCACGATGCTGCCGGTCGCGATGTTGTCGATCACCGGGATCTCCGCGTCCTGGTAGAAGCGCGTGGCGGCCAGCGCGACGCCGGTGTTGGCGTAGCCCAGCGTGGCCACCACCTGCTCCTTGTTGATCATCTCCTGCGCGATCTGGACGCCGACCTCGTTCTTGGCCTCGTCGTCGCGCTCGACGAACTGGATCTGGCGGCCGAGGACGCCGCCGTTCTTGTTGATCTCGGCGGCGGCGAGCCGGGCGCCGTCGCGCATGCTCACGCCCATGGAGGACGAGCCGCCGGTGAAGGGCCCGGTCACGCCGATCTTGATGGCTTCCGCGGCCGGCGCCGTCGCGACGAGTTGCCCCGTGACGGTGAAAAAGACGGCCAGCGCAGCGGCCGACGACCTGAGCGTCATGCGTTTCTCCCGAGCGTCGCGCTTCGCGCGCGTTGTGCGGCAGCACACAGGGACGAGTTCGGCGCCCGCGTCAAATCCATAATCGCAGAATGCCGGGGATCAGACCTTCGACGGAGGCGAGCGGGAAGCGCGCCGCCGGGGAAGGGGGCAGGGAGGTTCAGCGCGCCCGCGCGTCCTCCAGCATCATCGCCGCGCCCTTCTCCGCCATCATGATGGTCGGCGAGTTGGTGTTGCCCGACACGATGCGCGGCATCGCCGAGGCGTCGATGACGCGCAGGCCGCCGATCCCGCGCACGCGCATCCGCGCGTCGAGCACGGCGCCGGCGTCGTGGTCGGCCCCCATGCGCGCCGTGCCGACGGGGTGGAAGATGGTGGTGCCGAGGTTGCGCGCGGCGTCGAGCAGGTCGGCGTCGCTTTCCGCCGCCTCGCCCGGCAGGTACTCCTCGGGACGGTAGCGGGCGAGCGGCGGCTGGGCGACGATGCGGCGAGTGAAGCGCATGGCGTCGACGGCGACCTGCTGGTCCTCCTCGGTGGCGAGGTAGTTCGGCCGGATCGCCGGCGCCGCCACGGGATCGGTGCTGACGGCGTGGACGCTGCCGCGGCTGGAGGGCCGCAGGTTGCACACGCTGGCGGTGAAGGCGCCGAACGGGTGCAGCCCTTCGCCCCACTTCGTCAGGGACAGCGGCTGGAAGTGGTATTGCAGGTTGGCGGTGGCGTAGCGATCCGACGACTTGGCGAAGGCGCCGACCTGGCTCGGCGCCATGGTGAGGGGGCCGGTGCGGAACGCGGCGTACTCGAAGCCCATCCAGGCCCGCTTGACGAGGTTCTTGTAGGTGAGGTTCAGCGTCGGCACGCCCGTGACCTTGTAGACGGGGCGCAGCTGCAGGTGGTCCTGGAGGTTCTCGCCGACGCCCGGCGCGTGGTGGACGGGGACGATGCCGAGGTCGCGCAGCCGGGCTGAGTCGCCGATGCCCGACAGTTCCAGGATCTTCGGCGAGGCCACGGCGCCGGCGGAGAGCACGACCTCGCCGACGACGCTGGCGACGTGGTGCGTGCCGCCGCGCTCGAAGGCGACGCCGACCGTGCGCCCGTCCTTGATGAGCACGCGCTCGACGTGGACGCCGGTTTCCAGCCGCAGGTTCGGCCGGTGCAGCACGGGCTTGAGGAAGCCGCGCGCCGCGCTCCAGCGCCGCCCCCGGCGCTGGTTGACCTGGAAATACGACGAGCCCTCGTTGTCGCCGGTGTTGAAGTCGGGGATCTTGCGCACGCCCGCCATCTCCGCCGCGTCGCGGATCGCGTCGAGGATGGCCCAGCGGATGCGCGGGGGCTCGACGCGCCATTCGCCGCCGGTGCCGTGGAACTCGCTCGGACCGGCGACATGGTCCTCGTGCTTCTTGAAGAAGGGCAGCACGTCGTCCCAGCCCCAGCCCGAAAGCCCGAGCTGCCGCCAGCCCTGGTAGTCGGCGGCCTGCCCGCGCATGTACACCATGGCGTTGATGGACGACGAGCCGCCGACCACGCGGCCGCGCGGATAGGCCAGCGCGCGGCCGTTGAGCCCGGCCTCGGCGACGGTGTTGAACAGCCAGTCGGCGCGCGGGTTGCCGATGGCGAACAGGTAGCCGGCCGGGATGTGGAACCAGATCCAGTTGTCGCGCCCGCCGGCTTCGAGCAGGAGCACCCGCGTCGCCGGATCGGCGGACAGCCGGTTCGCCAGCACGCAGCCGGCCGAGCCCGCGCCGATGATGATGTAGTCGTAGGTACCGTCGAAGCTGCCGCCGCGATCAACCATGCCCGCCCGTGCCGTCCCCGCTGGAACCGATGACCATAGCACGCCGCCGCGCCGCCGCCGCTCCTGTCCGTTCGAGGGACCGTGGCACTCTGCCCGGCGGCATGCCGCCGCATCAGCGGCTCCACGGCGCCTGCGCGAGCCGCCCGGCGATCCAGTCGACGAAGGCGCGGGTCTTGCCCGGCGTGAACTGGGCCGACGGCCGCACGAGGCTGACCGCGCTCCCGCCCTCGACGGTCCAGTCGTCCAGCAACGGCACCAGGCGCCCCTGCGCCAGTTCGGGCGCCACGAGCCAGTCGGCGCAGATCATCACCCCTGCTCCGGCGAGGGCCGCCGCGACCAAGCTTTGCGCATCGTTCGCGAGCAAGGGTCCGGCGGCGCGCACCGCGACCACGCCGTCGCCCCGGCAAAGCCGCCAGACCGGGTGGCTGGCCTGCCCGGTGAAGCCGAGGCAGGCGTGGCGGCGCAGGTCTTCCGGGTGCCCGGGGCGGCCCCTGGCTTCGAGGTAGGCCGGGGCCGCGCACACCAACCGGCGGGCGAGGGCGAGCCTGCGCGCGACGAGCCGTCCGTCGCGCAGCTCGCCCAGCCTGACCGCGACGTCGAACCCTTCGGCGATGAGGTCGACGTAGCGGTCGGCGTAGTCCGCCTCGATCGCCACGTCGGGATGGGCGGCAAGGAAGGCCGGCAGCAGCGGCGCGACCCACATCCGGCCGAACGCGGCCGGCAGGGCGAGCCGGAGCACCCCCTTCGCGCTCGCCCCGGCCTGCGCCGCCTCGGCCTCCGCCTCCTCCATCGCGGCGAGCGCGTCGCGCATGCGCTCGCGCAAGCGCGTCCCGGCCTCCGTCGGCGTCACGCGCCGCGTCGTGCGCTCAAGCAGGCGCACGCCGAGTCGGGCCTCCAGCGCGCCCACGCGGCGGGACAGGACGGACGCGTCGCGCCCGAGGCTGCGCGCCGCGGTGGTGAAGCTGCGCGCCTCCGCCACGGCGAGGAAGGCCGCGATCTCGTCCATTCCGGCCGCGTCCATTGCTGCGCCTCGCGCAAAGATGTCGTGTCAGCAGGCAGGATTATCTTTCCGAGAGCAAGGAATATCTGCTGGTCTCCCACGCGGGCCGACCAACGGCCGTAACGCGCCACGCCGGCCCCGCGCAACATAGGACACGTCATCATGCAAACCGACCTCGCGGGCCGCACGGCCCTCGTCACCGGCGCCAGCGCCGGCCTCGGCGCCGCCATCGCCCGCTGCCTGGGGCAGGAAGGCGTGCGCCTGGCCATCACCGCGCGGCGCGCCGACGCCCTGCACGCCCTCGCCGCCGAGGCGGAGGCGGCCGGCGCACCGCCGGTCGGCGTGATCGCGGCCGACATCGCCGACCGCGGCGAAACCGACCGGGTGCTGGTGGAAGCGCGGCGGGCGCTCGGCCATGTCGACATCCTGGTGAACTGCGCCGGCGCCTCCCGCCCGACCACGCTCGATGGCGACGACGCGCTGTGGGACGACAGCCACGCCCTGAACTTCACGGCGGTCCGGCGCCTGACGCACGGCCTCGTGCCGGCAATGCGGGCACGCGGGTGGGGGCGGATCGTCAACATCAGCGGCGGGATGGAGCAGCGCGACCTCAATGCGGCCGCAGCCGCGAAGGCGGCGCTGCACATCTGGGCCAAGGGCCTGTCCTGCGTCGTGGCCGGGGACGGCGTCACCGTCAACACCATCGTGCCGGGCCGCATCTGGAGCGAACAAATCCGCGAGCGCCTGCACCCGGACCCGCAGGAGCGCCAGGCCTTCATCGACGCCAACATCCCGATCGGCCGCTTCGGCGAAGCGGAGGAGTTGGCCAACCTCGCCGTTTTCCTGGCGTCGCCGCTCGCATCCTATATCACGGGCACCGTCATCCCGGTCGATGGCGGCATGCAGCGCTTTCCGCACTGAAACGGATCGCGCCGCGGCATCGCCGGCGTCTGCGCGATGGCGGAAAGGCTGCACCCATGACCGCAACGCCCGGCGCACCCCGACCGGCCCCCGCGACGCCGCCCGCCGGCGCGATGCGCGGGGACGGCGCCGCGCCGGCCGAGCCCGCCGCGCCACCGGACGGCCTGCCGCCAGGGCAGCGGCTGCGGGCGATGATCTGCGTGATGTCGGCGATCGGCCTCGCCGCGCTCGACTCGGCGATCGCCAACACCGCCCTGCCGACCATCGCGCTGGACCTCCACGTCGGCCCTGGCGCGTCCGTGTGGGTCGTCAACATCTACCAGTTCGCCCTGGTGGCGACGCTGCTGCCCCTCGCCGTGCTCGGGGAAACGGTGGGCCAGCGGCGCATCAACCTCGGCGGGCTGATCCTGTTCACGGCCGCGTCGCTCGGCTGCGCGCTGGCCTGGTCGCTGCCGAGCCTCGTCGTCGCGCGCGCCGTGCAGGGCCTCGGCGGCAGCGCCATCATGGCGTCCAACATCGCGCTGGTGCGCTTCATCTATCCCGCGCGCATGCTGGGGCGCGGCGTCGGGCTCAACGCCTTCGTGGTCGGCCTCGGCTTCGCGCTCGGCCCCACCGTCGCCTCCGCCGTCCTGCTGGTGGCGCCGTGGCCCTGGCTGTTCGCCATCAACGTGCCGATCGGCCTCGCCGGCATCGCCCTGTCGCGCGCGGCGCTGCCCGAAACCACGCGATCCGGCCACCCCTACGACATCGTCGCCGCGCTGCTGACGGGAGGCGCCATCACCCTGCTCGTGGTCGGCATCGGCGAGGCGGCGCACGCGGAACCCCTGCCCCGGGTCGCGTCGGAATGGGCGGGCGCGCTCGCCTGCGGGGTCGTGCTGATGCGCCGCCAAGCCGGGCACCCCGCGCCCATGCTCGCCGCCGACCTGCTGCGCCGCCCCTTCTTCGCGCTCTCCGCCGCCACCGCCGTGTGCTCCTTCGCGACGCAGTCGCTCGGCTTCGTGGCCCTGCCCTTCCTTCTCCAGCACGCGCTCGGCCGCAGCCAGGTCGAGACCGGCTTCCTGATGACGCCGTGGCCGATCGTGGTCGCGGCCATGGGGCCGGTCGCCGGCCGCCTGTCCGACCGCTACGCCCCGGGGCTGCTCGGAAGCATCGGCCTCGCCGGCCTCGCTGCCGGCATGGCGCTGCTCGCCCTGCTGCCGGCGCAGCCCACGACGCCCGACATCCTGTGGCGCATGGCGCTGTGCGGGGCCGGCTTCGGCTTCTTCCAGGCACCCAACATGCGCGCCCTGATGTCCAGCGCGCCGCTGTCGCGCAGCGGCGGGGCGGGCGGCATGGCCGCGCTGATGCGGCTGTTCGGCCAGACCATTGGGGCGGCGCTCGTCGCCGCGTGCTTCGCGCTCGCCGGGCCGCGCGGGCCGACGGCGGCGCTGTTCCTCGGCAGCGCCTTCGCCGCCCTGGCCAGCGTGGCGAGCCTGCTGCGCCTGGGCGTGCCCTCCTCGGCCGCCAGCGACGCGGCTTGAGCGGCCAGCCTGGGCGGCCAAGCTGTACAGCCTAGTTGTGCAGCCCGGCTGTGGACGGGCGCCCGCCGCCCCGCCGCGACGGCCGCGCGCCGTGCTAGACGGTGGCGGGGAGTGTTGGACCTGATGAGTTGCGCCATCGATCTCGGACGCGCCGGCGACGGTCCGGCCACGCTCGACCTCGTCGAGCTGCTGGCGACGCGCCTGCTCGTCCAGGGCAACTCCGGCTCGGGCAAGTCGCACCTGCTGCGGCGACTGCTGGAGCAGAGCGCCGGCCTCGTGCAGCAGGCCATCATCGACCCCGAAGGGGACTTCGTGTCGCTGGCCGAGCGCTACGGCCACGTCGTGGTCGAGGCCAGCGGCGACGAGGGCGAGCTGCAACGCATCGCCGTCCGCGTGCGCACCCACCGCGCCTCCGTGGTGCTGTCGCTGGAAGCCCTCGACGCGGAACAACAGATGCGCGCCGCGGCGGCCTTCCTCGGCGGGCTGTTCGAGGCGGAGCGCGACGTGTGGTACCCCATGCTGGTGGTGGTCGACGAGGCGCAGCTCTTCGCCCCGGCCGCGGCGGCGGGCGAGGTGTCGGACGAGGCGCGCCGCCTGTCGCTCGGCGCGATGACGGACCTGATGTGCCGTGGCCGCAAGCGCGGGCTCGCCGGGGTGATCGCCACCCAGCGCCTCGCCAAGCTCGCCAAGAACGTCGCGGCCGAGGCGTCGAACTTCCTGATGGGCCGCACCTTCCTCGACATCGACATGGCGCGCGCCGCCGACCTGCTCGGGCTGGAGCGGCGGCAGGCGGAAATGTTCCGCGACCTGCCGCGCGGGCACTTCGTGGCGCTGGGGCCGGCGCTGTCGCGGCGCCCGCTCCCCGTCGCCGTCGGCCCGACCGAGACCGGCAGCCACGCCGTGCCCCACGCCCTCGTGCCGCTGCCCGAACGGAGCGACGACACGCGCGCGCTGATCCTCGCCGCGCAACCGCGCGCCGGGGCCACCTGTCCCGGTCATCCGCGCGTCTTTCTCGAACCGGCGGAAAATCACGCTGAGCACTGTGCCATCGTCGCCGTCAACGGCGTCCTGGCAGCCGGGATCTTCGGCGCAGACCCTGCTGTTCCCTTTCTGACCGGTCTGGCGCATCACC
>CAXTFM010000083.1:0-14736 GCA_964243435.1 uncultured Beijerinckiaceae bacterium
TCCATTGGCGCGCTCTTACCCTCCGCGGCGGTCGTCCGCGCCCTATGTCGCGTCGTCGGGCAAGGCCTCATGGTTCATCTGCGCACGCAGCACGTTGGACGGTTTGAAGACGAGGACGCGCCTTTGCATGATCGGCACCTCCACCCCCGTCTTCGGATTGCGGCCGACGCGCTCACCCTTCGCGCGCACGATGAACGAGCCGAAGGAGGACAGCTTCACCGTTTCGCCGAGCACGAGGCGCTCGGTGATTTCCGCCAGCACCATCTCGACCAGCGCGGCCGACTCCTTGCGCGACAGGCCGACCTGCCGGTAGACGGCCTCGGCGAGGTCAACCCTTGTGACGGTTTGCGCCGCCGACGCAGCGTCAAGGAGAAGGTCCGACTCCGCCACCGGCCGTACCGCGGCATCCGCTTTGGTCATCACGCTGCCCCGAACGCTCGCGCCGAGCATCCGCCGCCCACCGCCCGACAGGCGACCGGCAAGCGAGCAAGAACAGCGAGCAGTCACCGCAGACATGAAGCATTTCCGGCCGGCGAGGCAAGGCCCTCGCGGTCGCATCGGCTCGAACTTTCGGATCACCAGCGGATCAGCGCCGATCCCCACGTGAAGCCGCCGCCCATCGCCTCGATCATCACGAGGTCGCCGCGCTTGATGCGGCCATCGCCGATCGCGACCGTGAGCGCCAGCGGGATGGAGGCGGCCGAAGTGTTGGCGTGGCGGTCCACCGTCACAACCACCTTGTCCCGGTCGATGCCCAGCTTGTCGGCTGAGGCGTCGATGATGCGGCGGTTCGCCTGGTGCGGCACGAACCAATCGAGGTCGGCGGCGGTGATGCCGGCGGCGGTGAAGGCGTCGTCGATGACGTCCGCCACCATGCCGACCGCGTGGCGGAACACCTCCTTGCCGGCCATGCGCACGCATCCCGCGGTTTGCGTCGAGGATGGCCCGCCATCGGTGCACAGCTTGTCGGCGAAGCGCCCGTCGGAACGCAGGTGCGTGGTCAGCACGCCGCGGTCGGCGCTCGTGCCCTCGCTCGGTTCGGCGGCGAGCACGAGGGCCGCCGCCCCATCGCCGAACAGCACGCAGGTCGTGCGGTCCTGCCAGTCGAGGATGCGCGAGAAGGTTTCGGCGCCGATCACCAGCGCGCGGCGATGCGAGCCGGAACTGAGGAACTTGTCGGCGGTGGCGACGGCGAACACGAAGCCCGAGCACACCGCCTGCACGTCGAAGGCGGCGCCGCCCGTCATGCCGAGCGCCGCCTGCACCTGCGTCGCCACGGAAGGAAAGGTGAAATCGGGCGTCGAGGTCGCGACGATGAGCAGGTCGAGATCGGCGGCGGCGACGCCGGCATCGGCCAACGCCGCCCGCCCGGCGCCGGCAGCGAGGGTGGAGGTGGTCTCGCCGGGGCCGGCGATGTGGCGACGTGTGATCCCCGTGCGCTGCACGATCCATTCGTCCGAGGTGTCGACGCGACGCTCCAGTTCGCGGTTGGTGACCACCGTTTCGGGCAGGCAGGCGCCGGCGCCCTTCACCACGGATCGCAGGCAGGGCTGCTTGGATCGGGATGTGTTCACGTCGTATCGGTCCTCTCCGCAAGCAGCGCCATCGGCGCGACGGGCGCGTCGGCGGGCGCCGTCGGGGTGAAGGCGCGCATGTCGCGGATCTTGCCGAGGAGCTGATGGCGGACCATCGCGTGGCCGAGATCGATGGCGCCGGCGGTGCCGACGGCATCCATGCTGCCGTGGCTCTTGATGACGATGCCGTTCAGTCCGAGGAAGACGCCGCCGTTGACGTGACGCACGTCCATGCGGGCGCGCAGCTCGTCGAAGGCGTTGCGGGCGAGGAGGTAGGCGAGCTTGCTGCGGAGCGAGCGGCCAAGCGCGGCGCGGATGTATTCGCGGATCTGCTTGGCCGTGCCCTCGGCGGTCTTCAGCGCGATGTTGCCGCTGAACCCTTCCGTCACCACGACGTCGACCGACCCCTTGCCGATGTCGTCGCCCTCGACGAAGCCGCGGTAGTCGAGTTCGGGCAGCGCCGCCTCGCGGAGCAGGCGCGAGGCGGCCTTGACCTCCTCGACCCCCTTGATCTCCTCCGTACCGACGTTGAGCAGGCCGACGGTTGGCCGCTCGATGGCGAGCACGATGCGCGCCATGGCCGCGCCCATCACGGCGAGGTCGACGAGGGTGCGCGCGTCCGCGCCGATGGAGGCGCCGACGTCGAGCACCACGGAGCGCCCGCGCAGCGTCGGCCACAGCGCCGCGATGGCCGGACGGTCGATGCCGGGCATGGTGCGCAGGCACACCTTGGACATGGCCATCAGCGCGCCGGTGTTGCCGGCGGACACGGCGACGTCGGCCTCGCCCTTCTTCACCGCCTCGACGGCCAGCCACATGGACGATACGCGGCGCCCGGCGCGCAACGCCTGGCTCGGCTTGTCGTCCATCCGCACCGCCGCGTCCGTGTGGTGCACGCGCGAACGCGCGGCCAGCGCCGGCCGCGCGGCGAGGAGCGGTGCGATCGCCGCCTCGCGCCCGAAGAACACGAACCGCGCGTCGTCGCATCGGGCGAGGGCCAGCGCGGCGCCCTCGACCATCACAGCGGCCCCGTGGTCGCCGCCCATCGCGTCCACCGCGATGGTGACGTCCGGCGCGGGAAACGACGCGCTCAAGACGCGCCGCTCAAACTGTCACTCGCAAGGCTTGGCGCTCACGATTGCGGTCTCACGAGGGATCCTTCAAGCGTTGCAGGGCGGCGAAGGGCGAGGGCTTGGCGTCGTCGGCTCCTTGCGCGACGACGTCGGCGAATTCAGCGTCCGGCTTGCGCGGGTAAGGATCGCGGGCGAGCGTCAGGAACTCGACCGCGACGGCGCCGAGGTCGATCGCGCCGTCCACGATCGGGTCGGGCGGGTCCGCCTGGTCGTCGCTTCCCGGGACGGCGGCGGGCGTCTCCCGGCTTCCGCGGTCGTGGTCGTCACGCGCGGCGCCGCGCACCACCGGCAGGTCCAGCTCGTCCGCCGCCGGCGCGAAAAGAAGGTCGACCGGCTGCGCGACGGCGGTGGGAAAGGGTTCAAGCGTCACCACGCAAAGCTGGGTGATGTCGGCGGTGACCTCGCCGCGCACCTCGACGCGCCCGCCGGCCCGCCGCCGCACGGTGAAGCGTGCCGCCAGGGAGGCGAGGGCCGGCAGGTCGGTCGCGGCGGCCACGGCCGCACACTCGGCCAGGGTCGCCTCGACGCGCGTGTCCAGGCCGCCGTCGGAAACCGACTTCACCTCCAGCAGGCGGGTGAACGGGCCGCGGGGACGACGGCCCTGCCGTTGCGGTTTCGCCGTCAAGCACTTGCCTCCGTGGTGGCGCCCGAGCGATCCTTGAACGGCGCCGGGTCGGGAAAGGGAACGGCACCGTCGATCAAGGACTGCAACGGCGCGTGCTCCAGCGCCGCCGCGCTTGCCGCCGCGTAGCGCGCCAGCGCGGTGCCGTTGACGCGGCCGCTATATACGTTCCGGGACAGGGCGGCAGCAAGGGCGTCGTCGCCGGGGGCGGTGACGTCGTCCCGCTCCGCCCGCAACGCGGTATGGTAAGCGGCGCTGCGGCCGAGGAAGGCTTCCGCCATGGTCTTCATGCGCTTGGGGACGGTCACGTCGCCGACGCCCATCTCACGCAGCGTCCGGTCGAAATGGCGGAACACGGTGTCGACGAGGTCCTGCGCCATGTCCGGGCCGGGGCTCGCCGCGCCCTGGAGGCGCCGCAGCACCAGCACCGCGTGGAGCGCCAGGATCTCGAAGCGGCCGTCAAACGTGTCGGGGACGCGGAGGGCGAGGAACAACTCGCGGTGGCGCGCCGCCGCCACGATCGCGCCGTAAAGGCGATCGATCACCGCCTCGTTGGCTGCGCGCCGGAACAGCCGCCTCACCTCACACGCTCCGCTCGGCGGGTACAGTGCGGCACGCGCGACACGGCGCGGCGCGCCGTGCTCCGGCGCGGCCGGCGCACCTTGCTTTCAACACAAGCGGGGGTTAGGCATCGCCGCCGTTGAAGGCAAGTGAAACTTCGGCGAGTGTTCAAACTTCCGAACGTGGTGCTTGCGACGCATCGGTCAGGCCGGAGATCACGTCGTATGTCACCTCGTCTCGCCGTCGGAGCCGTTGCGGCGGCACGGCCCGGTTCAGCCAAGGTCGCGGCGCGCGCGGTGGTCCACGGCTCGGCCCGCAAGGGAACTCAGCTTGCGGCGCTCGTCCTGCTCGGTGCCGGCCTGTCCGGCTGTCTCGGCTATGACGGCTCGGTCCAGCACGGCTACGTGATCGACCAGCAGGTGCTCAACGACGTCAAGCCGGGCCAAACCGCCGAGCAGGTGCTCGTGACGCTGGGCTCGCCCTCCACCACCTCCACCGTCGGCGGGGACGCCTGGTACTACATCTCGTCGCGCACCGACCGATCCATCGCCTTCATGCAGCCGACCATCACCGACCGCAAGGTGATGGCCGTGTACTTCGACAAGGGCAAGAAGGTCGCGCGCATCGCGAACTACGGTCTGCAGGACGGCAAGGTCGTCGACTTCGCCAGCAACACCACGCCGACCTTCGGCTCCGACGTCAGCCTCATCAAGGGGCTTTTCGTGAACTTCAACCCGCTCGGCGGCATCATCCCGAAAAGCTGAGGCGGCGCCGGCGCCGCCTCAGTACGGCGCCTCGTAGGCCTTGATCTCGATGCCGAATCCGGACAGGCCGACATAGGTGCGCGGGCTCGCGGTGCGCAGCCGGATCGAGCGCACGCCGAGGTCGCGCAGGATTTGCGCGCCGAGCCCGACGTCGCGCCACTGCTGCGTGCGCAGTTGGTCGGAGCCCGCCGCCTCCGGCGTGCCGGTGCGGGCCGGCACACCCGCCGCGCCATCGCGCAGGTAGATGAACACGCCGCGCCCTTCCCGCTTGAAGCGCTCGAACACGCGATGGATCTCGTGGCCGCCGGTGATGACGTCGGCGATGATGTCGACGCGGTGCAGGCGCGTCGGCATGTCCTCGCCGTTGCCGACGGCGCCGTGGACGAAGGCGAAGTGCTGGACGGGATCGAAGGGTGTGACGTAGGCGTGGCAGGTGAGGTGGCATTCGCCCGCCTCCACGGGAAACGTCGCGACCCGCTCCACGAGCTTTTCGCGCGACTGGCGGTAGGCGATGAGGTCGGCGACGGAGATGCGTGCGATGCCGTGGATCTCGGCGAATCGGGTGATCTGGTCGCCGGCCATCACCGTGCCGTCGTCGTTGGCGAGCTCGCAGATCACGCCGACGGGGGGCAGGTTGGCGAGCCGGCACAGGTCGACCGCCGCCTCCGTGTGCCCCGAGCGCATCAGCACGCCGCCCTCGCGCGCGACGAGGGGGAACACGTGGCCCGGCCGCACGAAGTCGCCGGCGCCCATGTTGCCGTTGGCGAGCGCGCGCACGGTGTTGGTGCGCTGCTCGGCGGAGATACCGGTGGTCAGCCCGTGGCGCACGTCCACCGTGACGGTGAAGGCGGTGCCGAGCGGCGCGTCGTTGGCACCGACCATCGGCTGGAGGTGCAGCCGCTTGGCCTCGTCGGCGGTGATGGGGGTGCACACGATGCCGCAGCAGTGCCGGATGATGAAAGCCATCTTCTCCGGGGTGCACAGGGCGGCGGCGCAGACGAGGTCGCCCTCGTTCTCGCGGTCGTCGTCGTCCGTCACGACGACCAGCTCGCCGCGCGCGAAGGCGTCCACGGCTTTGCCCACCGCGTGCCCGTTCGAGGGGCCGGGCGGGGAAGTGACCGATCCGGTGGTGGACAATGCTTGAAACCTTTCGGCGCGAGCGGACCGCCAAGGGGTTACTGCGTTCGGCGCCGTTGCGCAAAAGCCGACGCGGGGCTCGCGCCCTGCTGGTGCTTCTGGCCGGCCTCGCCGGCGGCGGCACGTGCCGCGCGGAGCGCTGCGCCCGGCTGATCCACGCCGGCCATGGTTACGCCGTGTGCACGGTGGACGTGCGGCGCGACCGCCTCGCCCTATTCGCCGCCGACGCGGCGGGACGCCCGCTGGCGAGCTTCGAGCGTCTCGCGCAGGGGCTCGGCGCCGCCGGCCGCGTGCTCGCCTTCGCGATGAACGCCGGCATGTACGAGGCGGACCTGTCGCCGGTCGGCCTGCTGATCGTCGGCGGCGCGCTCGCCCACCCCGCCACCACGGCCGAGGGAAGCGGCAACTTCTTCCTCAAGCCCAACGGCGTGTTCTTCTTCGGCGCAGACGGCGTCGGCATCAAGGAAACGCAGGCCTTCCTCGACGCCGGCCTCCATCCCGACTTCGCCACCCAGTCCGGCCCGCTGCTGCTGCGAGAGGGCGCGCTGCACCCGCGCATCGAGCCGGAGGGCACCTCGCTGAAGATCCGCAACGGCGTCGGCGTCCGCGACGCCCACACCGCCGTGTTCGCCATCTCCGAGGAGCCGGTGAACTTCCACGCCTTCGCGACGCTGTTCCGCGACGCGCTGGGGTGCCGCGACGCGCTCTACCTCGACGGCTCGGTGTCGGCGCTCTACGCGCCGGCGCTGGGGCGCACCGGCCAGCGCGTTCCGCTCGGGCCGATGGTCGGCGTCACCGTGCCGGCGACGGTGGCGGCACCTTGACAGGCGCCCGCCCCGGACCCTTCCTGCCGGCCTTGTCGGGAGGGATGGGATGCGCTGGTGGGTGCGGTTCGCGGTGACGCTGGTCGTGGCGCCGCTGCTGTGGCGCGGCGGGATGACCTATCTCGCCAGCACGCAGGGCGCGACCTGGGACGACCTCGCGCGGGAGTCCGTCGGCGTGCTCGCCGGCGCCTACCTCACCTTCACGTTCCCTGCGCTGGTTCTATGCGCGGTGCTGGCCGCGATGGACCTGTTGCTGCACGCGCTCGGGCTCAACCTGCTCACCGTGGCGGCGTCGCCGCTCGTCGCGGGCGCGCTGGTCGCGGCATTGATGCGCCTCGCGCCCGACGCGGCTGCCGCGGGCGCGGTGGCGCTGGCGGTCAGTTACGGGCTGGTGTGGGGCTTGACGATCCGAGAACCGCGGCACCGGCGCCCGGCGCGCCGACGGGATGCGGCCGCGGACACGCCGGGCTGACGCGGCGGATGAAGGGCGCGGCGCCCGGATGAACGCAAGCAGGCGCCCGGAGCGTCACGCGGCGAAACGCTGCCGGCACGCCTGCGGGCTGATCGCGAGCACCCGCAGGAAGCTGCGGCGCATGGTTTCCTCCGAGCCGAATCCGCAGCGCCGGGCGATGCGCTTCACCGACCAATCGGTTTCGCACAGCAGGCGCCGCGCCGCCTCCGTGCGCAGCCGCTCGACCGCCTGGGCCGGGGTGGTGCCGGTCGCCGCCCGGTAGTGCCGGGCGAAGCTGCGCTCGCTCATTCCCGCGTGCGCGCTCAGCGCCGCGACCGACAGGTCGCCGTCGAGGTTCGCCTCGATGATGCGGTGCAGCGCGGCGAAGCCGTCGTCGCCCTCCCCCTGCAGTTCGAGGGCGGCGCTGAACTGCGCCTGCCCGCCCGGACGCTTGAGAAACACCACGAGGTGGCGCGCGACGGCGAGGGCGAGGGCGCGCCCGGCATCCGCCTCGACGAAGGCGAGGGCGAGGTCGATGCCCGCGGTGACGCCGGCCGAGGTCCACACCGGCCCGTCCGCGATGAAGATCGGGTCCGGCTCCACCCGTACGGCGGGGAAGCTTCGGGCGAACTCCGCGCAGCGCGACCAGTGCGTCACCGCGCGGCGCCCGTCGAGCAGCCCCGCCGTGGCGAGCAGGAAGGCGCCGGTGCAAACGGAGGCTGCGCGCTCGGCGCGTGCCGCACGCCGCGCCACCCAGCGCACGAGATCGGCGTCGTCGCAGGCCGCCGCGATGCCGGGACCGCCGGCGACGAGCAGCGTGTGCAGCGGCGCGTCGGCCGCGGGCAGCGGCGCCGTCAGGCTGGTCAGCCCGGCCGAGGCCGTCACCGCGCCGGTGTGCCCCTTGGCGACGACGCGGGTGGCGTAAAGGGGCGCGTCGCCGCCCGCGAGGCCGTTCGCCGTGGCGAAGACCTGGAGCGGCCCGGCAAGGTCGAGCAGTTGCACGCCTTCGAACACCAGGATGTCGATGGCGCGGGTTTGCACCGGGCGGCTCGGCACAGGGCGGGGCCGGACCAAGGGGGGCAACGCCGCTCGGCTTGGCAGGAATGGTGGTGTGTTTGGCATTTCAGCCAAGCCGTAGCGGTGTATCCCCGTGCTGTCCAGCAACGACCGGCACGCGGAGTTTCCCCCATGCAGCAGACCACCAAGCACCTCCAGATCGGCTCGCTCCTTTTCGATGGGCTCGACCAGATCGACCTCACCGGCCCCTTCGAGGTGCTGTCGCGCCTGCCCGATTCGACCTACCGCATCTACGCCAAGTCGACCGCGCCGGTGCGCGACATCCGCGGCCTGCGCCTCGCCGCCGATGCCACCCTCGCCGAAGCGCCGCAGCTCGACATACTTCACGTGCCCGGCGGCTACGGCCAGGAGGCGGTGATGGAGGACGAGGAGGTACTGTCCTTCGTGCGACGCCAGGCGGCCGGGGCGGTGTGCGTGTTCCCCGTCTGCACCGGTGCGCTGATCTGCGGCGCGGCGGGGCTGCTGCACGGACGGCGGGCGACGAGCCATTGGGGCGCCTTCCACCTGCTGCCGCTCTTCGGCGCCATTCCCGTCAACGAGCGGGTGGTGGTGGACGGCACCTTCGTCTTCGCCGCCGGCGTGACGTCGGGCATCGACGGTGCGCTGCGGGTGGCGGCGGAACTGCGCGGCGACGCCGTGGCGCAGGAAATCCAGCTCTACATGCAGTACGCCCCCGAGCCGCCCTTCGACGCCGGCACGCCGGCGACGGCGCCGCAGCCGATCCTCGACAAGGCGCGCCGCTCCTTCGACGCGATCACGGCACGTCGCGACGAGACCGCGCGCCGCTATGCCCACGCCAATGGCGTCGAGGCCCCGGCGCTGGAGCGTCTCTGACTCGGGTCAGGCATCGGCGAGGAGCTGGTGGCGGAAGAAGGCGACGTTGGTCATCAGCCCGGCGTGGAGGTGCTGGAACAGCTGCACCACGGCCAGGCATTCCGCCGCCGCGTCTTGTTCCGCCGCCTCCCAGAGGGCGGCGGCGGTGAGGCCGCCCGGGTTCGGCAGGGCTTCGACGAGTTCGATCGCCCTCTCGTGGTAGAGCGCGCAGACCGCCTCATGGGCGCCGCCGCCGAGGTGCGGCCGCAGGTCGGCCCAGGCGAGGGAGAAGTAGCTCGGCCAGCGCGCCAGCGCCCGGTAGTCCGTGTTGACGAAGGGCAGGCCCAGCGCCGCCTTGAGATCGGCGAACACGGCGCGCGTCGGTGCGTCGACGTGGTGCTCCTCCATCAGCACGAGGGGCACGCGCGGCGACGGCGCGTGCCGCCCGGCGAAGGGGCGGACCTCGCTGCCGTCCCCGAGCGCGCCACCCTCCAGCAGCACCCGCGCGGCGGTGGTCAGCAGCGTGTACCGGTAGTTGCCGTGCGACAGCATTTCCGGCACCGCGCGGATGTCGTCGATCTCCGCCTCCGAATAGCCGAGCGCGCCAAGGCGCCCAGCGAGCGGCGGCGGCGCGAGGCGGGCGACCGCCGCCTCGATGTCGCCGCGCAGCCGTCCCGCCGCTTCCTGGAAGGCGGTGCTGCCGCACAGCGCCCGGCAGCCCGACCAGAAGCGCGCGAAGAAGTGCGGGAAATGCGCGTAGGCCATGGTGACCACGCCCATCCACGGCACCTGGAGCACGGCCTTCATGTCCTCATAGTCCGTCTTCAGTGCGCCCGTCGCGCGGTACTCCGGCACGTAGCGCACGAGCGGCAGGGGCGTCGGCAGCAGGCGCGGGAGGTGGGGCATGGCGGGCCTTTCGTTCGCTCGCACGCTCATAACGCGTCCGGGCGCAAGCAGGCGAGACGTGCCTTTCGCCGAACCGCGACGCGGCGGCGACCTGACGAAAGCCGCAAACTCCGCTAAGGGTCGCGCGGGATGACCGATTATTCCCTCGCCTTCGTGCCGCTGTTGCCCGTCGTGCTCCTCGTCGCCCTCGCGCTCGGCGGCGTCGGCGTAATCGCGCTCGGCTTCGTGCTGCGGCAGCGCGCCGTGTGGTTGCGCGCGCTCGGCCTCGCCCTCATCCTCCTCGCCCTGTTCGACCCGTCGCTGGTGCGCGAGGATCGCACGCCGCTGCGCCAGGTCGTCGCCGTGGTCGTCGACCGCTCCGGCTCGCAAACGATCGGCGCGCGCACCGCACAGACCGACCGCGCGCTGGACGAGCTGCAGCGCCGCCTCAAGGCGCTCGGCGACACCGACGTGCGCGTCATCGAGGGCGGCGCCGGCGGGGGCGCCAACGACGGCACCCAGCTCTTCGCCGCGCTCAACGCCGGCCTCGCCGACGTGCCGGCCGAGCAGGTCGCCGCCGTGTTCATGATCACGGACGGCGTGGTCCACGACGTGCCGGCGCGGGCGGACGCGCTCGGCTTCCACGCTCCCCTTCACGCCCTCATCACCGGTCACGAGGGCGAGCGCGACCGCCGCATCGAGCTCGTCGAGGCGCCGCGCTTCGGCATCGTCGGCAAGGACCAGTCCGTCGCCCTGCGGGTGCTCGACACCGACAACCGCGGCGAACCGGTGCGGCTCGACGTGCGCCGCGACGGCAACACGGTCGCGACCCTTCAGGCGTCCATCGGCGAAACGGTGCGGGTGCCGGTGCGCATCGAGCATGGCGGCCCCAACGTGGTGGAGCTGGAGGTGGCGGCGCTGCCGGGCGAGCTGACCGCGCTCAACAACCGTGCCGTGGTGACGATCGACGGGGTGCGCGACAAGCTCAAGGTGCTGCTGGTCTCGGGCGAGCCGCACCAGGGCGAGCGCATGTGGCGAAACCTGCTGAAGTCGGACGCCAACGTCGACCTCGTGCACTTCACCATCCTGCGTCCGCCGGAAAAGCAGGACGGCACGCCCATCAACGAGTTGTCGCTGATCGCCTTCCCCACCGCGGACCTGTTCGGGCGCAAGATCAAGGATTTCGACCTCATCATCTTCGACCGCTACTCGAACCAGAGCGTGCTGCCGCCCGTCTACCTCGACAACATCGTGCGCTACGTGCGCGAGGGCGGCGCCCTGATGCTCGCCGCCGGACCGGACTTCGCGCGCACGGAAGGCATCTTCTTCTCGCCCATCGGCCGCATCGCCCCGGCGCGGCCTGACGGCACCGTGGTGGAGCGCGCGTTCCGCGCCACCGTGACCTCCGACGGCAGGAAGCACCCGGTGACCCGCGACCTCGCCGGCGGCGCATCCAGCCCGCCGGGCTGGAGCCCGTGGTTCCGCCAGGTGTCGGCCGACGTCACGCGCGGCACGGCGGTGATGGGCGGGGCGGCCGACAAGCCGGTGCTGGTGCTCTCGCGCGAGGGCAAGGGCCGCGTCGCCGAGCTGCTCAGCGACCAGATGTGGCTGTGGGCGCGCGGCTATGACGGCGGCGGCCCCTACCTCGACCTGCTGCGCCGCCTCGCCCATTGGCTGATGAAGGAGCCGGACCTGGAGGAGGAAGCGCTGCGCGCCGCCGCCGAGGGCGGCCGCTTCACCGTGACTCGGCAAAGCCTCGGCAAGGAAGTCCCGCCGGCCACCGTCACCCTGCCCTCCGGCAAGTCCATGACCGTGACGCTCAGCCCCGGCGAGCCCGGCCTGTGGAGGGGCACCGTCGAAACGCGCGAGTCGGGCCTGTTCAAGGTGCAGAACGGCGAACTCACCGTGCTCGCCAATGTCGGCCCCGAGAACCCGCGCGAGTTCCAGGAGGTTGTGTCCACCCCCGACAAGCTGCGCCCGATCGCCGAGGCCACCGGCGGCACGGTGCGGCGCCTCGCCGGCGGCGCCGGCGACGACGTGCTGATCCCGCGCCTGCTCGAAATGCGCGACAGCCCGATCTATGGCGGCTCTGACTACGTGGCGGTGAAGCGCACCGGTGCCAGCGAGGTGAAGGGCATCGGGGTCGCGCCGCTGGCCATCGGCTTCGGCGGCCTCGTCGCCCTGCTCGGCGGCCTGCTCGCCGCCTGGCTCCGCGAGGGCCGCGTGCGGCGGTGACGAGACGGCCGGCGACGCACCCGCGCCGGCACGGCTGGACCAACGCGCGTGGCTGGCGTAAGGCCACGCCGCCGGGTGCGGTGAAGGCCGGCGTGCGCGCGCGGGCGACGGGAAGGTCGACGGGCAAGGGAGACGTAGTGTGACGAAGCCGAGACACGCAGCCGCCGTGGCGCTCGCCCTGCTGCTGGCGCCGGCCGCCTCCCGTTGCGCGACCGCTGGCGTTCCGGCCAAGGCCGTTGCCGGCATCAACGAGGCCTTCGGCAAGCTCGACGAGAAGGCCGGGAGGTCGCGCGTGATCGGCACGCTGCCGCGCTGGTTCGTGCCCGAGGACAGGGCGCTGCTCGAACAAATGTGGAGCGTGCCCGGCGTGCTCGGCGCCGCGCCCTACGGCGCGCAGGACATGCCGGCGCTGATCAACATCCGGGACAGGGAGAACGTGCTGCTGAACTCCTATCTCCTGTTCGCGCCCAAGCCCTCCGAAGAACCGGATCGCAAGAAGAACGCGATCCAGTTCCAGGACGAGATCGTGCGCGGCGAAGCCTTCGCGGCGCACCTCAGCGCCGTCATGCTCACCGCGCTCGGCGACTTCGCCGCCCAAATCAAGCCGGAACAGATGACCGACCAGCGGCGCGAAGGGCTGAAGCAGCTCCGCCTCGACATCGTCGAGCAGGCCCAGGCCGCCGCCCTGGTGCTGCGCACTCCCGGGCTCTCGCTCGACAACCGCAAACTGCTCGTCGACGCCCTCGCCGACAGCGCGGACGAGATCGCCGCTGGGTCGACGCGCTTCGACCGCGACGGCTTCAGCGCCATCGCGACCTCGGTGGAGGCCACGTTGTCGCCGGCCGAGAAGGAGCGCATGGAAAGTTTCGCCGACGCGATGGACCGCCAGGACTGCAAGGGCCTTTGCGACCTGAACTGACGGCGCGTCGGGCGCAACCGACGTCGTGCCTAGAGTTGGCCTGACGCCGCGGCGGCGACCTCGGCGGCGAAGTCGCCCGTTTCCTTCTCGATGCCTTCGCCGAGCGCGTAGCGCTTGAAGCCGGCAAGCGTCACAGCTGCGCCGACGCCGGCACCTTCCTTGACGACCTGACCCACCGTCTTGCCGGCGTGCTCGGCATGGATTGAGACCTGGTCGAGGAGGCAGTTCTCCTTGAAAAAGGAGCGCAGGCCGGACTCGACGATCTTTTCCACGACATGGGCCGGCTTGCCCGCCCCGTTCTTTTCCGCCAGCACGGCCTTTTCGCGCGCGATCACCTCCGGGTCGATGCCGGCGGAGTCGAGCGCGAGGGGATTGATGGCGGCGACGTGCTGGGCGATCTTGCGACCCAGCTCGTTCAGGACCCCCGTCGAGCCCGACGACTCCAGTGCGACCATGACGCCGATCTTGCCGAGCCCGTCCGCGACGGCGTTGTGCATGTAGCTGGCGATCACGCCCTCGCTCACGGCGAGACGGGCGGCACGGCGGATCGTCATGTTCTCGCCGATGGTGGCGATGGCGTTGGCCACCGCCGCCTCCACCGTACCGACGCCGGGATAGGGCGCGGCCATGATCGCCTCGACCGCGTCGAGCTTTTCGGCGAGCGCGACATCGGTGACCGTGCGCACCAGGGTTTGGAAGTCGCCGTTGCGGGCGACGAAGTCGGTTTCCGAGTTGACCTCGACCATCGCGCCCTCGACGCCGGTCACGCCGAGGCCGATCAGCCCTTCGGCAGCGACGCGTCCGCTCTTCTTGGCGGCCTTGGACAGGCCCTTCTTGCGCAGCCAGTCGATCGCGCCCTCGATGTCGCCGGCGGTCTCGTTGAGGGCGTTCTTGCAGTCCATCATGCCGGAGCCGGTCTTCTCGCGAAGATCCTTCACCATCGCTGCGGTTATGGTCGCCATCGCACTTGGTCCTTGGAAACTAGGGTCCTTGGGGACGCGAGCCCTTGATCTGGACAGGTCCCCGATCCGGGAAGCCGGCAACGGCGTTCGAGGACGGACGGCACCCGCCGAACTCCCGAAGCCCGCGGGCCGACCGCCCGCTCAGGCGGCGATGAGCGAGCGGGCTTGGCCGATCCAGCCGTCACGGGCGATGCGGCCGCCGAGCTTGAGGTCGGCATCGACCTTGGCCTCGTCGTCCGGCGTCATCGCGGCGATCTGCCAATAGTGGAAGATGCCGCCGTCGTTGAGCTTCTTGACGATCTGCGGGCCGACGCCCTGGATTTTGGCGAAGTCGTCGGGGGCGCCGCGCGGGGCCGAAAGCAACTCGAACTGCTCGGCCGGCACCTCGCCTTCCACCACGGGCAGAGCTTCCGCCGCCGCCGCATCGTCGGGCACGATCGACGGGGGTGCCTCGGGGGTGGGAAGTTCCTCCGCGGCCGGCTCCTCCATCTCGCCGAAATCGACGCCGGTCGACCCCTGCGAACGCTGGATGCCGTCGAGCGCGGCGCGCGCGATGAGGTCGCAATACATGGAAATGGCGCGCCCGGCGTCGTCATTGCCGGGGATGGGATAGGTGATGCCGTCGGGATCGCAGTTGGTGTCGAGGATCGCCGCCACCGGAATCTTGAGGCGTGCCGCCTCCTTGATGGCGAGCTGCTCCTTGTTGGTGTCGATGACGAAAATGAGGTCGGGCACGCCGCCCATGTCCTTGATGCCGCCGAGCGCCTTTTCAAGCTTCT
>CAXTFM010000084.1:0-14113 GCA_964243435.1 uncultured Beijerinckiaceae bacterium
ACCTTGGAGCAGCCGACGCCCTGGTCCACCCAGCGCACGACGTAGCCGAGCAGCCCCTGCACGTTGTTCTCCAGCTCCTGCGCGACCTCCTGCGGGTCGAAGTTCGACTGGGCGAGCGGGATGGTCAGCAGGTCGGCGAGCTCCGCCGGCTTGCGCGTCTTGAGCTTCTGCTGGCGGGCGGACACGTCGACCTCGTGGTAATGCAGCGCGTGCAGCGTCGCCGCCGTCGGCGAGGGCACCCAGGCGGTGTTGGCGCCCTGCTCGGGGTGGGCGCGCTTGGTGGCGCGCATCTCCGCCATCCGGTCGGGCGCCGCCCACATGCCCTTGCCGATCTGCGCGCGGCCGGGCAGGCCCAGCGCCAGGCCGGTGTCGACGTTGATGTCCTCGTAGGCGATGATCCAGGGCTGCGACTTCATCCCCTGCTTGCGGACCATCGGCCCCGCCTCCATCGAGGTGTGGATCTCGTCGCCGGTGCGGTCGAGGAAGCCGGTGTTGATGAAGCACACGCGCTCGGAGGCCGCCTCGATGCAGGCCATGAGGTTGGCGGAGGTACGCCGCTCCTCGTCCATGATGCCCATCTTCATCGTGTTCGGGGGCAGGCGCACCGCCGCCTCGACGCGGCCGAACACTTCGCTGGCGAAGCCGACCTCCTCGGGGCCGTGCATCTTCGGCTTGACGATGTAGATCGAGCCGGAGCGGCTGTTGTGCAGCGCGTGCCCGCCGTAAAGGTCGTGGCGGGCGATGGTGGCGCAGACCATGGCGTCGAGCAGGTTCTCGGGGATCTCGCGGCCCTGCGCGTCGAGCACGGCGTCGGTGAAGGTGTGGTGCGCGGTGGAGCGGATCAGCATCAGCGCGCGGCCGTGGAGGCGCAGCTCGCCGCCCTTGGGGCTCTTGTAGGTGCGGTCCCCGTTCAACACGCGATGGAGGAGTTGGCCGTTCTTCTCGAAGGACTCGCGCAGCGTGCCCTTCATCAGGCCGAGCCAGTTGCGGTAGCACACCACCTTGTCGGCGGCGTCCACCGCGGCGACCGAGTCCTCCATGTCCATGATGGTCGAGACGGCGGACTCGACGACCACGTCGGCGACGCCGGCGGGATCGGTCCGCCCGATCGGGTTGCCACGGTCGATCACCACCTCGACGTGGAGCCCGTTGTTGGACAGCAGGATCAGGCCGGGCTCGTCGGGCGTGCCGACGTAGCCGTCGAACTGGGCGGGGTTGCGCAGCGCGGTTTCCGTGCCGCCGACCATGGCCACCACCAGGCGGCGGTTCTCGATGCGGTAGCCGGCGGCGTTGGCGTGCGACCCCGCCGCCAGCGGTGCGATCAGGTCGAGGGCGGCCTTTGCCTCGGCGACGACGCGGGCGCCGCGCACGGGGTTGTAGCTCGTCCCCTTCTCCGCGCCGCGATCCTCCGTCACCGCGTCGGTGCCGTAAAGCGCGTCGTAGAGGCTGCCCCAGCGGGCGTTGGCGGCGTTCAGCGCGTAGCGGGCGTTGTTGATCGGCACGACGAGCTGCGGGCCGGCGATGTCGGCGATCTCCTCGTCGAGGTTGGCGGTGGTGATGTCGCGCGGCGCGGGCGGCTCCCGGAGGTAGCCGATCTCGCGCAGGAAGCTCATGTAGCCGGCCGGGTCGATCGGCTTGGCGCGGCGCTCGCGGTGGTAGGCGTCGAGCTTGGCCTGCAGGGCGTCGCGGGCGGCGAGCAGCGCCCGGTTGCGGTCGGACAGCTCGGCGACGAGCCCGGCGAGCCCGCCGAAAAACGCCGCCTCGTCGAGGCCCGACCCAGGCAGCGCTTCCCCGACAAGGAAATCGTAGAGCACGCGCTCGACCTTGAGCCCGTTCGTCTCGACCGCCGTCATGCGCCGCTCCCTCGCCCGTTCCGTTCGTATTGCAGCGCAACATGGCGATGCGGTCGGGCGCTGTCAATTTTACCCGGCACGTGTGATGTCGCACCACACACCGCCTTCGCCCCGCCGCGCGGCGGGATGGATCGCGGGGGAGAAGGGCCGCGGGACAAGGATCGTGCGGCGCCGGTCAGGGGCCGGGTTTCGCCGCCAGGAAGCGCTGCCAGCCGTCGGCGCGCAACGCGCAGGCCGGGCAGGTGCCGCAGCCGTAGCCCCATGCGTGCCGGGCGCCGCGCTCGCCGAGGTAGCAGGTGTGCGTCGCCTCCACGATGAGGTCGACGAGGTCGCGCCCACCGAGCCGCTCGGCGAGGCGCCACGTGTCCGCCTTGTCCAGCCACATCAGCGGGGTCTCGACCACGAACCGGGTGTCCATGCCGAGGTTGAGCGCCACCTGCATGGCCTTGATGGTGTCGTCGCGGCAATCGGGATAGCCGGAATAGTCGGTTTCGCACATGCCGCCGACGATGCGGCGCAGCCCGCGCCGGTGCGCCAGCGCCGCGGCGAAGGTGAGGAACAGCAGGTTGCGCCCCGGCACGAAGGTGTTGGGCAGGCCTCCGGCATCGGTGGCGATGGCGATTTCCGCCGTCATCGCCGTCGCGCCGATGGCGGCCAGCGCGGCGAGGTCGATCGTGTGGTCCGGCCCGAGCCGGCCGGGCCAGCGCCGCTCCAGCGCGGCACGCAACGCCGGCCGCCCGTCGAGCTCGACGCGGTGGCGCTGGCGGTAGTCGAAGCCGAGCGTTTCCACCCGGTCGAAGCGGTCGAGCGCCCAGGCCAGGCAGGTGGTCGAGTCCTGGCCGCCGGAGAACAGCACCAGCGCGCCGCCCTCCCCCGCCGCACCCTTGCCCGCCACGCCCTCCGCCGCCGTCACGCCGCCTCCGTGCCGTCCAGCGCCCAGCTGCGCATCAGCAGGTTGGCGATGGCGAGCTTGGGCGGGCAGGTCAGCCCGTCGGGGTGGGTGCGCGACAGCATCAGGCGCGCTTCCTCGCGGGAAAACCAGCGCGCGTCCTCGAGCTCGGTCGTGTCCACGGTGATCTCGCTCGAGCGGGCCTGCGCCAGGCAGCCGAGCATCAGCGAGGACGGGAACGGCCAGGGCTGCGAGGCGAGGTAGCGGACGGGGCCGACGACGATGCCGGCCTCCTCCATGATCTCCCGGCGCACGGAGTCTTCCAGCGTTTCCCCGACCTCCGTGAAGCCGGCGAGGCAGGAGTACATGCCCGCGGGGAAACGCGCCTGACGGCCGAGCAGGCAGCGTTCGCCGTCGGTGACCAGCATGATCACCACCGGTTCGAGCTTGGGAAAGTGGTGGCGCCCGCAGGCGTCGCATTCGCGGCGCGAACCGCCGACGGAAGCCTGGGTGGCCGCGCCGCAATTGGCGCAGAACCCGTTGTGCTTGTGCCAGTACAGCAGGCTCTTGGCCTGGGCGAGGGCGCCGATGACGTGCTCCGCGACGAGGCCCTGCGCCGCGATCGTCCTGAGGTCGATGAAGGACAGCTCGCCGCGTTCCTGCGCGTTGTCGTGCGAGGCCGCCTCGATGAGCCGGGCGAAAAGGGCGCGCTCGCCGTGGCACCCCAGGAACACCGTGCCGATGGCCTGGCCGAGCGCGTCGGCCTCCTTGGCGGTGAACAGGGCGTCATGCGCGTCGCCGACGTGCTTCAGCGCCGGGATCTCGCCCGACAGCACGAGGAAACGCGTGGCCGGCGCCGCGCGCCGGGCGGCGAGGTAGCCGTCCTCCTCGCGCAGGTTTCCCATGCGGTCCAGGGTGTTGAGCGCGAAGCCGGTCAATTGCGACTGTTCGGGCAAGCAGGGCTCCGGGGGCGGCGCGAGGGAACGAGCGCCCATCGCTACTAAGTCGGGCGGCCCGCGTCCACGCGGGATATTGCGGCGCCCTCCCCCGTTCCGGCGAGCCGCGGCCAAGCGCGGACCGGCCGTGCCCAGGGTGGATGCGTGCGGGGTGGGCATGGGCAGGCCAGGCACGCACGGGCGAGGCATGCACGCATCCGGTGCCGCCCCCGCGCCGCAACAAAACCGGATTTCCCCGTCTCCTTGCCGGTTTCCGGCCCGAGCGGTCGCCGTCCGTCGCGAGAACCATGCTCCGTCCCCTCCTCCGCCTTTGCTGTCTCCTGTTGGTGCTGCTCGGCACCTGCGGCCTGGCGTTCGCGCAGGTTTCGCAGCCCAGCGAGAACCAGGAGCAGCTCGGCACGACCGTCCAGGGCCTGGCCGACAAGCTCGCCGGCATCGAGAAGCGCATCGACGTCGCGCGGCCGAGCCAAACCCAACTGGTGCAGCTCGCCACCGAGGTCGCGCCCCTCGCCAGCGAAGCGCAGGCGCTGGTCGAGCGGCTCACCCCGCGGGTGACGGCGATGAAGGCGCGCCTCGACCAGCTCGGCCCCAAGCCGGAAAAGGGCGAAAGCCCCGACATCTCCAGGGAGCGGGACACGCTGGACGCGTCGTTTACCCAGAACGACGGCCTGTTCAAGCGCACCAAGGTCCTCGCCGTGAAGGCGCAGCAGGACGCGACCTACATCGCCAAGCGCCAGCGCACGCTGTTCGCGACGTCGCTGTTCCAGCGCTCGGCGAGCTTGCTCAACCCGCCGCTGTGGTTCGCCGTGATGCGGGAAACGCCGGGCAACATCGCCGATATCGGGCGGCTGTTCGACCAGTGGCTCAGCGCCTTCAACCGCGACCTCACCGGCGGCAGGCTGGTCACCTTCTGGGCCATCGTGCTCGGCGTGGTCGTGCTGTACTGGCCCCTGACCTGGGCGGCGCGTCGCTTCATGGCGCGCGAAACCAGGATCGACGCGCCCGACCGCTGGCGCAAGATCGTCGGCGCCTGCTGGACGAGCCTCACCGTGGCGGGGCTGATGATCGCGGTGATGTACGCGGTCGCCTACGTGTTCAGCTTCGTCGCCCTCGCCGACACGCGCTTCACGCCCATCTACGACGCCCTGCAATGGGGGGTGATCCACATCGCGCTCGCCGCCGGCCTGTCGCGCGGACTGCTGGCGCCGGGGCGGTCGAAGTGGCGGCTCGTCAACCTCGACGGCGTCACCGCCGACAAGCTGGTGCGCGTCGCCATCGGGGTGGCGCTGATCGTGTCGCTGAGCCGCCTCATCGAGGCGCTGAACGAGGTGATCTACGCCTCCTACGAGTTCTCCGTCGCGGTGCGCGGCGTCGGGGCGCTGCTCGTCGCGGCGGGCCTCGCCCTGGCGCTCGTCGACCTCGGCGACGACCCAGAGGCCGACAACCCCGACGCGGCGGCCGACGCGCCCGGCGCGGAGGTGGCGACGCCGACGCAGCGGCGCGACATCTACGGGCTGGTGCGCACGCTCGCCTGGACGCTGATCCTCGTCATCACCGTCGCGGTTCTCGCCGGCTACGTGTATTTCGCGAGCTTCCTCGTCGAGCAGATGTCGCTCATCGCCATCGTCGCGGTGGTGCTCTACCTCGTGGTCTGCCTCACCGACGAATCCTGCGCGCTCGGGTTCCAGCCGACCTCGCGCGTCGGGCGCAACCTCGTCCACACCGTCGGCCTGCGCCGGGAAACGCTGGACCAGCTGCCCGTTGTGCTGTCGGGCGCCGCCCGCCTCGCGCTGTTCGGCATCGCCCTGCTGGTCGTCGCCGCCCCCTGGGGCATGCAGTCGACGGACCTGTCGAGCAACCTCGAGGCGATCTTCTTCGGCTTCAAGGTCGGCGACTTCACCGTTTCGCTGGAGGGGATCGCCGTCGCCCTCATCAGCTTCCTCATCATCCTCGCCGCGACGCGCGGCATCCAGAACTGGCTGGAGGACCGCTACCTGCCGACCACCCGGCTCGACGCCGGGCTGCGCAACTCCATCAAGACCAGCCTCGGCTACCTCGGCCTCGTCATCGCCCTGGCGGTGGCCGCCGGCGACCTCGGCCTCGACTTCCAGAAGCTCGCCATCGTCGCCGGCGCCCTGTCGGTGGGCATCGGCTTCGGCCTGCAATCCATCGTCAACAACTTCGTGTCCGGCCTGATCCTGCTGTGGGAGCGGGCGGTGCGGGTCGGCGACTGGGTGATCGTCGGCGCCGACCAGGGCTACGTGCGCAAGATCAACGTGCGCTCGACGGAGATCGAAACCTTTGACCGCGCGGCGGTGATCGTGCCGAACTCCAACCTCGTCTCGGGCGTCGTCAAGAACCTGATGCGCGCCGACCGCGTCGGCCGCCTGCAGATCGAACTCACCGTCCACGCCACCGCCGACCCGGAGAAGGTGCGCGACGTGCTGCTCGCCATCACCGGGGACAACGAGGCGGTGCTCAGCCTGCCCTCCCCGTCCGTGCGCTTCACCAACCTCACGGCGAGCGCGATGACCTTCGACCTGTACTGCTACGTCGCCGACGTGGAGGCGAGCGCACGCACCAAGAGCGACCTGTACTTCGAGATCTGCCGCCGCTTCCGCAAGAACGGCTTCTTCGACGGGCCGCCCCCCGACCCGACCGCGATCAACATCGTCGGCCTCGACAGGCTGCAGGACGCGCTCCGCGCCGGCGAAGCGCCGCGCGGCGGCACCGAGCCTGCGCTGGCCGCGCGCAAGGCCGGCTGATCGCCATGCCGACCCCGCCGCAAAGCGCGATCCGCCTCGCCGCCGTCGCCGCGCTCGCCGCCACGCTTGCCGGCTGCCTCAGCACGGAGGGGCCGGAGCCCCCCGCGCTCGCCGACCGTCGCGAAAGCGTCGTCGTCCGCCTCGACCCGGACGAGGTGCGCGCCCGCATCTCCGACTACCGCCGCACGCACGACCTGTCGGCGGTGACGCTCGACCCCGCCCTGATGGCCCTCGCCCAGGCCCAGGCCAACGCCATGGCCAGCGCCAACCACCTCAGCCACGAGATCGCCGGCTCGCTCGACCACCGGTTGAACGCCGCCCGCCACGCCAAGGGCTACGCGGTGGAGAACGTATCCGCCGGCTACGGCACGGCGGATGCGGCGGTGGCCGGCTGGCAGCGCTCGCCCGGCCACAACGCCAACCTGCTCGACGGCAAGATGCGCCGCATGGGGATCGCTGCCGCCGACGCGCCCGGCACGCGCTTCAAGACCTACTGGGCGCTGATGATGACGGACTGAAGCCGGGCGGCCATGCCCGGTGCCGCCGGTTGACGCTGAATCGTCCGGGCATGCGCGGTCCGGGCACTGCCGGCGTCGAGCGACATCGACGGCTTCCGCCGCCCGTCAGGGGTCCGTCGACCCGGCACGGGCACGACGGCACGCGGTGCCCACCGGCCGTGCCTGCCGGAACGACACGGGACCCAAAAAAAACTTCGCTATACTGCGGACGTTATTGACAGCCTTGGCATGCTCTCGTTGTGTTGATTCGGGGGAGGGCGGAGCACGCGAGCGCCTGCGTTCGATCGGATGGGGCCGGTCGGCGGGTCCGGCATGCACGCCCTCGGGGGCAGAGCGAGTGAAGGCGATCCTTGTCGTCGGTACGTCGGACGAGCGACGTGCGCGGTGCGTGGCCCTGCTGAAGCAGGCGGGCCACGTCGTGCACGAACTCGCCACGATGGCGGCGGTCCTGCCCTACGTGGTGGCCCAGGGCCCGCCTCTCGTCGTGCTCGACGTCGAGCACGACGACCGCGATCTCCGCGACGTGTGCCGCCGCATCAAGCAGGACAGGCGCGACGTCTTCATCCTGCAAATCTCGCCCGCACACGCGTCGCCCCCGTCCAACGGCAGCGAGGCCGAACCGCCGTCGCCCGACATCGACGCCTTCCTCGTCGATCCCATCGACGCGCGGGAAATGCTGGCGCTGGTGCGATCCCTGCTGCGGCTGCAAACGGTCGAGGCGGAGCTGCGCAACAGCGAGGATCGCCTCCAGCTCGCGCAGGAGTCGGCCGGGCTCGCCATCCTCGACTGGATGATCCCGTCGAGCAGCTTCGTCCATTCGGCGAACTTCATCGAACTGTTCGACCTCGCGCCGCGTCCGCCCGGCGCGACGCTGAGCGCGCAGGAACTCGTCGAGCGCATCCATTCCGAGGACCTGCCGAGCCTCATCGAGGACTTCTCGACGGACGGCCGCGCGGCGGGGACCTTCGAGAAGGAGTTCCGGATCAAGCGAAGGGACGGCGCCGTGCGCTGGATCGCCTCGCGCGGCCGCTTCTTCAACAATGCCGGTGGCACGCCCGAGCGCATGCTGTCGCTGAACTTCGACGTCACCCAGCGCAAGACGGCCGAGCACGCCAACGCCGTGCTCGCGGCGGTGGTCGCCTCCTCCAACGACGCCATCATCAGCGTCGACGGCCAGGGCGCGGTGACCTCCTGGAACGCCGCCGCGGAGAAGCTCTTCGCCACCTCCGCCGCGCAGATGATCGGCCGGCCGCTCGCCGCCGCCCTGTCCGACACCTCGGAGAAGGAGCGCGAAGCCTACCGCCGCCAGATCATGAACGGCCAGTCCCACGAACTCGAAACGCGGCAGAAGCGCCGCGACGGGACCACCATCGACATCTGGGTGTCGAGCGCCCCCATCCACGCGCCGACCGGGCGGGTGATCGGCGCGTCGCTGATCGTGCGCGACGTGTCGGTGCAGAAAAGCCGCGAGGACCACATCCGCTTCCTGATGCGCGAGCTGACGCATCGGTCCAAGAACCTGCTCGCCGTGATCCAGGCGATGGCCCGCCAGTCCGTGACCAAGGGCATCACGCCGGAGGAGTTCGTGCGGCGCTTCAGCGAGCGCCTCGCCGGCCTCGCCGGGTCGCACGACCTCCTGTCCAGCGTGCAATACAAGGGCGCCTCGCTGATGGGGCTGATCAACTCGCAGCTCAACCATTACCAGGACCTGTTCGGCAGCCGCATCCTGCTGGAGGGCAGCGACATCACCGTGCGCTCGGAGGCGGCGCAGAACATCGGCATCGCCTTCCACGAACTGTCGACCAACGCGTCCAAATACGGGGCGCTGTCGAACGAGGAGGGGCAGGTCACGATCAGTTGGGCGCTCGCCGAGGGCGACCCCAGGATGCTGCGCCTGCGCTGGCAGGAAAGCGGCGGCCCGCCGGTGACGGCGCCGACGCGCAAGGGTTTCGGCCACATCGTGATGGACCGCATCGCCGGCCGCGCGCTGAGCGGCGCATCCGGCCTGCGCTTCGAGCCGGGCGGCGTCGTCTGGTCGCTCGACGTACCGGCCGCCACCACCGTGGTGGAGTAGGCGGGCGCTGGAGCGATGGCGTGCCCCTTGCTGCGGCGTCGCCGCTGACAAGGATCACGCGATGCAATTCACCCTCGGCTGCAAGCTCGGCTACGACGTCAAGGCGGACGGCACGCCGTTCGTTTTCAACATCGAGGCGCAAACCTTCGAAACGCAGGGCGTCGTCACGGAAAAGCTCACGATCGACCCGCCGCTGGCGCGGGACAGCTGGGTCATGCCCGAAAGCGGCAACCGTTATTTCCGCGTCGTCGCACCCGCCGGCAAGCTCACGGTCGGCTACCAGGCAACCGTCGAGCTGACGTCGAGGATCACCGAACTCGAGGCGGTCGGCGAGATCGCGCCGGCCACGCTGCCGCTCACGGTGTTCACCCACCTCTACCCCAGCCGCTACTGCCAGTCCGACAAGCTGGAGCGCTTCGCGCGCTCGACCTTCGGCTCGCTCCAGCCGGGCTACGCCACCGTCAACGGCATCTGCAACTGGATCCACGACTACGTGTCCTACGAGGGCGGCGTGTCGGACGCGCTGACCTCGGCCTTCGACACCGTGACGCAGCGCGCCGGCGTGTGCCGCGACTTCTCGCACCTCGCGATCGCGCTGTGCCGCACGCTGGGCATCCCCGCGCGCTACGTCAGCGCCTACGCTTCCCAGCTCGACCCGCCGGACTTCCACGCCGTGTTCGAGGCCTTCCTCGCCGGCCCGGACGGCGCCGCCTGGTTCATCTTCGACGCCACCCGCATGTCGGACCCCGCCGGCCTGGTCCGCATCGGCATCGGCCGCGACGCGGCTGAAGTGGCCTTTTGCTCGCCCTACGGCGCGACCGGTTACGACAAGCCGGAGGTGTGGATCAAGCCGGTCGGCGGCGCCGGGCTGTCGACCGTGCAGGCGGTGCAAACGTCGACGACGTGACGCGCCGCCGCTGATGGCTCGACGCCCCGGCGCTGCGCCATACTCAATGCATCGGCGCGGCGGCGCCGCGCCATACTCAATGCATCGGCGCGGCGGCGCCGCGCCCGGGCAGCACGCGCGGCTCGCGGAACACCACGATGGCCATGCAGATCGAGGCCAGGATCACGAACCCCTCCATCGCCCGGTCGAGGCCGACGCCGCGCCCCGTCGCCGGGATCACGAAGGTGGCGATACCCTGGGTGAACGCGGCGATGGCGTAGGCCAGCCCCATGCCGAAGGAGCGCACCGCGTCGGCGAAGCGCCGCGACAGGAAGAACGGCACGAGGGCGAACACGCCGCTGCTCGACGCGCCGAGGATGAAGGCGGTGGGCAGCACGGAGGGCAGGTGCGCGGCGCCGGCGAAGGGCACGATGCCGAGCACGCTGATGGTGATGCAGGACAGGATCACCCGGCGGTCGCCGAAGCGCGCCGCCGCCCCCCCGCAGACGAGCTTGCCGGCGATGGAGCCGACGGAATACACGGCCACCGCCGCGAAGACGTCGGAGGGCGAGAAGCCGCGGTCGCCCTTCAGCAGCGCGGGGTAGAAGTTGTACACCGCCGCCGTCTGGAACTGCAGCGCCGCCATGAACAGGCAGGCTTGCAGCGCGGCGGCGTCCCAACGGAAGCGCGGGGCGGCGTCCACCACCGGGCGCGCCTCCGCTTTGGCCGCGGTGGCCGCTTTGGCCTTCTCCTCCTGGGCGCGCAGCCACACCGGGCTTTCCTTAATGCCGATGCGGATGAACAGGGCAAGGACCGCCGGCGCCACGCCGACGAGGAACAGCGAGCGCCAGCCGTAGAGCGGCAGCAGGATCGCCTGCACGCCGGCGGCGGCGAAGAAGCCGCACTCGTAGCCGGCCATCATCAGGGAGGACGCCACCGCCCTCGCCTTTTCCGGCACGCTTTCCATGAGCAGCGACGCCGACGCCGTCCATTCGCCGCCGAAGCCGATGCCGAAGAACAGCTGGATCACGAGCAGGGCCGCGTAGCTCCACGCCAGCCCCGAAAGGCCGGAGAAGCCGGCGAACCAGATCACGCCGAGCATGAAGGTGAGCTTGCGCCCGTAGCGGTCGGCGAGCCAGCCCCAGCCGATGTTGCCGAGGATGCGCCCGGCGCTCTGCGCCGTGATGACGAGGCCCATCGCGGTCAGCGACACGCCGAAATGCTTGCCGATCTCGGGCAGCACGAGCAGCAGCGCGACCTGGTCGAAGGCGTCGAGGAACCAGCCGAGGAAGCACGCCAGCACGAGCTGCCAGTACGGCTTGAGGAGCGCCAGCGGCCGCTCGTCGGGCGGGGAAGCGACGGTCTGGTCCATCATCACGTCCAAAGGGTGGAGAGTGCATCGGCGCGGGGCGCGTGCCAAGCCGTGCGGCACGATGCGGGCTGCCCGCGATGCCGCACCCGCGCTGGGCTGTCGGAAACGGTCGGCGGCGACCCCGCGCCCCGGCTCAGGCGCCGAGCAGGGCCACGATCCTGTCGAGTTGCTCTTGGCTGTCGTAGGTCAGCTTGACCTCGCCGGCGCCCTCGCCCTTGGGCTTGATGGCGACGACGACGCCCATGCGGTCGGCGAGCCGGCGCTCCAGCGTTCTGGTGCCGGCGTCCTTGGGGCGGCGGCTGACGCGGGCGAAGCCCTGCATCTGCTCGCGCCCCTCCTCCTCGCGCTTGATGAGGTCCTCGACCGCACGCACGCTGAGGCCGCGCGCCACGATGCGCTCCGCCATCGCGACGGGGTCGTCGGCGTTGCACAGGGCGCGGGCATGGCCGGCCGAGATGTGCCCCTGCGCCAGGAGCTGGCGGGCGCGGTCCGGCAGGCGCAGCAGGCGCAGCGTGTTGTTGACGTGGGGGCGGCTCTTGCCGATCACCTTGGCGAGGTCGCCCTGCGAGTAGCCGAACTCGCGGCCCAGCCGCTCGTAGCCCTCCGCCTCCTCGAGCGCGTTGAGGTTGGTGCGCTGGACGTTCTCGATGATGGCGATTTCCAGCGCCTGCTTGTCGTCGGCCTCGATGGTGACGACCGGCACGTCGTGCAGCGCGGCGCGCTGCGCCGCCCGCCAGCGCCGCTCGCCGGCGATGATCTCGTAGCGGTCGGCCGTGCCCGGCACGGTGCGCACCAGGATCGGCTGGATGATGCCCTTCTCGCGCACCGACTGGGTCAACTCGGCGAGGTCGTCCTCGTCGAACAGGGTGCGCGGGTTGCGCGGGTTGGGGCGGAGGAACTCGATCGGCACGCGGCGCTGCCCGCGCACGCGCACGATCGCCTCCGCCTCGTTGCCGCTGTCGCCGATCAGGGCGGCGAGGCCGCGGCCGAGCCGGGAGCGCGTTTCGTCGAGCGGGGTGGTCTTCATCGCGGGGGTCCAGGTCGGGCGGCGGGCGTCAGGCGGCGCGCAACATCAAGCGGCGCGAAGGTGCCGCTCGCGCCGGATCACCTCCGAGGCGAGCTTGAGATAGGCTTGGCTGCCGGGGCACTTCAGGTCGTAGAGCAGGGCCGGCTTGCCGTGCGACGGCGCTTCCGAGATGCGCACGTTGCGCGGGATCACCGTCTCGTAGACCTTTTCGCCGAGGAAGCCGCGCACGTCGGCGACCACCTGGTTCGCGAGATTGTTGCGGGCGTCGAACATGGTCAGCACCACGCCGTGGATCTCCAGGCTGGCGTTCAGCGATCCCTTGACCTGCTCCACCGTGGACAGCAGCTGCGACAGCCCTTCCAGCGCGAAGAACTCGCATTGCAGCGGCACCACCACGGCGTGCGCCGCCGTCAGCGCGTTGATGGTGAGGAGGTTGAGCGAGGGCGGGCAATCGATGAGGATGTAGCTGTAGCCGTCCGCGCCCTGCTCCGCGTCGAAGTCGAGCACGGCGTCGCGCAGCTTGTAGGCGCGGTCCTTGTCGCCGGCGATCTCCAGTTCGACGCCGAGGAGGTCCATGGTGGAGGGCGCCACCGAGAGACGCGGCACCCCCGTCTCCTGCAACGCCTCGGCGAGCGACACCTCGCCCGTCATCACGTGGTAGGTCGAGGCGCGGCGGCTGCGCCGGTCGATACCGAGCCCGGTGGAGGCGTTGCCCTGCGGGTCGAGGTCGATGATGAGCACGCGCTCGTCGATGGCGGCGAGCGCCGTGCCGAGATTGATCGCCGTGGTGGTCTTGCCGACCCCGCCCTTCTGGTTGGCGAGAACGAGGACGCGCATGGCCTTGGCAAGCGACACGTTCAGTCTCCACCGGCCGGCGCGGCCCTGACGATCAGGAGGTGCGACCCGCTGCGCATCCGGCTGGGCACGGATTCGCAGCGGAATCTACGGTCCGCCTCCGGCAGGGTCAATTCGGCGGAGGCTGTCTCGCCCTGCGGAAACACCCCGACCGCGCCCCGTTCGAGGAAAGGTCGCGCGAATTCGACGAGGCGCGGCAAAGATGCCAGGGCGCGGGCGCTCACCGCGTCGACGGGATCGGCGTGGGCGGGCACGAAGCCTTCGATGCGTTCGGCATGCACGGTGGCCGGCACGCCCGTCTCGCGCGCCGCCGTGCGCAGGAAAGCGGCCTTGCGCTTGTCGCTCTCGACGAGGTGGACGGCAGCGCCCGGCGCGTCGGCGAGCACGATGGCGGTGACGAGGCCGGGGAAGCCGCCGCCGGAGCCGAGGTCGACCCAGACCCGCGCCGCCGGCGCCGCCGCCTGCACCTGGAGCGAATCGCCGATGTGGCGCGTCCACAGCTGCGGCAGGGTCGAGGGTGCGACGAGGTTGATCGTCGCCTGCCAGCGGACGAGCAGGGCGGCGTACAGGTCGAGCCGCCGCCGGGCCGCCTCGGGCAGGGCACCAAGCACCGCCGCCCGCCCGTCCGGCTCCCGCGCGGCGCGCGTCACGCGCTGCGCCGCTCCGGTTTGCGTAGGTCGGGCTTGCTGAGGTTTGGCTTGCGCAGGTCGGGCTTGCGAACATGGGCGGCGAGAAGGGTCAGCGCCGTCGGCGTCATGCCCTCGATGCGCCCGGCCTGCCCCATCGTCGCCGGGCGCACCTGCATGAGGCGGGCGCGGATCTCGTTCGACAGGCCGGGCAGGGCGGCGATGTCGAGGTCGTCTGGGATCGCCAGCGCCTCGTCGCGGCGGAAGGCGGCGATGTCGGCCGCCTGCCGGT
>CAXTFM010000085.1:0-14046 GCA_964243435.1 uncultured Beijerinckiaceae bacterium
AGGCTGGCGCGAGCTTCAATTCGGCTGGTAGGGTGAGACTTGGCGGCGGCCGACGTATGCATTCGGACAAGAAGCGAAGGGTGGAGACGATCCCGGTCTGCGAGAAGGGCTTGGACAGAATGCCGGCCGCGCCCTCGTAGTGTTCCGGAAGGCGCGCGGCGTTTGCCGTGATGAAGATGACGAGCGTGCCGTCCGCTCCTCGCAGAAATCGCGCGACGTCGATGCCGGTCGGGCCATCAAGCAGATGCAGGTCGATGAGGGCGACGTCCGGTTCAACCACGCGAGCCAATGAGATCGCTTCGCCAGCTGTCATGGCGGTGCCGACGACGTCATGCCCTTCGGCTTCGATGGCTGCCTCAAGCTGCATGAGCAGCAGAGCCTCGTCCTCGACGACGAGCACGCGCAAAGGTTCAAGCATGCACGTGTCCCTCACTCGGCCGCGGCAAGGGTGTTCGCACTTCGACGATCATGCCCGGGTTTCCCGCCTTCCATCGCAGTTCGGCCTGCAGCTGCCGCGCCAGGGTTCTGATCAGCCGCGTCCCGAAGCCGGTGATCGTGCCGGGGTCGGCGAAGCCGATCCCGTCGTCGTGGACCACCATGTCCAGGTGATCTCCGACGTGGGCGATCTTGATGAGCAGCCGTCCAGCGCGCTTCGCTGGGAAAGCGTGCTTCAAAGCGTTCATCATGAGTTCGTTCAACATCAGCGCGTAGGGCGTGGCCTGCTGCGACGGCAATTGCACGGGAACGAGATCAAGGGACAGCTCGACGTCGTCGCGTCCCGATGATCTCAGCAGGTCGTTGGAAATGTCGCGAATGAAGTCGGCAAGATCGAAATGCCGGACGTTTTTCGCCTGGTAAAGGCGCCGGTGCACCGTTCCGATCGCCTCGACGCGCTGCAGCATGTTGGTGTGCGTTGCGCGCGCCTCGGGGTCCCTGATCGTGTTCGTCTGCATCGCAAGCAGGGCGGAGATCATCTGAAGGTTGTTCTTGACGCGATGGTCGACCTCATGGACGAGCATCGTTTGCGCTACCAAGGCCTCCTCGAGCTCGTCCGTCCGCCGAGCGACCTCGCGCTCCAGCCAGTCCTGCTGATCGACGACGATCTGCTGCGCCGCGACGCGGTCGGAAACGTCCAGTTGCGATGCGAAAAAGAATTGGAGTTCACCGGCAGCGGTCGTGACCGGGCTGATGTAGAGCCCGTTCCAGAAGGTTTCGCCGTTCTTGCGATAGTTGAGAAGGTCGATGGTGATTTCGCTGCGTGCCGCGATGGCGTCGCGGATCGCTTTCACGGAGTGCCGGTCGGTATCGGCGCCCTGGAGGAAGCGGCAATTCGAGCCGATCACCTCATGGCGTTCATACCCGCTCAGCTTGAAGAAGGCGGCGTTCGCGAAGACGATCGGGTTATCCGCCTGCCGCGGGTCAGTGATGATCATCGCCATTCGGGTCGCCCGGACGGCGGCAGCGAAAGGGTCGCCCTGCCCCTGCTCGGCGTGGAGATCATCCGTCACGCGCCAGTCGTGGATGTCCGTCAAAGCGAAGCTCCGATCCCTGGCGATTGCCCTGTCACTATCCCGTTATACGTCGAGGGGCCAAGTCGGGAAACCTGATGCGGCGCGACCGTTTGTAGGAGAGGCGTAAGCGAGCAGCTTGGGATACAAGCCTGACGTAGCGAGAGGAAAAGTTGTCACGCATACAGCCGCACGCTTGCACAGGCGCAGTCTCCGATCAGGTCGGTCACGATGACCTTCTACCCGCAATTTGAACAAGGGCCGAGACAACGGGCAAGATGGCTCTTCGACCGCACCCGGCAATGTGCAAGATGTTCGAGCACTGCAAGGGGCGGTGCAACCATGTCATGTCGGCGGCACACATTGCCATCGCTGAAGAAGGTGCTCGGATAAACAGATGCTCCTTTGAACTCGTCTTGACCATCGTCTCTCCCACTATCGTCGTGCAGGTCTTGCCGCACTTGAAGCAGATGACGAGGACTGGACAGCCTGGCTCTCCCACGCCCGCCGACATTCTGCGAGCCCTGTCGGTCGCCGCCACGGCCTTGGTGTATCGCGGCGTTTGAAATGGCGCGTACGCGCTCTGGCAGGTTGCGATTTTCGGTCGCAGACCGCAACCGCCGTTCTCGGATCACATGGGGCTACGACGCTTTCAGCGGCCGGATGCGTCGAGCGTCATCGAAGCATGCGCCCAACGGCCGTCGAACCGGCAATCTATAAAACGGTGACGGGCGAGGGCGCGCCAGTAAGCGTTGCCTCAAGCGGTTTGGGCCATGAAGACATCGTCTGACGCCGCTTCGCGCGCTGGCGCGACCAGTTGGAGCACGTGGGCGAGGCGGCCTTTTCCGCGATGCAGGTGCTGGTCGCGCCGAGAAGCATCCGCCGATGCTCGTCTCGACGGTGAAGTCAGCCCTCCACCCCCAGCACGCCGGCAGTGAACATCAAGGGGGCGCTGCCGCTCGCTCGGCTTGGGCCGCACGATCGGGTTAGACGCAAACCCCTCGTCCTTCGGCATCACGAGCATGGCGCCGCGCACCGACGCGGCGCGCTCACCCGCGGTGCAGGGCGAGTACGGTCACGCTGCACCCTCGGACGCCATGGCGAACGTCGCGCTCACCCTATCGGCCGTGGCGATCTCGTGGCGCGCGCAATCAATTGGAATGGTCAGCATAACCAGAACGTTGTCCAGCTCGACATAGGCGAAGAACGCCGGCGTTTGCGCCCGTTGCAGGCTGGTGAAGCTGTAAACGCGGCCCCGACCCGGCGTTTCCTCGCACCGCACCGCGGTGCCGGCGCAGGAGGCGCAGAACGGGCGCGGGTAAACAGCGAGGCGGCGGTGGTCGTCGTGGATGGCGAGCACACGGTTTCGGCCACCTCGGCGCCGAACCGGTTCATGATCCTGCGCGCGATGCATCCTGCGCGCGATGAGCGACGTGATCGAGGCCGAGATTGCGGCGAGCGAGGTCGAGGCCGCGTCCCACGCGGCGGCGATGAAGGCAAACACGTCGACGAGCCGCAGCGCCGAACTCGGGCAGCCCTCGAATTCGTCGCGCTTCGATCCTCCCATCGGCCGGACTTTCCACCGCCCGCTGGCGGCACCAGCGTCGGGCAATGCGTGCTGGCGCAGCTTCGTTTTGCCTGCGGTCGCGCGCCGCTGACGCGCGACGGAATGCTGGAGGTGCTATCCTCGGACGACGTCCGCACGGCACGCGCCAGGGGCCCGATGCCGCGCAGAAGCCTGCTCCACAACATGATGATCGTGGTAATTGCCCTTTCCGCCGTACAATTCGGCTTGATGCTCGACGACTCGGTCGTGATCGAGGCGGTGTTCTCGCTGCAGGACCTCGGCCTCCTGCTGTCGGATCGCTTCACCGCGGCGACGCAGCGGATGCGCGGCCGGGACGACATCAGCAAGGCCCGCGTGGTCGGGCTGACAACGCCGCGCATCTTAATCAGAAAGGTGTGCCTGACGTCGCCAGCGCGCTGATCGTGGTGGCTACGTTCGCAGTGGCCCACGCCATCCTTCGCGAAGCGGCGCTTTCCTTTCTCGACCTCGGCGTGCAGACGCTGCCCTCCTGCGCCCTGATGATCGCGGAAGGCAAGCCGTACGTGTACGTCCAGCCCTAGCTCATCATGATTCCCGATGCGGCGCTTCTCCTGCTAGTGCTGGCGATCAACATCGTTGGCGACGGCGTGCGCGACGTCATCACGCCCGAGGGCCGGCGCTGCTAGCCGCGCGCCCACCGGCAAGGGAGCCGATCCGACCATGAGCCGAGACGACGCGATCGCCCGCGCCCACCGCCATTTCGACGGGGGCGGCTTCCTCGCGACTTTGCGCGCCAAGGTGGCGCTGCGCACGGAAAGCCAAGCGGCGGGGCAGCTCCCGGCGCTGCGCGCCTACCTCGCCGACGGTCTCGGCCCGGACCTCGACCGCCTTCGCTTCGACTGGTCGCTCCACGACAACCCCGACGGCGTCCACGGCCCCTTGCTGATCGGTGCGCGGCACGAGGGCGACGACCTGCCGACCTGCTTGATCTACGGCCACGGCGACACGGTGCGCGGCTACCCCGAGCAGTGGCGCGACGGGCTCGACCCCTGGGGGGTCACGGTGGAGGGTGAGCGCTGGTACGGGCGCGGCACCGCCGACAACAAGGGGCAGCACCTCGTCAATCTCGCCGCGCTGGAGCAGGTCATGCTGGCGCGCGGCGGCCGGCTCGGCTTCAATGCCAAGTTGCTGGTCGAAATGGGCGAGGAGGCGGGGTCACCGGGGCTGCGCCCGTTCTGTCGCGCACAGGCGCGGGCACTGGCCGCCGACCTGCTCATCGCTTCCGACGGGCCGCGGCTTGAGGCGGCGCGCCCGACCCTGTTCCTCGGCTCGCGCGGCGCCTACAACTTCGAGCTGGCCCTGAACCTGCGCGAGGGCGCCCACCATTCCGGCAACTGGGGCGGCCTGCTGCGCAATCCCGGCACCGTGCTCGCCAACGCCATCGCCTCGCTGGTCGACGGGCGCGGCAGCATCCGCGCCGAACGGCTGCGCCCCCCGCAAATCCCCGACGGCGTGCGCGCGGCTCTCCGCGACATCCGCGTCGGCGGCGACCCGAGTGCACCGGCGATCGACGCGGACTGGGGCGAGCCGGGCTTGAGCGCGGCCGAGCGTGTCTTCGCGTGGAACACGCTGGAGGTGCTGGCCTACAAGACCGGCGATCCCGAAGGACCGCTGAACGCCGTGCCGCCCGCCGCCAAGGCGACGATGCAGCTGCGCTTCGTCGTCGGCACGGATTGGGAGAACCTGCTTGGCAACGTGCGCGCCCACCTCGACGCCCACGGCTTCCCCATGGTGGAGGTGCGCCCGGCGCGGGCGGCTGAGGTGTTCCAAGCGACGCGGGTGCCGGTCGAGGACCCCTGGGTCGGCTGGGCGCTCGCCTCCATGGAGTCGACCACCGGCAAGCGTCCGGCCCTGCTGCCCAACCTCGGCGGCTCGCTGCCCAACGACGCCTTCGCCGATATTCTGGGCATGCCGACGCTGTGGGTGCCGCACTCCTACCCCGCCTGCTCGCAGCACGCCCCCGACGAGCACCTGCTGGCCCCCGTCGTCCGCGAGGGACTGGCGATCATGGCCGGGCTGTTCTGGGACCTCGGCGAGACCGGGCCGGACGTGCGCTCCCGCCGCCGGGCCGCGTTCGGATGACGCGGGCCTGGTCGGGAATAACTTGGCCAAGAATGATGATGACTTGGCCAAGGTAGATTTGGTCGGGGACGGCACCGGCGAGCCGGTGGTGCGCATCCGTGGCCTGACGATCGCACTGCCGCCCGGTGCCGACCGGGCACATGCCGGTGAGGCGCTGCCGCTTGACCTGGAAGCAAGGCGCAGCCTGTGCGTCGTCGGCGCGTGCGGCTCGGGCAGGTCGTTGCGCGTCTGCGTGCTCGCCGGTCTGCTGCCACATGCGCTGCGGGTCGTGGGCCGCACCACCAGCTACGAGGAACGCGACCTGCTCGCCTCGACATGGCCGAGTGGCACTCGTAGGCGGCGCATCGGCATGGTGTTCCAGGAGCCGAAGATCGCGTTGAACCGGTGATGCGCATCGCCGACCAGATCGCTGAAACCTTCAAGGCGCGCGTGCTGCTGACACCTGCCGCGCCCGCGCCATGACGCTCGCCACCAAGTCCGGCCCGCGAAGCTTGGCGGGCGACGCTTCCCGGCGCTCGACGAGGTGTCGCGGGACCAGCAGGGGCACTTCTTTCGCGAGTTGCCCCGGTGTCCGGAGCGCGCTCCGCCCCGGGATGAACGGTCCGCTCGACCGTCGGGAGGACCATGATGGACGGTGTTCAAATGCGCTTGTCGCTCACCGCGAGTTGCTTCGGTGAGATCGATCCGATCGCGCGGGGCTGCGCGAAATATTTCACCATGCCCTCCCCGCAAATGGGTGAAATAGACCATTGCACCACAGCGCGGATCTGGAACTCTATGTCGTTTCGTCCTCGGCAATGGAACCGAGGGTTTCAATTGTCGACAAGCAACGGGGTTGGTCTTGACTGAATGCGATCGGGTCACGACGCAACGGGCTACCGGCTCGTGGGCCAAGCTGCTCGCGGCAGCGCTCGTCGCGGCGTCCACGGGCGGGGTCGGTCCTGCCGGCGCCGCCGGCACGCTGCTCAACGTCAGCTATGATCCGACCCGGGAACTCTACAAGGATATCAACCAAGCCTTCGCCGAGGACTGGAAGGCCAAGACGGGCGAAGCGATCACCGTGCGAGCCTCGCACGGCGGCTCGGGCGCCCAGGCACGTTCGGTGATCGACGGCGTTGCCGCCGACGTGGTGACCCTGGGCATTCCCTCCGACATCGACGCGATCGCGCGGCTGACAAAGAAAATTCCCGAGGACTGGGCGAAGCGCCTGCCCAACGACAGCATGCCCTACACGTCGACCGTGGTGTTCGTGGTGCGCAAGGGTAATCCGAAGGGCATCAAGGACTGGAACGACGTGGTGAAGCCTGACGTGAAGGTCATCACGCCCAACCCGAAAACCTCGTCCGGCGGTCGCTGGAACTACCTCGCCGCCTATGGCTACGCCTACAACCAGGACAAGAGCAAGGAGAAGGCCGAGGCATTCGTGGCGTCGGTGTACAAGAACGTTCCCGTGCTCGACACCGGCGCCCGTGGCTCGACCGTGACTTTCGCGCAGCGCGGCCTCGGCGACGTGCTGCCGACCTGGGAGAACGAGGCATTCCTCGTCATGGACGAGTTCGGCCGCGACAAGTTCGAGGTCGTCGTCCCGCAGCACTCCATCTTCGCGGAGCCGCCGGTCGCGCTCGTCGACGGCAACGCCGACCGCAACGGCAACCGCAAGGTCGCCGAGGCCTACCTGCAGTTCCTTTACAGCGACAGGGCGCAGGCGATCATCGCCAAGCACCATTACCGCCCGCTCAAGCCGGAGGCCGCCGACAAGAAGGACCTCGCCCTGCTGCCGCCGATCGAGCGCTTCAAGATCGAGCCGCTGCTCGGCTCCTGGCCGCAGATCCAGACATCGCAGTTCGACAACGGCGGCGTCTTCGACAAGATCAGCAAGGCGGGACACTAGCGTTTGGCCCCGGCCCTTCGCTTCCGGCCGCCGAGCGTGATCCCCGGATTCGGGATCGCGTTCGGCTACACCGTGTTCATGCTCTGCGTGGTGGTTCTGGTGCCCCTCTGCGGGCTGTTGGCGCGCGCGTCGCAGATCGGGCTCGGCGGCATCGTCGACGTCGCGCGCGACCCGCGGGTGGCGAGCGCACTGCGCGTGAGCTTCGGCGTTTCGTTCGTCGCCGCACTCGTCGCCTCCGTGTTCGGGCTCATCGTGGCCTGGGTGCTGACGCGCTACAGCTTCCCCGGCCGGCGGGTGATGGACGCGGTGGTGGACCTGCCCTTCGCCCTGCCGACGGCGGTGGCAGGCATCGCGCTCGCGTCGATCTACGCTCCCAACGCGCTCCTTGGCGGCGCACTGGCCTCGCTGGGGATCACCGTCGCCTACACGCCGCTCGGCATCTTCGTCGCGCTGGTGTTCATCGGCGTACCCTTCGCGGTGCGGACGGTGCAGCCGCTCATCGCCGACATCGACCGTGAGATCGAGGAAGCGTCGGCGACGCTCGGCGCCAGCCGGCTGCACACCCTGACGCGGGTCATCCTGCCGCCGCTGATCCCGGCATTGCTGACGGGCTTCGCACTCGCCTTCGCGCGCGGCGTGGGCGAGTTCGGCTCCGTGATCTTCATCGCCGGCAACCTCCCCTACGTGTCCGAGATCGCCCCGCTGCTGATCGTCATCAAGCTGTCCGAGTACGACTATGCCGGCGCGTGCGCGATCGCCGCGATCATGCTCGCGGCGAGTTTCGCCTGCCTGCTCGCCATCAACGTGATCCAGGCCTGGAGCCGGCGCAGGTTCGGCCATGTTTGAGGCCGCGTCCACCCCGGTCCCGCCGCCCGCGGCCGCCGGCGTCGTCACCGAGCGGCCCGTCGCGCGCGTGCTGCTGATCGCGGTCGCGCTCGTTTTCCTTGCGCTGTTTCTCGTGCTGCCGCTGGTCGCGGTGTTTCAGCAAGCCTTCGCCAAGGGCGTCGGCCCCTACCTCGCCTCCTTCGACGATGCCGATGCCAAGGCGGCGGTCTTGCTGACGCTGCTCGTCGCAGCCATCGCCGTTCCCTTCAACCTCGTCTTCGGCATCGCCGCCTCCTGGGCGGTCGCCAAATTCGAGTTCCGGGGCAAGGCGCTGCTGACCACGCTGATCGACCTGCCGTTCTCGGTCTCGCCCGTGGTGTCCGGCTTGATCTACATCCTGCTGTTCGGGGCGCAGGGCTACATCGGACCCATGCTGCAGCAACTCGACATTCAGATCGTGTTCGCGGTGCCGGGGATCGTGCTGGCGACGATCTTCGTCACCTTTCCCTTCATCGCGCGCCAGCTCGTGCCCTTGATGGAGGAACAGGGCATCGGCGACGAGGAGGCCGCGCTGACGCTCGGCGCGTCCGGCTTCCACGCCTTTCGCACGGTCACGCTGCCCAACATCCGCTGGGCGCTTCTCTACGGCGTGCTGCTCTGCAATGCCCGCGCGATGGGCGAGTTCGGCGCCGTGTCGGTCGTCAGCGGCCACATCCGCGGCCTCACGGACACGATCCCGCTTCATGTCGAGATCCTTTACAATGAATACAATTTCGTTGCCGCTTTCGCCGTCGCCTCACTCCTCGCCGGACTCGCCCTCGTCACCCTCCTCGTCAAATCGATCCTGGAATGGCGATATGCCGACGACCTTTCCGCTGGAGCCCGTCACTGATCCGCGCCTGACGGCGGTTTCGGTCGTCGGCGTCGCCAAGAGCTTCAAAGGCGTTCCCGTCATCAACGACGTGAGCCTCGAAATCAGGGCCGGCGAGCTGCTGGCGCTGCTCGGACCGTCCGGCTCCGGCAAGACGACCCTGCTGCGCATCATCGCCGGGCTGGAAACGCCCGACGCGGGCCGCATCGTCTTTGGCGGCACTGACACGACGGGCGTCCCCGTTCAGAAGCGCAAGGTCGGCTTCGTGTTCCAGCACTACGCGCTGTTCAAGCACATGACGGTGGCCGACAACATCGCCTACGGGCTCAAGGCGCGGCGGCGTAGCGAGCGGCCGGCGCGCCACCTCATCGCCAAGCGCGTCGGCGACCTGCTCGACCTCGTCAAGCTCGTGAATTTCGCCGATCGCTACCCGTCGCAGCTTTCAGGCGGGCAGCGCCAGCGCGTCGCGCTCGCCCGCGCACTCGCCGTGGAGCCGCGCGTGCTCCTCCTCGACGAGCCCTTCGGCGCACTCGACGCCCAGGTGCGCAAGGACCTGCGGCGCTGGCTTCGCGACATCCACCAGCGCACCGGCCAGACCACGATCTTCGTCACCCACGACCAGGACGAGGCGCTGGAGCTGTCCGACCGCGTCGCGGTGCTCCATGCCGGCCGCCTGGAGCAGGTCGGAACGCCCGCCGAGATGCAGGACCACCCGGCCTCCGTGGCCGTGCTGAACTTCCTCGGCGACGCACGCGAGGTTTCGGCGGAAGTCGCGCAGGCGCGGCTCTTGGTCGGCGGCCGTCCGGTGCCGGTCGACGTGTCCGGTCGTCCCGACGGTCCCGTCCGGCTCTTCGTCCGACCCTGGCACTTCGACCTTGTGCCCTTGGACGAGGCCAATATGCGGGGCGTGGTCCGCAACGCCTACCGCGCCGGGGGACGCAGCCACCTGTCGGTCGAGCAGGACGGCGCCGCGATCGCCGTGATGCTCCAGCAGGCCACCCATCCCGGCGTCGATCAGCCCATCGGCCTACGCATCACCGGCGGCTTCGTGTTTCCCGAGCAGGGTCGGCGCTGATCTCGTCCATCACCGACAGGTGGTATGGCGGGTGTGGATGCTCATCGACGCTGCCTCAGCCTGTTGACTGACATAAAGATATCTTTATATCTGTTGGGATGGAACGTCGAGACGTCGCGCCCATCGAGGACGTGCTTGCAGCTTTGTCGGCGGCCGGCGAGGTGACGCGCCTGCGCCTGCTGGCCCTTTTGAACGATGCGGAGCTCACCGTTAGCGAACTCGTCGCCATCACCGGCCAGTCACAACCACGGATTTCGCGGCACCTGAAGCTTCTCGTCGACGCCGGCCTCGTTGAGCGTCATCGCGAAGGTGCCTGGATCTTCCTTTTCGCCGCGCAGTCCGGCAGCATGGCCTCGCTGGCACGCGACGTCGTCAGCGCCGTCGCGCCCACCGATCCCGTCCTGCTCGCCGACCGCTCCCGTCTCGACGAGGTGCGGCGCGCACGGGCAGAACAGGCGTCGCGCTATTTCGCCACCCATGCCGGCACCTGGGACGAGATCCGGGCGATGCACGTCGCGGAGGAGAAGGTCGAAGCGGCCATCGCCGACGCGCTCGGCCCCGGTCCGATCGGGTCGCTGCTCGACATCGGCACGGGCACCGGTCGCATGCTGGAGCTCCTCGCTCCCTCGGCATTCCGCGCGCTCGGCATCGACCAGTCGCCGCAGATGCTCGGCATGGCGCGCTCGCGCATCGAGCGCGCAGGATTGCGCAACACGCAGCTACGCCAGGGCGACATCTTCGCCCTGCCGGCCGAACGCGACGGCTACGACGTGGTGGTCGCCCATCAGGTGCTGCACTTCCTCGTCGACCCGCCGCGTGCGATCCGCGAGGCCGCGCGCACGCTGCGCCCCGGCGGGCGCCTGCTGGTGGTCGACTTCGCCCCGCACGGGGATGAGAACCTGCGCAGCGCGCACGCCCATCGCCGCCTCGGTTTCGCCCGCGACGAGGTCGCCGGTTTCATGGCCGATGCCGGCCTCGATACATGTCTCACCCGCGACCTCGCACCCGACGGGGCTGGGTCGCTCACCGTGTCATTGTGGATGGGACGGGACCGCCGCGTGCGGTCAGACCGCCTCCCGCTGTCGCTGAAGGAAATCGCCTGATGCAGCCCGTCGCGACGCAGCGGCTCAGCCGCGGTCATCGCCCGCACTTCGACGTGTCGTTCGAGTTCTTTCCCCCGAACACGCCGGAAATGGAGGCGACGCTGTGGGCCTCGGTGAGCCGCCTCGCGCCGCTGAACCCGGAATTCGTGTCGGTCACCTACGGCGCCGGGGGGAACACGCGCGAGCGCACCCATGCGACGCTGGCGCGCATCATCGCGGAAACGCACATCCCGCCGGCGGCGCACCTGACCTGCGTCGCCGCGAGCCGCGACGATGTCGACGCCGTCGCCAAGGAGTACTGGGCCGCCGGCGTTCGCCACATCGTCGCGTTGCGCGGCGACCCGACCGGCGGCCCCGGCACCGACTACGAGGCCCACGCCGACGGCTATCGCAACTCGACGGAGCTCGTCGCCGGGCTGCGCAGGCTCCGCGATTTCGAGGTGTCCGTCTCGGCCTACCCCGAAGGCCATCCCGAGAGCGGCTCGCTCGACCACGACATCGAGTACCTCAAGGCCAAGGTGGACGCCGGCGCCACCCGTGCCATTACCCAGTTCTTCTTCGACAACGACCTTTACATGCGCTATCTCGACAGGGTGCGGGCCAAGGGCGTGACCATTCCCATCCTGCCGGGCATCGTGCCGGTGCAGAACTTCAAGCAGGTCGCCCGCTTCGCCCAGCGCACGGGAGCGTCGGTGCCGGCCTGGCTCGCCGACCGCTTCGACGGCCTCGACGACGATCCCGCGACGCGTCGCCTCATCGCTGCCACCGTTGCGGCCGAGCAGGTGCTCGACCTCGTCGACCGCGGCATCGACAATTTCCATTTCTACACCATGAACCGCGCCGACCTCGTTTACGCCATCTGCCACCTGCTCGGCATGCGGCCGGCGAGCCGCATGGAGAAGGCAGCCTGATGACGGATCCCGCCGGCAACCTTGCCGAAAGAGGCGCGGAAGTCCGTGCAGCCCTCACCGGGGCCGCGCGCGAGCGCATCCTGGTGCTCGACGGGGCGATGGGCACGATGATCCAAACGCACCGCTTCACGGAGGAGCAGTTCCGCGGCGCACGCTTCGCCGACTGGCCGCGCGACCTGCGCGGCAACAATGATCTCCTGGTGCTGACGCAGCCCGACGCCATCGAGGAGATCCACTACGCCTACGCCAAGGCCGGTGCCGACCTCGTCGCCACCAACACCTTCAATTCGACCACCATCTCCCAGGCCGATTACGGCATGGAGGCGCTGGTCCCCGAGCTGAACCGCGAGGCGGCGCGCCTGTGCCGTAGCGCCTGCGACCGCGCTGCCGCCGAGGACGGGCGGCGGCGCTTCGTCGTCGGCTCGCTCGGGCCGACCAACCGCACGGCGTCGATCTCCCCCGACGTCAACAACCCCGGCTTCCGCGCCGTCGGTTTCGACGAGTTGCACGATGCCTATGCCGAAGCCACGCGCGCGCTGGTCGAGGGCGGCGCCGACCTCGTCATCATCGAGACCATCTTCGACACGCTGAACGCCAAGGCGGCCTATGCCGGTGTCGAGACCGCCTTCCGCGAACTCGGCTGCGACCTGCCGGTGATGATCTCCGGCACCATCACCGACCTGTCCGGGCGCACGCTGTCAGGGCAGACGCCGACCGCTTTCTGGAACTCGCTCGAGCACGCGCGCCCGCTCTCGGTCGGTCTGAACTGCGCGCTTGGCGCCCGCGAGATGCGCGCGCACCTGGCCGAGCTGTCGCGCGCCGCCGACACGCTGATCTGCGCCTACCCGAATGCAGGCCTGCCCAACGAGTTCGGCCTCTACGACGAGAGCCCGGAATACATGGCGGGGCTCGTCAAGGAGTTCGCGGAGTCGGGGCTGGTCAACATCCTCGGCGGCTGCTGCGGCACCACGCCGGCGCACATCCATGCCATCGCGGAGGCGGTCGCGGGCCTCGCGCCGCGCCCCGTGCCGGAGGTGACGCCGATGCTGCGGCTGTCCGGCCTCGAACCCTTCGCGCTCACCCCCGACATCCGCTTCGTCAACATCGGCGAGCGCACCAACGTCACGGGCTCGGCGCGCTTTCGCAAGCTCATCAAGGAGGGCGACCTCGGCGCCGCGCTCGACGTGGCGCGCGACCAGGTGGCGAACGGCGCCCAGGTCATCGACATCAACATGGACGAGGGCCTGCTCGACTCCGAGCGCGCGATGGTCGACTTCCTCAACCTCGTCGCCGCCGAACCCGACATCGCCCGCGTGCCGGTGATGATCGACAGCTCCAAGTTCGGCATCATCGAGGCCGGCCTGAAATGCGTGCAGGGCAAGGCGATCGTGAACTCGATCTCGCTCAAGGAGGGCGAGGCCAAGTTCATCCACGACGCCCGCGTGGTGCGCCGCTACGGCGCCGCCGTGGTGGTGATGGCCTTCGACGAGGCGGGGCAGGCCGACACGCGCGAGCGCAAGGTCGAGATCTGCGCGCGCGCCTACCGCATCCTCACCGCCGAGGTCGGCTTCCCGCCTCAGGACATCATCTTCGATCCCAACATCTTCGCGGTGGCGACCGGCATCGAGGAGCACAACAACTACGGCGTCGATTTCATCGAGGCGACGCGCGAGATCAGGACGCGCATGCCGCTCGTACACATCTCGGGCGGCGTATCCAACCTCAGCTTCTCGTTCCGCGGCAACGAGCAGGTGCGCGAGGCGATGCACGCGGTGTTCCTGTACCACGCCATCGCCGCCGGCATGGACATGGGCATCGTCAACGCCGGCCAGCTCGCCATCTACGCCGACATCGACCCGGCGCTGCGCGACGCCTGCGAGGACGTCGTGCTGAACCGCCGCGACGACGCCACGGAGCGGCTGCTCGACCTCGCCGCGGCCTTCAAGGGCAAGGGGGCGGAACGGGCCGGCCGCGACCTCGCTTGGCGCGAGGCACCCGTCGCCAAGCGGCTGGAGCACGCGCTGGTCAACGGCATCACCGAGTTCGTCGACGACGACACGGAGGAGGCGCGCGCCGAGTCCGCGCGTCCGCTCGACGTGATCGAGGGGCCGCTGATGGCCGGCATGAACGTCGTCGGCGACCTGTTCGGCTCGGGCAAGATGTTCCTGCCGCAG
>CAXTFM010000086.1:0-13722 GCA_964243435.1 uncultured Beijerinckiaceae bacterium
TGCCAGCGGTTGGTGATGCAAGACATTCGGGTCGTTACCACCGATGTGGCCATTGTTGGCGGCGGCGCGGCTGGCTGCTACGCCGCGCTTGAGCTTCAGCGCAACGGTGTGCGGCCGCTCATCATCTGCAAGGGTCTGGTTGGCAAGAGCGGCGCGTCGATCTTCGCTGGCAACCTCGTCCTGTCCGGCCGCTTGCTTGGCAACACGGAGGAACATGCCCGCGACACGGCCGAGTTCCTCGTCAAATACCACAATCAGTTCCTGATTGATCAGCATTGGGCGCGACAGTTCGGTGCCTGGGCGGCGTCGGAGTACTATCCCGAGCTTGAGGAAGCCGGCATCTACTTCAGGCGGGATGATGCCGGACAGGTCGTGACCAGCCCCGGTCGGATCCGAAGCATCGCTGCCAACGTGCAAGGCAATTCAGGCGTGGTCTTCATGGATCTCCGCCGCAAACAGGTGATGCGCGCCGGAATACCTTGGCTGGAGGAAACGGCCGCGACCGCCCTGCTGCACAAGCCGGACGGGTCAATCGGCGGCGTTTTCTGCCTCGACGTCATGCGCGGCGATTACATCGTCGTTCTGGCCCGCGCGGTCGTGCTTGCGACCGGCTACTCCGACCGGTTGCACAGACGATCGTCTGGAACCCGCGAAATGTCGGCAGACGGCCTCGCCCTCGCTTGGCGAGCCGGTGCATCGATGATGAACCTCGAAATGCAATGGTGGCATACGAGCGACGTCGCAGAACCTCCGGCTTGGCAACGCGTGCAAATCTATCCCAATCCGATGCTGGGCTCGCCACACTCGGCAAGGATGGTCAACGGCGCGGGCGAGGAGTTCTTCAACCAGCAGAAGGATGATCCGCTCGCCTTCGGACCCTATACCGTGCAGCTGAAAGCTCTCGTGCGTCAGGTCGAAGCCGGCAAGGCCCGGTACGACGGCGGATACTTCTCCGGCTTCGACCATTGCGAGCCGGGCGAAGTGGAGGCTTATACGACCTACGCCAAGCCGTTCAAGCAACTCGGCCTCGATCCCGGGCGCGATCTGATCGAGAATGCGGTGACCGCCCACTACAGGCAAGGCGGCGTTCTCGTGCACGCCGACAGCATGCGCTCGTCGGTGCCGGGCCTCTACGTCGCCGGAGGCTTGGCAGGTCATCACAACGGCCTGATCGCCCTCGCAACCTACGACGGCAAGGTCGCGGCCGAAGGCGTGCGGCGAGATCTGTGTTCACTTCCGCCGTGCCCCTTTCCGCAGGTTGAAGTCGAAATCGAGCGCGCACGGCTTGAGGCCTTGTGCCGGTCCGCCGATGGCGTTGGGGACGCGGTCCGCCCGTCCCACGTGCAGGATCTGCTGCGCACAACGATGTGGAACAAGGTCGGCATCGAGAAGGACGCCATCGGCCTCGATGCCGCTTTGCAGGCGATCGCAGAAATCCGCAGTGAACTGCTCCCGCGCATGCGGGTCAGCAACACCACTCGTCGCGCCAACCCCGAATGGCTCGATGCCATCGATGCCACCAACATGGTCGATGGATGTGAACTCATCGCTCGCTCCTCTCTCGAACGGCAGGAAAGTCGTGGACCCTTCATGCGCCGCGACTTTCCGGACACCGACAACGAGACTTGGCTTGCGGCTAACATCCTTCATCGCACGGCACGGGGCGGCATACGTGCAGAGCGCCGGCCTTACACCCTGCCGTTCCTGCAACCAGGGTTTACACGTCGTCCAAACATGGAGGTTGCGTGGTGAGCGTCGCGACCGATGCCGAACGACTGACAGGAAGCGAGCGGCAGCAGTCAGGCACTGCTTGCACCGCTCGTCTCCAGGCAGGCGATCGCCTCTCGATCGAATTGTATCGATCCGACCCGACCGTGCATTATCAACGGTTCGAGGTCGTCTACGCACCGCAGATGCGTGTGCTCGACGTGCTCAACGACTTGGCGAGCCAGCAGGCGCCCGATCTGGCCTACCGCTGGCTGTGCGGGAGCAAGATGTGCGGGACCTGCACCATCAGGATGAACGGGCGTGAGGTGCTGGCGTGCTGGGAGGCCGTCGAACCCAGCATGCGGATCGAACCCTTGCGCAACTATCCTGTCATCCGCGATCTCGTGATCGATCGCTCTCGCTATGAACAGCGGGTAGCCGCCTTCGAGCCCTGGATCGATCGTCAGGGAAGGACCTATCCCGGCTTCCCCGAGCCGCTCTCGCACATGGATATGCGTGACGCATCGAAAGCGCTCGATTGCATCTCGTGCATGGCATGCGACTCGGCGTGTCCCGTGATCGGGCTCGAAACCCGGACCGATTTTGCGGGTCCCGCTCCACTCGTGCAGTTCGCCCAGACAGCGCTTGATCCGCGCCAGAATCCGGAAAAGGTTGCTGCCGCGCTCGAGGGAGCGGGTATTTCGAGTTGCCTGTCCTGCTACAAGTGCGAGGATGTTTGCCCGGCCCACATCCCGATCGTGGCCGGTATCATCGAGCCGCTCAAGCGCAAAACATGAGCACTGCTGCCGGCTACGAGACGACGTGCCTGAGTTTCGTGGTCGGCATCCGTTGCCGTAGCTTGAAGCCAGCTTTTCTAAAGCTTCGAGTTTGGAAACGAAAAGTGCCTCGTCGAGAACTGCTCGGGATGTCGAGCGAAAGCCAACGGCGTCGGTCGGCCGTGAAGGGAACGAGGGCTTTGGTGGGATTGCAGCCAAGAGGTGGATGTTTGCTGCATCGCCGCTTGTCGGGTCGCCAGCGTTGAATGGTGGCCTAATCTTGCGAGTATGCCCCCGAACGAGCTTCGACGGCTCCGCTCCGATGCGAGCCGAGAATCGCCGGAGGTCGCATCAACGGGTCACCACGGCCAACTCGATGTTGCGGCCATGATCGAGCGCCGACTGCGATAGGCGCTTTCCACGGCGTATCGAAAAGACAACGGTCAATTCATATCGTGCCACGTGCTGCCGTGGCCGTTGCGGCCCGCCGGGTCGCCGGTTATGAATTCCGGGTCGGAAAAGGCAGATTTGGTCTGGTCAGCCCAAGTCCTTTCGGTAACGAAAGCTCTGGTCTTTGGCCTCGTGCCCGAGATTCCCACGACGAACACGGGACGCGTCCGAGCGCCCCTTTGTTCGTCCGTGCGGTCTCAACACGAGAAACGCTCCGGTCGAACATCATCGACCCAGGAGCGTCCCATGCCCGTCCCCCAAACCATCGGCCCCGACGTCGTGATCGCCGGCGCGGGACCGGTCGGACTCTTTCTCGCCTGCGAACTGCGGCTTGCAAACGTGTCAGTGTTGGTCGTGGAACAGGCCAGCGATCCGTTGTCTCCGCTGAAAGCGCTGCCGTTCGGCCTGCGCGGCCTGTCGGCGCCGACCCTCGAAGCATTGTATCGCCGCGGGCTTCTTGACGACATCCAGGCGGCGCAGCGCGCGAACGATGCTGTGGGAGCCACCAGGACCTCCGCTCACTGGATGCAGCAGCGGCGGCGGCCCGCTGGCCATTTCGCAGGCATCCAGTTCTTCCACGAGGACGTCGACGCCTCGAGGTGGCCGTACCAGCTGCCCAGCCCGGCCGGCGTCAACTTGGCCGTCGACATGCAGTCGCTCGAAACCATCCTGGCCGCGCGGGCGACCGCGATGGGGGTGGACATCAGGCGGGGCTCAGGCGTCGAGGACTTCGTCCAAACGGACGAGGGCCTGACCGTCTGCCTCGGCGAAGAAGCGGTTCACACGCGCTGGCTGGTCGGCTGTGACGGCGGACGCAGTACAGTGCGCAGGGCTGCTGGCTTCTCGTTCGTCGGCACCGAACCCGAGTTCACCGGCTACTCGGTCGACGTCGAGCTGGCCGACCAGGAAGCGCTCAACCCGGGACGCACTTACACGTCGACGGGAATGTACACCTATGCGAAGCCCGGCGTGATCGCGATGGTCGACTTCGACGGCGGAGCATTCCACCGGACGCAGCCGATCACGCCGGGGCATGTGCAGGCGGTGCTGCGCCGCGTCTCGGGTACCGGTGTCACCGTAACCGATCTCCGGCTTGCCGCGACCTGGACGGACCGCGCACATCAAGCGACGGCTTACCGCCAAGGGCGGGTGCTGCTGGCCGGCGACGCGGCGCACATCCACTCGCCGTTAGGCGGCCAGGGTCTCAACCTCGGCCTTGGCGACGCCATGAACCTGGGTTGGAAGCTGGCCGCCACGGTCCGCGGCCAAGCGCCGGCCGGGCTGCTCGACAGCTACTTCGCCGAACGGCACCCGGAAGGAACCCGGGTCCTGAACTGGTCGCGCGCGCAGGTCGCGCTCATGCGGCCCACCCCGAGCACTCGCGCACTCGCGGCAATCGTCCGCGACCTCCTCGGAACACGTGATGGCGCGACGTACTTCGCCGAGAAGGCGTGGGGCGTGTCGCTACACTATGATCTTGGCAGCACGCACCCGCTCGTGGGCCGAACCGTTCCCGATTTCGCGCTGGTCGATGGAGTGCGGGTCGGCGCCCTCCTGCGCGACGGGAAGGGCCTGCTGCTTGATTTCGCTCTCAGCGCACCTCTGCGGAGGCTCGCACATCGCTGGCGAGGGCGGATCAACTACATGGCGAGCGGTGCGGAAAGCCGACTGGGACTGAGCGCAGTACTCGTCCGCCCCGACGGTTTCATCGCTTGGGCGAGCGAGGGTGCCACCGACGATGAAGGTGCCGCTGAGGCGGCATCGCGTTGGTTCGGTGAAGCTGAGACGTCGGACGACCAGCGACCGCAGACCGCCTTTCGGTCATCCTCATCGTCGCTTGCGGAATGACCGATGGCAGCTGTCGGGACGGAGTGGGTGAGCGCTGAACGACTGATCCGAGCGCGGAACCGACTGCCGGCACCCCTTTGCCCGCTCCTACCTCGCCCAGATGCATGGCGATCACGATCGCGTTCCTTTGACCGGCTACGGCCCGTCATTCAGTCGTTGGTCGGACTGCGCTTGACGTTGTAGCCCGGCGCTCTCGTGCGCTCGACCGCTGCGGCGGTGCGGACCACGTCCGCCTCGCCCAGCGTCCGCCCGACGATCTGAAGGCCGACCGGCATGCCGTTGGAGGCGAGGCCGGCGCAAACCGAGGCCGCCGGTTGCCCGGTGAGGTTGAAGGGGTAGGTGTAGAAGACCCAGGAGACGATGCTCCGGTCTTCCAAGCCCGCGGGAAGGTTACGCCCGACCGGGAGCGCAGACACGGGCAGCGTCGGCGACAGAAGCACGTCGTAGCGGGTGAAAAAGCGCACCATCGCATCGCGCAACGCGTAGCGGGCGAACACGCTTTCATAGTAAGCGCGCATGTCCTGTGCCAGGGCGATGTCGAGAACGTCGGCCACAGCGGGGTCGAGGAGGTCACGGCGGGTAGCGAGCACGCCGCGCAGACGCGTGCCGACCCCGGCATAGAACTCGGCGGTCCACAGATCGGCCGGGTCGGTGTCGAACACCGTCTCGACCTCTTCCACGATCGCGCCCTGGTCGGCGAGCGCCAGGGCGGCGGTGCGGGCGATGCGCACCACCTCCGTTTCCGGGCGCGCATAGCCGAGCGTCGCGCTCCACGCGACGCGCAGCCCGGCCACGGAGGCTCGGCTGGCGCCGAGCAGGTCCGGCACGGGCCCCGCCACCGAGAACGGGTCCCGCGCGTCGTGGCCGGCGACCGCCGTCGTCAGCAGCGCCGCGTCGGCCACGCTGCGGGCGAGGGAGCCGACATGGGCGAGCGTCGGCGTCGCCGAGGTCGGCCACACCGGCACGCGTCCGAATTGCGCCTTGAGGCCGACGAGCCCGGTGAGCGAGGCCGGAATGCGCACCGAGCCGCCGCCGTCCGTGCCGAGCGCGAAGGGCGTGATCCCTGCGGCCACGGAGGCGGCGGCGCCCGCGCTCGATCCACCGGGCGTGCAGTCGAGGTTCCAGGGATGACGGGTGATCCCGGTCAACGGCGAATCGCCGACCGGCTTGCAGCCGAATTCGCTTGTCGTCGTTTTGCCGATGATGATCGCGCCTTGGGCGCGCAGTCGTTCCACCGAGGGGGCGTCGGTGGCGGCGACGTTGTCCGCCATCGCGCGCGATCCGGAGGCGAAGGACGCGCCGCCGACGGCTATGAGGTCTTTCACCGAGACCGGCAGTCCGTGCAGCAGGCCGAGCGGGCCGCCGCGCATGACCGCGTCCTCGGCATGCCGGGCGGCGGCGCGGGCGGCCTCCGGCATCAGCAGGCAAAAGGCGTTGAGGGTCGCCTGCGTCGCCTCCGCACGGGCGAGTGCCCGCTCAGTCAGCTCGACCGGCGACACTTGCCGGGTCGCGACGAGGCGGCGCAGGTCCAGCGCGCTGGCGTAGTCGAGATCGCTCGTCATCCTGTCATCCGTCCACCACGCACGCCTCGGCTGGCAGGCAGGCGTCAGTCGTTCACGATGGCGAAGGCGCGCACCGGGGAGCCGGAGCCGCCCTTGAATTTCAAAGGCACGCCGAAGAACTGTATGTCGCGCTTGCCGACGAGTTCCTCCAGATTGACCAGCCATTCCCAGTGGCTGATGCCGAGGTCCCGGCACAGGCGGTGCTGTGCGAAGATGTCGTCGGTCGGCTTGTCAGTCGAGGGACCCTCGACACCGTGCATCTTTGAGCCGCGTCCGTGCAGCCATCGCGTGGCCTCGGCGGTCAGCAGCGGATTCTTCCACACTGAGTCGAGCTTCGGGTAGTTGCGCGCGTGGAAGCCCGTGCACATCAACACGATATGGCCGTCGACTCGCACGCCGCTTTTTTCTTCCGCTGCTTCCATGTCGGTGACCGTGATGTCGCCGAGATCGGGGATGTGACGCAGGTCGAAGCAGACTGCCTTGCCCATGAACAGGTCGAGCGGCATCTCATTGATCGGCGCGCCCTTCGGGTTCACGTGCAGGAAGGCGTCGACGTGGGTGCCAACATGGTCCAGCATGGCAATGAAGTTCGTTTGAAACGTCATCTCGTCGCCGGGCACGCCGAGATTCAACGACTTCGAGCGCTCGTGGCTGAGATGCGTGGTGATCACTGGCCGCTGGAAGAGCTTGTGGGCCGGCATATTGTCTTCGATGAGGAGACTCAGGTCGACGATGCGTTGGGGCATGGTTAGTCCTTATGGTTCGGCCATCGGCCGCGATCCGACGGTCAGGGTGAGTTTTTGGCGCGGGTTCAACCTCAGGCCGCCTTCTTCCCGAGGAAGTTTTCCATGACCTCCGGGTCGCACGCGATGCCCGCGGACGGACCCTCGCGGACGATGCGACCGTGAGCGAGGACGTAGGCGTGGTCAGCGATCGCCAGGGCGTATGAGGCCAACTGTTCGACGAGCAGGATAGCGAGACCGTCCCGGTTGAGGTCGCGCAGCACGCGGATGAGACGCTCGATGACCCGCGGTGCCAGACCAAGCGACAGCTCGTCGATGACGAGGAGGTCCGGCTCCGCCATCAAGCCCCGACCGATCGCGAGCATCTGCTGCTCGCCCCCCGACAAGCTGCCGGCCGGCTGCCCCAGCCGTTCACGCAGGCGGGGAAATAGCGCCAAGACGCGCTCCAGGCTCGCCTTGGCGCGCGGCCCTTTGAGGCCGCCATGCACGTAGGCGCCGAGGATCAGGTTGTCCTCCACGCTCTGGTCGGGGAAGAGCAGGCGGCCCTCCGGCACCATCACCAAGCCGCGGGCGACCTTGGCGTGGGCCGGCAGGCGGGCGGTGTCCTCGCCCTTGAAGCGGACGCGGCCGGCGCTTGGCCGCACTAGTCCGGTGAGGCCGCGCATCAGCGAGGTCTTGCCCGCGCCGTTGTTGCCGATCACCGCGACGAGCTGGCCCGGCAGCACGATGAGGCTGGCGCCGCGCAGCGCGGTCACGGCGCCGTAGCGGACGTCGAGATCCTCGACGGCGAGCAGGGGCGCGGCGGGGCGGGGTTCGCCGGTGGTCACGCGGCCTCCTCGTCGAGGACGGCCGCAGCCGGGCTGCCGAAATACGCCTCGATGACGCGTGGGTCGGACTGCACGACGCCGGGCCGGTCGCTGGCGATGACCTCGCCGTAGTCGAGCACCGTCACCGTGTCGGCGATGGCCATGATGAGGTCGACATGGTGCTCGATCAACAGCACGGACACGCCGAGGGCGGCGATGCTGCGGATCATCGCTTCCAGCTCGTCGATCTCCCCGGTGGTCAGGCCTGCCGCCGGCTCATCGAGGAGCAGCAGGCGCGGGCGCGCGGCGAGGGCACGGGCGATTTCCAGCCGGCGCTGCTTGCCGAAGGGCAAAACGCGGGCGCGCTCGTTGGCGCAGTCGGTCAGCCCCACGAATGAAAGCAGCCCGACCGCTGCCGCGCGGCAGGCGGCCTCGCGCCGACGGAAGGCGGGCGTGCGCAGAATGGCGCCGGCCAAACCGTAGCCGAGATGCGCCGAGCAGCCGACCATGACGTTCTCCAGAACGCTCATGTCCCCGAACAGCTCGGTGTTCTGGAAGGTGCGGGCAAGGCCGAGGCGCGCGATCTCGTGCACCTTGCGCCCGCCAAGCGCGGTCCCGTCCAGCTCCACCGCGCCGGCGCTCGGACGGTAGAAGCCGGTGACCGTGTTGACGAAGGTCGACTTGCCGGCGCCGTTGGGGCCGATCAGGGCGTGGATCTCGCCCGGCGCGACGCGGATGGATGCTCTCGACAGCGCGGTGAGCCCGCCGAAGCGCATAGTTAATTCGTGCGTCGCGAGCGCAGCCGGCGTCCTCCCGGCCAGGGTGACGTCCGCCGGGACGCTGCCCGCGGGATCGACGCCGCGTGGAGCGGGGCGCAACCGCGCGAGAAGCTGGGCGAGCGTGCCGAGGATTCCGTTGGGCAGCACGAACATCACCAGCAGCAGGAGCGCGCCGTAGGCGAAGCTTTGCCACTCGGCGAAGCGCTGCAGCACCTCGGGCAGGTAGGTCAAGGCGAAGGCGCCAAGCACGGGACCGAAAGTCGATGCGGCGCCACCCAGGATCACCATGAGAAGGAAACGGATCGAGTCGGAGAAGGTGAAGATGTCCGGCGAGATGTAGCTGTTCAGGAAGGAGTAGAAGCTGCCCGCGATACCGGCCGTCGTCGCGGCGACAACGAAGGCCAGGGTGCGCAGGCCGGTCGGGCTGACGCCGAGGCTGCGCGCCGCCGTTTCGCTTTGCGCGACGGCGAGCATGGCGCGGCCATGGCCCGAATGCTTGAGATTGTGCGCGCCCAGCGTCGCCAGGAAGAGGGTGACCGCCAAGACGCCGTAGAAGGCGTAGCCCGACAGCGGCTTGCCGAGGACGTTGGGACCGGGAATGCTCGTCAGGCCCGTCGTCCCGCCGGTGAGGCTTTGCCACTCGATGGCGACGTTCTCGACGATGAGGCCGAAGGCGATGGTCACCACGGCGAGGTAAACGCCGCGCACGCGCACGCTGGGATAGGCGAGAACGGCGCCGAAGACGCCGGCCACCGCCGCCGCGCCGAGGCTTGCCAGCAGCAGGTCGGCACCGGCGCGGACCGCAAGGATGGCGCCCGTGTAGGCACCCAGCGCGAACAGCCCGGCCTGCCCCAAGGAAACAAGGCCGGTCAGCCCGATGAGGACGTTCAAGCCGACGGCGATGATGCCGTAGATCAGGAACAGCATGAAAACGCGCAGCTCGTACTCGTTGCCCGAGGTGAGCGGTACGGCAACGAGGACGATGGCGAGAAGGGCGAAGCCGGCGGCGTGAAGCGCCCTCATACCTTGAACACCTCGCGCCGGCCGAACAGGCCCTGAGGGCAGGCGAGCAGGACGAGGATCATGGTGCTGAAGCCGACGATCTCGCGCGCCGAGGTCGACACGTAGCCCTCGACGAACTTCTCGAGGATGCCGAAGCCGAGACCCGCCAGCACCACCCCCGGGCCGCTGGTGATCCCGCCGATGATCGCGACGGCGAAGCCCTTGAGCCCGAGCAGCACGCCCATGGTCGCCGAGGCCTGGATCACCGGGGCGACCAGGACTCCGGCGCCGGCGCCGAACAGCGCGGCGAGCCCGAAGGACAGCATCACGACGCGGTCGACGTCGATGCCCATCAGGGCGGCCGCGCGCCGGTCGTGCGACACCGCCCGCATCGCGCGGCCGATGAGCGTGCGTCGCTGGAGAACGAGCAGGCCGGCCGTGGCGAGCACGGCGACGGCCGGGATCACCAGTTCCTGCGGGTAAACGCCCGCCCCGAAGATGCGGACGGAATGTGCGACGCCCGGCGAGGGAAGCGCGCGCGAGAAGCCGCCGAACTGCATCGTGGCGAGGGACTCGGCCATGATGCCGATGGCGATGGTGGTCAGCATCCAGCCGATGGACGCGTTTGCGCCGATGAAGGGGCGCACCGCGAAGCGCTCCAGCGCCACGCCGAACAGGCCGCCGGCGAGAATGGCGAGCAGGCAGGCGAGCGGCATCGGCAGACCCGCGTCGACTCCCATCACGGACAGCACGGCGCCAAGCATCAACGTGTCGCCATGGGCGAAATTTACCGCCTTGGCCGCCGACCACATGATGTGGAAGCCCAGCGCGACCAGGGCGTAGGTGCCGCCGATGGCCAAGCCCGACAGGGTGTACTGGAGAGCGGTGGTCACGCGACGGCGGTCAGGTCGAGCGCACCGCCCGCCATCCCCGTCAGTTCGTCTTGCCGTAGGCGGTCTGGCCGATCGGCAGCAGCTTGCCGTCGGACCAGACGGTCAGCTTGTAGTATCGCGGCAGGATTGCGTCCTGACGCTCCGGGTCCGAGGCGTCGAAGGCCGGAGCGTAGTTGGCGACGACACCGTCGTAGTTCACCTTGTAAAGGGCGTCGCGGACCTTTTTCCAATCGTAGGACCCGGCCTTCTCGATCGCCAGGGCAATGATGTTGACGGCGTCGTAGCTGTTGGCGACGGCCGAGCCCATCTTGATCTGCACGGGGTCCTTCAGGCCGTACTTGGCCTGGACCTTTTGCCAGAGCGCCGCGCCCTTGGGGTCGAGCGTGCCCATGAAGCTGTAGGTTTGCACCACCTCAACGCCGTTCGCCAACGGTCCGGCAAGCTCGCCGAGGTTGCCGGCGATGCCCCAGGCGCCGATGATCGTCGGCTTGTATCCCACCTTGTCCATGGAGCGCAGGATCTGGTTGCCCTCGCGGTCGAGGGCCCAGAACAGCACCACGTCAGCGCCGGCGTCGCGGGCGCGGATCACCTGCGGAGTCATGTCCTGGTCGTTCCAGTTGAAGGTTTCGGCCGCCACGAGCTGTGCGCCGGCCTTGGTCACCGCCGCCTTGACCTCCGGCAGTGCGCCGTTCCCCCAACCGGTGTTCTCATAGAACAGGGCAACCTTGCCAGCCTTCGAGGCCTTGGCCGCCTTTTCGACGAGGAAGCGGGCGACCCATTTGTCCTTGGCCGAAACCCTGAACATGTAGTTCGGCTCGTGCTTGTTCTCGATTGCCTGGGTGGTGGCGGCAAGCACGCCGACGAATGGAATGCCGATGGTGTTGACCGGCTCGGCTTGCGCCAACGACACGGTCGAGTGATAGCCGCCAAGGATCGCGATGCACTTGTCGGCGAGCGCGATGCGGCGGGTGTTGTCGACGCCCCGCGGCGGCGCCCCGGCGTCGTCGTACTGGACGAAGCGCAGCGGCTTGCCCAGTACGCCGCCCTTGGCGTTGATTTCGTCGATCGCGATTTCGGCGCCCATCTTGATGGATTGGCCGCCGAACGCGGCTGGGCCGGTCGTGGCCGTCGAGTTGCCGATGCAGGCATCCTGGTCTGCGAATGCCGGGTCGAGAAGGACGCCCGACAAGAGAAGCGCCAGGGGCGCCGCCGTGACCAAGCCGCGGACGTGGTACGCTTTCATGCGACAGTCTCCGGTCGTCTGCAGCCGCCCCGTCAGATGCTTTCGGTACGCAGCCCCTGGAAGCTAGGGCGTTGGCACCCCTCCATTCAAAGACAAACTTCCGATCGGGTGTATAGATGGCTCCTATGAAGTCGTGCGATAGGATGCAGCTGCGCTGTTCGAGGCACGCTAAACTGCGATTATTGCAGCAGTAAACAGGCTAAGCTGCTTATAGCTTAAGCAGATTGACCATTTCTATGGCGTCGTTCGTGAAAGCTCGACGCAGGTTGTGCGCCGCCGTACTCTGGAGAGAGCGTCCTTGGACCTTCGTCAGCTTCGGTATTTCGCTCAAATCGCCGAAAGCGGAAACGTGTCCCGCGCCGCCGAAGTGCTGCGCATCGCCCAGCCCTCGCTGAGCCAACAGATCCTCAACCTCGAGAAGGAACTCGGCGTCGACCTGCTGTTCCGTCACGCTCGCGGGGTAACGCCGACCGAGCTTGGCTTAAAATTCTACGATCACGCTCGCCGCATCCTGCACGAGGTCGAACGGGCCAAGGACAGCATGCGGTTGGAAACCTCCAACCCAGGCGGCCGCGTTTCGGTCGGCCTGCCGACCTCGGCCTGTCGCGGCCTGTCGCTGCCACTCCATCGGGCCGTGGCGACGGCGCTGCCCGGCATCACCCTCCACCTCGTCGAGGCCATGACGGCCACGCTGGACGAGTGGATCCAGACCGGGCGCCTCGACGTAGCCCTTCTTTATGATCATAAGGCGTTCGAGCACGTCGCCTGGACCGAGATGATGGTCGAGGATCTGATGCTGATTGTGCCTGTCGGGCATCCGACGGCCGCGCTCCACCACATCAATTTCCGCGACGTGTTCCAGCAGGAGTTACCGATCGTGCTGCCTGGTCGGCCGAACGTGCTGCGCGTCGTCGTGGAGCAACTCGCCGCTCGCCACGATGTCGTGCCGGCGGCGGTCGATTGCGAAAGCCTGCCGGCGATTGCGGAGTTGATCCGTGCCGAGCGCTTTGCTTCCATCATGCCCCATTTTGCCATGTCGGCCGAGATCGCGCGGGGTGAGATGGTTGCCGTACCAATCATCGAGCCCACGCCCTCCTGGCGCCTTTCGGTGGTCGTGTCACAGCGCACACTGAACGCGCGGGGCAGTGAGGGCGTTGCGAAAATCCTCGCGGATGTCATCGCCGATCTGGTGGAACGGTGCGTGTGGCGCGCGCGCCTGAAGTCACTTGCATCGTCGCCGCGCAGCTCGGCAGGATGAGCAGCGGGAGAGGCCTGCGGCAGCCGAGATACCGAGTGTTCAAAGCAGGCGACGGCGAAAGTACTAGACTTCAACAAGGACGAAAGGTCGATCCTGGCCAGAGTACGACGACGCTTGGCGGGAGGCTGTACCTGTAAGATCCAGGAAGTCAGGTGACGCGCTCGCGTTGAGCGTTTCAGGTTGCGCCGTCGATCATGATCTCCTTGCGTCAAGGGGAGCCTGCCATGACCGATCACACACCCGCGTCCGCCAGCAGCGCGCTGCCACAGCACTTGATCGAGGGCATGACGGTTCGCGGGTTTTTCGAGGGAACGCAGCGTCCCTCCATCCGCATCGTCACTGGCTGCGTCAGCTTTCTCGGGCGCTCGCCGGAGGCGGCCACGGCGGAAGAGGTTCGCCGCTTCCAGGTTTGCCGAATGCAGCAGCGCATGTACGGCGCCGACAACGAACGGCAGGGTGGCGGCGCTTCGGTTCTTGTTCACCACCACGCTAGATCGGCCCGACCTGTCCCGCAGGCTCATCCGCATTCTAATGCGCGCAAGATGCCGGTGTCGCAGACTCCCGATAAGATGCAAAAGCTCGTCGTGCCGCGACCTGTTCCAAGCACGAGGTCGCGCTGCGCGTCGCGAACGGCGGCGACCTGCTTGTCGCCGAC
>CAXTFM010000087.1:0-13673 GCA_964243435.1 uncultured Beijerinckiaceae bacterium
AGGATGCAGTCCGCGCGGTCGCGCGCCGCGGCGGCGCCGAGCCCCGCCGCCAGCAGGCCGGAGGCCGCGAGCGCCGCCGGCCCGGCGCGTCGCATCAGGGCTGCGCTTCCAGGCAAGCCGGCGCGAAGGCGTCGTTGCGGTCGAGGCCGACGACGCACCACACCACGTTGTCGGTGAAGCCGATGCTGCCGCCCGCCTCCGTGATGTGGTAGGACACCGAGCGCAGCTTGTTGTCGCTCATGATGGCGCGCGCCTGGCAGTACCGCCGCGGTATGTAGTCGAGACCGTTGGAGCGGAACCCGATCTCGCGGACCTGGTCGAAGCCGAGGATGGTGAGGTCGGAATGCCAGTATTCCGCTTCCCGCCCTGCGAAGGCGCCCTGGATGTAGCCGAGCGAGATGGGGTCGTTGCAGGCCTTCACCAGGCCGGAATAGCTTTGGTCGCGCTGCTCGGCCGGCGTGAGCGGCCGGGCAGCGGCAGGACAGGCTGCGGCGAGCAAGGCGGCGGCGGCCACGGTTGCGGTGGTGACGATGGTTCGGGCGAAACGCTGGACTGACATGAAACCCCCTCGCCGCGGCACGATGCGTCGAGGCTCGGGCGGGCGTCAAGCGCGCGGCGGACACACCGCGCCGCCGATGCACCATCGGCGCGCGCCGTCGCTCAATGGCGGTTGTACACGTCCTCGATGCGGATGATGTCGTCCTCGCCGAGGTAGGAGCCGGTCTGCACCTCGATGAGTTCGAGGGCGATCTTGCCGGGGTTGACCATGCGGTGGACCACGCCCATCGGCAGGTAGATCGACTCGTTCTCGTGGACGAGCACGTTCTCGTTGCCGCGCGTCACCTCGGCGATGCCGGCCACCACCACCCAGTGCTCGGCGCGGTGGAAGTGCTTCTGCAGCGAGAGGGCGCCGCCGGGCTTCACCACGATGCGCTTGACCTGGTAGCGGGCGCCGTTGTCGATCGACTGGTAGTAGCCCCAGGGCCGGTACGAGCGCTTGTGCTCCAGCGCCTCGCGGCGGCCCTCCAGCCGCAGCTTCTCGACGAGCTGCTTGACCTTGTCGCCGTGCTCGTGGCCGACGACGAGCACGGCGTCCTGCGTCGCCACCACGATCACGTTGTCGACGCCGACCACCGCGGTGAGGTGGTCGTCCGAGCGGATGTGGACGTTCTTGGCGTCGAGCAGCGCGCCGTGCCCGCGGATCGAGTTGCCCTCCGCGTCGCGCTCGCTGAGTTCCCACACCGCCGACCAGTTGCCGACGTCCGACCAGCCGATGTCGGCCGGCACCACCGCGGCACGCGCGGTGCGCTCCATCACGGCGTAGTCGATCGACGTCTTGGTCGCGCGGGCGAAGCTGTCGGGGTCGAGCAGCGTGAAGTCGAGGTCCTGGCGCGAGCGCGCGACGGACTCGGCGGCGGCCTTGGCCATTTCCGGCGCAAAGGTGCCGAGCTCCTCCTGCATGACGTCGGCGCGGAAGAAGAAGTTGCCGCTGTTCCACAGGTAGCCCTGCTCGACATAGCCCGTGGCGGTGGCGCGGTCGGGCTTTTCCACGAAGCGGTCGAGCTTGAAGACGCCGTCGCCGAGCGGTTCGCCGGGCTTGATGTAGCCGTAGCCCGTCGCCGGGTGGTTCGGCGCGATGCCGAGCGTCACGATGTGGCCCTGCGCGGCGGCGGCCGCCGCCTGCCGGCACAGCGCGACAAAGCCCGGCCTGTTCTGCACGACGTGGTCGGCGGCGAGCACGGCGACCACCGTGTCGGGGGCGATGCGCGCGGCGATGGCGGCGGCGACGGCGACCGCCGGGCCGGAGTCGCGGCTTTCCGGTTCGAGCACGATGTGGGCGAGGCGCCGCATCTTGAGGAGCTGCTCGCCGACGAGGAAGCGGTAGGCGTGGTTGGAGATCACCACCGGCGTGTCGAAGGCCTCGTCGGCCAGCACCTCCATGGCGAGCTGGAAGGTCGACTCCGCCCCCACCAGCGGGATGAACTGCTTGGGCAGGCTTTCGCGCGACTCCGGCCACACCCGCGTGCCGGAACCGCCGCACATGATCACGGGAAGGATCTTCATGTCACCCCCGCTCGCGAGACGGGGACCGCCGTCCGGTCCCACCGCACCCGCTCGCATCGCGGCGACCTTGCGCACAGCGCGCCGCGCGCGCAAGCCCGTGCTGCGCTGCAACGGGCTGCGGCGCCGGCCAATCGCGCGCCATGATGAACGCGATCCCCGCCGCCTGCCGCTGCGTCAGTGCCCGAGGTGAGCGTCGAAGAAGCGGGTGATCTCGGTGAACGCCTCCTTCGACTCCGGCGCGTCGGCGTTGAACAGGTACTGGGCGTGGCTCATGCCCTCGAAGACCTGGAGTTGCGCGTCGATGCCGGCTTGGCGGAGCTTGCGGTGGACGCGCACCGCGTTCGACAGGAACAGGTCGCGCGTGCCCGAGGTGACGATGGCCGGCGGCAGGCCGGCGAAGTCGCCATAAATCGGCGACAGCTGCGGGTCGCGGAGGTCGTGGCTGCCGGCGTAGATCTTCGTCGCGGCGGCGACGTAGCCGTCGGTGCTGACGAGCACGTTGTCGAGCCACTCGTTGGCCTTCAAGCTGTCGCCGGCGTTCGTCATGTCGGCCTCGGGCGTGCCGGGGGCGATGGCGCCGGGCAGCGGCACGCCCTCCGCCTTGGCGCGCAGGCACAGGGCGAGCACCATGTTGCCGCCGGCCGACGTGCCGACGAGGGCGACGTTGCCGGGCTTGTTGAGCTTGAGGATCTCCTTGTAGGCGGCCATCGCGTCGTCCATGCCGGCCGGGAACGGGTGGTCGGGCGGCATGCGGTAGTCGATGGAGATCACCTTGTAGCCGCCGAAGCCGGCCATCAGCACCGCTTCCAGCGTGCCGGCCTCGCCGGGGTTGTACACGAAGCCGCCGCCGTGGATCGCCAGGATCAGCTTGTCCCTGTGCGCCTCGGGGATGGTCTTGGCCTGCACGATGAAGGCCTTGACGCCGGCGACGGTCGTCGGCTCGCTCGACACCCCGAGCTTGTCGCGCAGCGCGGGGAGCCTGGCCTCGCCCTTGGCGGCGAGGGTGCCGATCAGCGACTTCCAGTCCGCGGCGGTGGTCGGCGCGGCGTCCCAGTCCGGCATCCGGTAGGGCGCGGCGACGAGGTCCTTGAGCGGCTGGCTGGTGGTCGTCGGCACGGGGATCACGCGGCCCGGCACGGTGCGCGGGCCGGGCGCGGCGTTGGCGCCGTTCTGCACCGCCTCCAGGGCGCCGAAGTCGCCGCCGAGCATCAGCGTGTCGTTGGCGATGGGGACGAGCCGGCTGCCGGGCAGCGCCATCGGGGCGTTGGACGCCGGCGCCGAGGGCACGGGCGCGGCGGGTGCCGCCGGCGCGGTCGGCACCGGCGCGCTGGCCTTTCCGGCATCCTGCGCCCGCGCCGGGCCGGACAGGAGCCCGCCCGCAACCGCGAGGATCGTGACCCAGCGACGCGACGTCATGCGGTGTTCCCCCTGTTCCACCCCTCCCTTGCCGGATCGGGGGCGGCGGCTCAAGCCGGCTGAAGCGGGAAGGGTCACGCGTGCTCCTTTTGATAGTCCTTGATGTCGGCGAAGGAGATGTCGGGCCAGCGCTCGGCCTCGTAGGTCAGGTCCCAGGCCGAGGGCGCCATGAACACGGGCGAGCCGTCGAGGTCGGCCGCCATGGACGAGCCGTGGGCGCGGGCGAAGCGCTCGATCTCGAGCTTGGCCCCGGTCATCCAGCGGCACAGGGTGAAGCGACTCGACTCGAAGGACACGTCGAGCCCGTACTCCGCGTGGAGGCGGTCGACCAGCACGTCGAGCTGGAGGGCGCCGACGACGCCGACCATGGCGCCGGACCCGTCGGCCGGCAGGAACAGCTGCACCACGCCCTCCTCCGCCATCTGGCCCAGCGCCTCGCGCAGCTTCTTCTGCTTCATGGAGTCGCCGATCTTGACCCGGCGCAGGATCTCGGGGGCGAAGGACGGCACGCCGCGGAACACCAGCTCCTCGCCCTCCGTCAGCGTGTCGCCGATGCGCAGCAGCCCGTGGTTGGGGATGCCGACGACGTCGCCGGGATAGGCCTCCTCCGCGAGCTGGCGGTCTTGGGCGAAGAAGAACTGCGGCGAGTTCAGCGCGATGTTCTTGCCGGTGCGCACCAGCTTCGCCTTCATGCCCCGCGTCAGCTTGCCCGAGCAGATGCGCATGAAGGCGATGCGGTCGCGGTGGTGCTTGTCCATGTTCGCCTGGATCTTGAACACGAAGCCGGTCATCTTGGCCTCGCGCGCCTCGACCCTGCGCGACGCCGCCTCGAGCCCGTGCGGCGGCGGGGCGAAGGTGGCGAGCGCGTCGATGAGGTCGCGGATGCCGAAGTTCCGCAGCGCCGAGCCGAAGAACACCGGCGTTAGGTGCCCTTCGAGGAAGGCGGCGCGGTCGAAGCGCTTCAGCCCCTCGCTCGCCAGTTCGATCTGTTCCACCGTTTCCGCGAAGTCGGCCGGCTTCATCAGGCCCTTGATGTAGGGGTCGTCCGGACCCGACACCGGCACCGCGTCGGCGTCGTGGTCGAGCCGGCGCACCAGCCTCTGCTGGAGGTCGTAGGTGCCGACGAAGCCGCGGCCCTGGCCGAGCGGCCAGGTCACGGGGGCGACGTCGAGGGCAAGGGTCTTCTCGATCTCGTCCAGCAGGTCGAAGGGGTCGCGGGTTTCCCGGTCGAGCTTGTTGACGAAGGTGACGATGGGGATGTCGCGCAGCCGGCACACCTCGAACAGCTTGCGGGTGCGCGCCTCGATGCCGCGCGCCGCGTCGAGCACCATGATCGCGGAGTCCACCGCGGTGAGGGTGCGGTAGGTGTCCTCGGAAAAGTCCTCGTGGCCCGGCGTGTCGAGCAGGTTGTAGACGCAGTCGCCGTATTCGAAGGTCATCACCGAGGTGACGACCGAGATGCCGCGCTCCTTCTCGATGCCCATCCAGTCCGAGCGGGTCTGCCGGCGGTTGGCCTTGGCGCGCACCTCGCCGGCGAGCTGGATGGCGCCGCCAAACAGCAGCAGCTTCTCCGTCAGCGTGGTCTTGCCGGCGTCGGGGTGGGAGATGATGGCGAAGGTGCGCCGCCGGGCGACGGGGTCCGCGGCGGACACTGTTGGCGCGAGGTGGGCCTCAGAGGTCATGCGCGGTGGTCGCGCGTTTACGCCGGGCTTGTCAACGCGCGCGGGCGGCGCGGTCAGGGGGTGCGCGGTCGGGCGCGGGGCGAAGCGCCCGCGCCTGGGCGAAACAGGCCCGTATTCCAGATATGCGTTAACGGGCGGCTAAGCATTTGCCCGCAGTCTTGTACCATACCGGCCCACTCAACGCAGGGCGAGGCAGCCGCCGGAAACGGAACGTTCACTGCCGCAGCGCCGTGAACAAAGGAGCTTCCCGATGGACGGCATCCGCCAGACACCGCCCAGGCCCGTCACCCGCGGCACGGTGGGATGGACCCGCGACGCCCACAGCAACGTCGTCCGGATCCATCGCGCGCCACCCGCCGCGCCGGCCCCGATCGGACGCTGCTCCTACCACGAGGCGGCGCTCGCCGAGGACAGGGCGCGCCCGCGCCCGTAGCACCCCGCGCGACCAGGCCGTCCGCGCAGGCTGGGGCGATGGCCCCGCGCCGCGGGACGTGCGGTGCGCCGGGCCGCGCCGGACGTGTTGTCGCGGCGGTGCGGCGCAACCAATGCGGCGGTCCAGGCTTGGGCTCAGCCGCAGCGGACGCGGTGCATCAGGGAGCTCCAAACGTGCCTCAATTCGCTGCAACCATCAAACATCTCGCGGACGGCGTGAAGGGCTTCACCGTTTCGGCGGCCGTGAAGAACATCGAGGGCTGGGAAGCGACGTTGGAGAAGGTCGAGGCCCCCGGCGCCAAGACCATCGTCAAGGACCTCGAGAACCTGAAGAAGCACCTCCAGGCCAAGGAGATCAACGGCGGCCAGGTCAAGGCGCTGATGGTGAAACTCGGCAAGGAAACGGTGACCATCGCCGGCAAGTCGGACGGCAAGAACGCCGAAAAGATCAAGGAACTCGGCGAAGCCCTGAGCCACGCCGCCGAAAGCGCGGAAGCCTAGAACCTCGCGGCCGGCGCTGACGGCATGCACGCGCCGTCAGCGCCCACGGCGACAAGCGGCGTTCAGCGCACCTGGTAGAGCGGGCGCACGTCCGGCGTCAGCGGCTCTTCCAGCGCGCCGAAGTTGGTTTCCCGGTTGGTCAGCTGGCGCACGTGGCGTTTCTGGTCGCGGCACGCGGCATAATCGTGCGTGCCGGGATCGAGCCCGTAGCTCCGGCACACGGCGTCGTCCTGGGGGAACATGGCGAGCGGCGAGCCCTCGGGGTAGCAGTCGCGGTGGGCGATGCCGAGCGCGCAATCGCGCGGGTCGCAGCCGGCGAGCAGGAGCGCGGCGGGGAGAAGCGCGGCGGCGAGCGCTGCGGCTTGCGATCTGCGGTTGACACGCATGCGCGGGTTTCTCCTGCGGCTCCGGATGCCCCTACGGCTTCGGATGCTTGTCCTGCCACGCCTTCATCATCGCGATCTCGCGCTGCTGGTCGTCGATGATCGACTTGGCGAGGGTCTTCAGCTCGGCATCCCCGCCGTATTGCAGCTCGGCCTTCGCCATGTCCACCGCCGACTGGTGGTGCGGCACCATCAGCCGTACGAAATCGCGGTCGGTGTCGCCCGTCGGCAGGCTCTGGTGCATGCCGACCATCATGCTGCTCATCGCGTCGACGAAGGCCTTGTCGGCGGGGTTGGCGGCCTGATCCATGCCGTGCTCCATCACCTGCGCGGCGGCGGGCGCGCCGCCGAGCGCCCCGCCGCAGAGAAGGAGCAGAATGGCGGCGCGACAAAGGGACAAGGCACGGACTCCGGCGTTCCGGAGCGGGATAACACGCGCCGCCCGCGCCCGAAAGCGCGCTCACGACACGGGGACGGCGCGCCCGTTCAGCGCCGCGGCGAGGTGGACGAGGGCGCGGGCGCGCAGCTTGTAGAAGGTCGCCGGCGCCCAGCCCCTGTCCCGGCACAGCGCGCGCAGCGAGCGCCGCCGCGCCGCGCGCAGTGCCCACAGGCTCGTCACCAGGGCGAGGCCGGGATCGGCGGCGCGCAACTCGCGCAGCCAGTCGAGCGCCGCGTCCATGCGGTCGATGTCGCGCCCGCTCGGGCGCAGGGCGAGCTGGCTGCGCCGGTCCGCGCGCTCGCGCCGCTCGGCCTCGGGAAGCTCCGCCTGCGCGAGCTGGTCGGCCCACTCGACGCGGTGAAGCGGCCAATGGTTGCCGGCCTGGCGCGGTCCCTTCACCCGCGGCAGGCTGTCGAGCGTGCGCATCGCCTCGACGAGGCGGTGGCCGACGTGGTCGGGCGTCCAGGCCGGGGGGAGCGGCGCGTCGACCGCCTCGCCGAGCTCACGCATCGTCGTCGAGGATGTTCTCGATGAGCGCCGTGTCCGAGCCGGCGGCGACGACGAGCAGGCGGATGAGGCCGTCGCGGGTGAGGCCGCGCTTGGCGGCGGCGACGTCGAGGCGCGCGCACACGGGCGGCGGCAGGCGCAGCCCCGACGCCTCGCGAAAGGCGAGGCCGAAGCGTTGCGCCTGGCGGTGGACGTTGTTCGGCGTCGAGGCGATGGCGGGGTCGTCGGCGACGCGCCGCGCGTCCCAACCCTGGCCGACGAGGAAGCCGAGGCGGGCGACGCGCGGCGACGACCACGGCGTGCGCGGCGGCTGCGGGGAATCGGCGGGGATGAGGTGCTGTGTCATGCCCGCTTTATCGGTAATCGTACCTTAGCCGTCAACGGTTAACTTACCTGATGATAGCCGACCGGCAACGGTGTTTGTACCGCCATGTCCTTGAACGACGTCCTGTTGCGGGTGGAGGAGCGGCTGCGCGAGCGCGCGCTGTCGGCGCACGCGGCCTCGCTCGCCGCCGGCAAGCCCGACGCCATCCGCAACCTGCGCCGTGCCGTGCGCAACAACGACCGCCGCGGGGTGACCACCGAAACGCTGGCGGCGCTGGCCCCGGTGCTCGGCACCACGGCGTCGTGGCTGCTGGAAGGGGTGGGCGACACGGCCGGACGCGCCAGCGTGCCCATCATGGGACGCATCGGCGCCGGCGCCGAGATCCTCCCCGACGACGAGCAGATCCCGCCCGACGGACTCAGCGAGGTCGACCTGCCGTTCCCGCTGTTCCCCGACGCCATCGCCTTCATCGTCGAGGGCCACAGCATGTACCCGCGCTTCAACGCCGGCGACGTGGTGATCTGCCGGCAGGCCGAGCACGACCCCGGCGCCATCTCCGGCCGCGAGGCGGCGGTGCGCACCGCCGACGGCAAGCGCTACGTCAAGACCATCCGCCGCGGCACCCGCGCCGACCGCTTCGACCTCGAAAGCCACAACGCCCCGCCGATCCGCGACGTCGCCATCGCCTGGGCGTCGCCGATCCGATTGGTCCTGCCGCACGGCGTGACCGGTACGTTGCGCGATGACGTAAGGTAACCATACCTTGTGTTTCGGTATATTTGCCGGATAGCGTTCCTCCAGTGAGGAGGAACAACCATGTCCACGCGCGCCGCCCGCCTGCCCGAGCACGGTTCCCAAACGGACCTCGCCGCCGCGGCCCGGCGCGCCGCCTGCCACGTCGTGAAGGCGCGCGCCCGCGGCTACGACCGGCGCCCGCAGGCGCTGGACGCGCTGCATCCCGGCCTGTCCATGGCCGACCCGGCGACCCTCGTCGCCGTGGCGGCCGCGCTCGTCGCGCGCGAGCGGTGCTCGCCCCGGCGCTGGTTCGCCTTCGGCGGCGAGGTCGGCCTCGTCAACGCCCGCGCCGCGCTGCTCCTCGGCCGCGTCCGCCGGGCGCGGCGGGTGCGGCCCTGAGGTGCCGCCGCGCCCTCGACCAGCGGCATCTTGCGCCCGGTGCGTAATTCTGCGAGCACACGCGCCCGCGCCGAGATGCCCGGGTAGGGCGCGTTCCGCTCGAAGCGGCGCATCAGGAGCACCATGACCGCAGGCCTTCGCCCTCCGGAGTCCCGCCCCGCCGCCGTGCCGAGCGGGTCGACGCCCGACGCGCTGGCACGCCGCCTCGCCGCGACGCGCCGCCACTCGCTCGACCTCGCCGCGCCGCTGTCGCCCGAGGACCAGGTGGTGCAGCCCAGCGACGACGCCAGCCCGACGAAGTGGCACCTCGCCCACGTCACTTGGTTCTTCGAAACGTTCCTGCTCAAGCCCTACCTGCCGGGCTACGCTCTCTTCGACGAGCGCTTCCCCTTCTGTTTCAACTCGTATTACGAGGCGGAGGGCGCGCGGCAGCCGCGCGGCGCGAGGGGCCTGCTGACCCGGCCGAGCCACGACGAGGTGATGGCCTACCGCGCCCACGTCGACGCCGGCCTCGACCGCCTGACGGACGCCGGCGCGCCGGCCGACCCCGCCGTCGCCGCGCTGATCGAGATCGGCATCAACCACGAGCAGCAGCACCAGGAGCTTCTGCTCACCGACATCCTCAGCCTGTTCGCGTGCCAGCCGCTGCGCCCGGCCTACGCTGCGGCGGCGCCCGCGCCTGCGGCGCCCCCCGCCGGGCCGGCGACGTTCACGGAGTACGAGGGCGGCGTCCACGAGATCGGCCATGGCGGAGCGGGCTTCTCCTTCGACAACGAGGGGCCGCGGCACAGCGCGCTGCTGCACCCCTTCGCCCTCGCCGACCGCCTGGTGACCAACGGGGACTGGCTCGCCTTCGTGGAGGATGGCGGCTACCGCGACCCGGCGCTGTGGCTCGCCGACGGCTGGGGCGCGGTGAAGGCGCAGGGCTGGGACGCCCCGCTCTATTGGGAGCGCCGCGACGGCGCGTGGCTGGCGATGGGGCTGCGCGGGCGCGGGGCGCCCGACCTCGCCGCGCCCGTCGCCCATGTCAGCTTCTTCGAGGCCGACGCCTACGCCCGCTGGGCCGGGCACAGGCTGCCGACCGAGTTCGAATGGGAGCACGCCGTCGGCGACCTCGCCCCGGCCGACATCGCCCCGCGGGCGGCGGGCGACCGCCAGTTCTTCGGGCAGGTATGGCAATGGACGCAAAGCGCCTACCTGCCCTACCCCGGCTACCGGGCGGCACCGGGCGCCATCGGCGAGTACAACGGCAAGTTCATGTGCTCGCAGCAGGTGCTGCGCGGCTCCTCCTGCGCCACCCCGCCCGGCCATGCGCGGGCGACCTACCGCAACTTCTTCTATCCCCACCAGCGCTGGCAGTTCACCGGGCTGCGCCTCGCGAGCGACCGATGACGGCGGGCGACGACGGCTTCGCCCGCACCGCGCTCGCCGGCCTCGGCCGGGCGCAGAAGACCCTGCCCTGCGAATACTTCTACGACGCCCGCGGCAGCGCCCTCTTCGAGGAGATCACCGCGCTGCCGGAATACTACCCGACGCGGACGGAGGTCGCGATCCTCGAGGACTGCGTCGCCGCCATCGTCGCCGGCACGCCGGCCGGCACCGTGCTGATCGAGTTCGGCTCGGGGTCGAGCCGCAAGACCGAAATCCTGCTCCAGGCGCTCGACAAGCTCGCCGCCTACGTGCCGGTGGACGTGTCGGCGAGCGCGCTCGACGACGCCCGGCAGCGCCTCGCCCGGCGCTTCCCGGCCCTGCGCGTCCACCCGGTCGTCGGCGACTTCCGCGCCGACCTCGCCCTGCCGGACGACCTCGCGGCGCGTCCGCGGCTCGGCTTCTTCCCCGGCTCCACCGTCGGCAACTTCCAGCCCGACGACGCGGTGGCGCTGCTCGCCCGCATGGCCGGGGTGCTCGGGCCGGGCGCCCGCCTCATCATCGGCGTCGACCTGCGCAAGCCGGCGGCGACGCTGCTGCCGGCCTATGACGACGCCGCCGGCGTCACCGCCGCCTTCAACAAGAACCTGCTGGCGCGCGCCAACCGCGAGCTCGGCGCCGACTTCGACCTCGACGCCTTCGCCCACCAGGCGGTGTTCAACGACGAGTTCAGCCGCGTCGAGATGCACCTCGTCAGCCAGCGCGCGCAAACCGTGACGCTGCTCGGGCAGCGCTTCGGCTTCCGCGCCGGCGAAACCATCCACACCGAGAACTCGCACAAGTACGCGCTCGCCGACGTCGCGCGCCTGGCGGGAGCGGCGGGGTGGCGCCCTTCGCGCGTGTGGACCGACGCCGCCGCGTTGTTCAGCGTCCATGAATTCGTGGTCCCGGAAGTCGTGGTCCCGGAAGTCGTGGTTTCGGAGATCCAGCCCGACGCGCCACGGGCCGAGATGCCGCGGTAACCGAGGCGGGCGCCGCCCCGTTGCCGGGCGTAAACGGGAGCGCGGCGATGACCACGGGCGAGACGAGCGGTGCGAAGCGGGCGTTCCGCTGGTTCTTCGAGGACCGCGCGACCGGCAGGATCGTGATCGGGCAGGTGCCCAACCTCGCCCTCTGCGTGTTCGCCGGCGCCGCGGCGGCCGAGCACCTGCTGAAACCCGGCGGCGCGGCCGGCCTCGCGCTGCGCGGGGTCAAGGTGGCGAGCCTGTCGATCTGGGCGCTCGACGAGGTGGTGCGCGGCGTCAACCCGTGGCGCCGCACGCTCGGCGCCGCCACCCTCGCGGCGATGCCGGTGGTCGCGTTGATGCGCTGAAGCGCGCGACCGGGTCGGGGCGTCCCGCCTGCTCGTCCAGCGTTCGCTGCGGGCAACGCCGGGCGCGCCCATGCGGCCGAGCGCGGAAACGGTCACGGCACGGAGGCGGCGGGCGTTGATGGCCATCGCCCTGCGCCGGCCCGCCCGTCATGCGATAAGCCGCGCATGCCGGGACGGGGCATGCGAAACTCCGGGCGATGGACGATCTCGCCGACCTCGACGCCTTCGCCGCCGTCGCCCGCGCCCGCTCCTTCCGCGCGGCGGCGGCGTTGCGCGGCGTCTCGCCCTCGACCTTGAGCGAGGCGGTGCGGCGGCTGGAAAAGCGCCTCGGCGTGCGCCTGCTCAACCGCACCACCCGCAGCGTCGCCGCGACCGAGCCCGGCGCCCGCCTCCTCGACGCGCTGGCGCCGGCGCTCGGCGCGGTGCGCGCGGCGCTCGACGTGGTCAACGGCTACCGCGACACGCCGCGCGGTACGCTCAAGCTCAACGTGCCGACCATCGTCGCCTGCCGCGTGCTGCCGCCGATCGCCGCCGCCTTTCTCCAGGCCCACCCGGCGGTGGTGCTGGAGGTGACGACCGACGACAGCTTCGTCGACGTCGTCGCCGCCGGCTTCGACGCCGGGGTGCGCTACGACGAGCGCCTGGAGGGCGACATGATCGCCGTGCCGCTCGGCCCCGCGCGGCAGCGCTTCGCCGCGGCGGCGGCCCCGGCCTACCTCGCGGCGCACGGCCACCCCGCACACCCGCGCGACCTCCTCGGCCACAGCTGCATCCGCCACCGCTTCAACAACGGCCGCACCGCGCCGTGGGAGTTCGCGCGCGGGGGCGAGCTGGTGCGCGTCGACCCGAGCGGCCCGCTCGTCGCCTCCTCGCTCGACCTGGAGGTGGCGATGGCGGAGGCGGGCCTCGGCATCATCGCGACCTTCGACGAGTTCCTGCGCCCGAGCCTCGATGGCGGGCGGCTGGTGCCGGTCCTCGCCGAGTGGTGGGAGGAGTTTCCCGGCCCGCGCCTGTACTACGCCGGCAACCGGCTGCTGCCGGCGCCGCTGCGCGCCTTCGTCGACTTCCTCAAGGCGCGCCGCGCGCCGACGCCGGACGCGCCGCCCGACGCGTCGCCCGGAAACGGCGGCTAGAGCGCCGCCTTGGCCTCGGTCCGGCGGAACGATGAGGTGCGGTCGTCCGTGTCGGCCACCGCCGGCGCCGCGCCGGGTACCTTGGCCTTGGCCACCGTCGTGGCGGCGGCGGCCTTCCTGGCAGCGAGCTTCACCACCGGGGACACCTTCTTCGAGGGCTCGACGAGCCATTCCGTCGGTCCGGCGGCCAGCGCCTCGGGGCGGCTCACGCCGGGGAGTTGCGACTGGGCGAATTCCGGGTTCTGCCCGCCATCGGCGTAGATGGTGCGCACCGCCGGCGTGCTGGCGCTGAGCTGGGCCACCTTGGCGTCGTCGGCGGCCTCGCGCGCGGCGACGTCGCCCTGGATGCCGTCGTGCTGCAGCGCCGGACAGGGGCCGGACGGGTCGAGGCCGCGCGCCGTGGTGTTGAACACGTAGTGCCGGGCGCACACGCCGACCGCGACGTCCTGCTTCGACACCTCGAAATTGTCGGCGCCCTCCTTGAGCTGGCGCCAGAAGCCGATGTTCCCGTCGTTCCGGTACTTCGCCATGTTCTCGGGCGTCATGTGGAACGGGAAGGACTGCATCTGGATCGCCTGCTGGCCGCCGCCGAAGGCGTCGCGGGCGACGGCGTAGATCTGGTCGATCTGCGCGTCGGTCATGGAAAAGCAGCCGGCCGACGAGCACGCGCCGTGGACGAAGATCGAGCCGCCGGTGGCGCCCTGCGCGCGGTCGAAGGCGTTGGGATAGCCGACGTTGAAGCTGAGGTAGTACTGCGAGGCCGGGTTCATCTGCCCCGGCGTGATGCGGTAGAAGCCCTCCGGCACCTGCCGGTCGCCTTCGCGCATCTTGGGGCCGAGCTGGCCGGACCAGCGGCACATCGGGAAGGTCTTGACGTGGACGTAGCGCCCGTCCGCCTTCATCTTCCAGATCTCGAA
>CAXTFM010000088.1:0-13638 GCA_964243435.1 uncultured Beijerinckiaceae bacterium
GCGCTGCGCATCAGTCGAACCCGAGCAGGTCGAAGATGTCGCGGTCCTTCATCGGCTTGGGCGTCAGCGGCGCCGTGCCGGCGTAGAGCTTGGCGGCGAGGCGGAGGTACTCCTCCTGCACCGCGACGATTTCCGGCGTCGGCTCCATCTCGAACAGCGTCGCCTTCTTCAGCCGCGACTTGCGGATCGCGTCGAGGACGGGGAAGTGCGCCACGGTGTCGAGGCCGACGACGCCGTTGAACTTGTCGACCTGGTCGGTGTCGTCCGAGCGGTTGATGATGACGCCGCCGAAGCGCACCTTGTAGTTCTTCGCCTTGGCCTCGATGGCGGCGACGATGCGGTTCATCGCGAAGATGGAGTCGAAATCGTTGGCGGTGACGACCAGCGCGCGGTCGGCGTGCTGGAGGGGCGCGGCGAAGCCGCCGCACACCACGTCGCCGAGCACGTCGAAGATCACCACGTCGGTGTCGTCGAGGAGGTGGTGCTCCTTGAGCAGCTTCACCGTCTGCCCGACGACGTAGCCGCCGCAGCCGGTGCCGGCCGGCGGCCCGCCCGCCTCGACGCACATCACGCCGTTGTAGCCCTGGAACACGAAGTCCTCGGTGCGCAGCTCCTCCGTGTGGAAGTCCACCGTTTCCAGCACGTCGATGACGGTGGGCATCAGCGTCTTGGTCAGGGTGAAGGTCGAGTCGTGCTTGGGGTCGCAGCCGATCTGCAGCACCCGCTTGCCGAGCTTGGAGAAGGCGACGGACAGGTTGGACGACGTCGTGCTCTTGCCGATGCCGCCCTTGCCGTAGACGGCGAACACCTTGGCCGTGCCGAGCTTCACGGCGGGGTCGAGGTGGACCTGCACGGAGCCCTCCCCGTCCATGCCTTTGCCATCGAGGAAGCCGGCGGCCCGGCAGCTTTGCGCGCCGGGCGGTTTGACGGGGATGGTCATCGCGTACTCCGTGCCGGCGCGTCAGCGCGCGAAATGGGCCTTGGCGTCGTAAAGCGTGTCGAGCGTGATCGCTGCCAGCCCGCGCTCGCGGGCGAAGCCTTCGGTGTTGCGCCGTGCCTTGCCGCGCACGAAGAAGGGGATCTTGCCGAGCTCCCTCTCCGCCTCGGCCGTCCAGGCGGGGCGATCGAGCACGGGGGCGTGCGCGCCCGCCGTTGCTACGGGCGCGTCCGGGGGTGCCGTCGGCTGCGCGGCGGCGCCCGTGGCGAGGTGCGAGGGCAGGGCGCGATCGTGGAACTCGTCATCGCCGCGGAACATGCCGATGAGGTGTTCCTCCAGCCCCATCATCAGGGGATGCACCAGCGTGTCGAACAGCACGTTGGCGCCCTCGAAGCCCATCACCGGCGAATAGCGCGCCGGGAAGTCCTGGACGTGGACCGGGGCGGAGATCACGGCGCAGGGGATGCCGAGCCGCTTGGCGATGTGGCGCTCCATCTGGGTGCCGAGCACCAGCTCGGGCTGCAGGCGCGCGATCGCCTCCTCCACCGCGAGGAAGTCGTCGCCGACGATCGCCTCCGCCCCGTAATGGGCGGCGGCCTCGCGCACCTCGCGTGCGAACTCGCGGGAATAGGTGCCGAGCGCGACGACGGCGAAGCCGAGTTCGTCCCGGGCGACGCGGGCGGCGGCGAGGGCGTGGGTGGCGTCGCCGAACACGGCGACGCGCTTGCCGGTGAGGTAGGTCGAGTCGACCGAGCGGGAATACCAGGGCAGGCGGCTTTGCTCGGTGGCGAGGAGCGCCGCCGCCTTCGCCGCGACCTCGCCGTCCGCACCGCACAGCGCCGCCACCTCGCCGATGAAGTCCCGCGTGGCGCCGACGCCGATCGGCACGGTGCGGGTCATCGGCTGCGCGAAGCTCCGCTCCAGCCAGCGGGCGGCCACCCCCGCGATCTCGGGGTACAGCACCACGTTGAAGTCGGCGGCGCCGAGGCGGGCGAGGTCGGCCGGCGCGGCGCCCTCGGGCGCGGTGACGTTGACCGCGACGCCGAGCCGCTCGAGCAGCCGCGTCACCTCGACGAGGTCGTCGCGGTGGCGGAAGCCGAGCGCGGCCGGTCCGAGGATGTTGCAGCGTGGCGCCTGGCCGTCCGGGCGCGGCGGGCGCACGGTGCCGGGCGGACCGGCGAAGGCGCGCACGAGACGGTAGAAGGTTTCCGCCGCGCCCCAGTTCTCCTTCTTGGAATAGGAGGGAAGCTCCAGCGCCACCACGGGGACGGGCAGGTCGAGGGCTTCGGCGAGGCCGCCGGGATCGTCCTGGATCAGCTCGGCCGTGCAGGAGGCGCCGACCAGGATCGCGTCGGGCGCGAAGCGGGCGTGGGCGTCGCGCACCGCCGACTTGAACAGCTCCGCCGTGTCGCCGCCGAGGTCGCGCGCGGCGAAGGTGGTGTAGGTGACGGGCGGGCGGGCGCCGCGGCGCTCGATCATGGTGAACAGCAGGTCGGCGTAGGTGTCGCCCTGCGGGGCGTGCAGCACGTAGTGCACGCCCCGCATCGCGGTGGCGATCCGCATCGCGCCGACATGGGGCGGGCCCTCGTAGGTCCACACGGTGAGCTGCATCAGGCGACCAGCCTTTGCCGCCGCCGCAGCGGTCGCGCGAAGAGTTCGGCGAGGTCGCCGGCCTGCTCGAAGCCCTGGATGGGGGTGAACACCAGCTCGATCGACCATTTGGTGGCGAGGCCTTCCGCTTCCAGCGGGTTGGCGAGGCCGAGGCCGCACACGGTGAGGTCGGGGGCCGCCGCGCGGCAGCGGTCGAGCTGGCGCTCGACGTCCTGACCCTCGCTCAGCGTCACCTCGTCCGGGAGCAGGTCGAGGTCGGGGGCGAGGTGCTGGCGGTGAAGGTAGGGCGTGCCGACCTCCACCGGGCGCATGCCGAGTTCGCGTGCCAGCATGCGGGCGAGGGGCACTTCGAGCTGCGAGTCGGGGAAGAAGAAGATGCGCCGGCCTTCCAGCTCCGGACGCAGGCGGGCGAGCGCCGCGGCGGCGCGCGCCGCCGGGGCGGCCAGCACCGCGGCGGTGCGCGCGGGGTCGACGCCGAAGGCCTGCGCCGCCGCCTCGAACCACAGCCGCGTCCCTTCCGCGCCGAGCGGCATCGGGGCGGCGACCCGCACCGCACCCCGCGCCTCGAGGGCGCGCGCGGTGTCGGCGAGGAAGGGCTGCGCCAGCAGGTAGCGCGTTTGCGCTCCGACCGCGGGCAGCTCGCCGGCGCGGCGCGGCGGCAGGAACGCCACCTCCCCCAGGCCGAGTGCCGCGAACAGGCGGCGGAACTGGTCCTCCACCACGTCGGCGAGGCAGCCGACGACGAGGAGCGGCGACGCGTCCGCCGCCGGCATCTCCGGGACCAGCGAGGCGAGGCAGGCGTCCTCGCCCTGCGTGAAGGTGGTCTCGATGCCGCTGCCGGAATAGTTCAGCACCCGCACCGCCGGGGCATGGGCGCGCGACAAGCGCAGCGCCGCGCGCGACAGGTCGAGCTTGATGACCTCGCTCGGGCAGGAACCGACGAGGAACAGCATCCTGATGTCGGGTCGGCGCGCCAGCAGCTGCGCCACCACGCGGTCGAGCTCCTCGTTGGGGTCGGCGCGTCCGGCGAGGTCGCGCTCCTCGATGACCGCGGTGGCGAAGCGCGGCTCGGCGAAGATCATCACGCCCGCCGCCGACTGGATGAGGTGGGCGCAGGTGCGCGAGCCGACGACGAGGAAGAAGGCGTCGGTGATCTTGCGGTGCAGCCAGACGATGCCGGTGAGGCCGCAGAACACCTCGCGCTGGCCGCGCTCGCGCAGGACGGCGCGGGCGACGGGCGGCGCGGCGTCGGGTTGGCAGCCGGCCGCGACGGGGCGTAGGGGAGCGGCGGGGTGCGAGGGCGCGTTCACGCGTGCGCCATTGCAGCTGGATCGGCAGCCGGGCCGGCTGCCGGGCCGATGGCGTCATGCGCCGCGCCGCGCCGCGCCGCGCGCAGCTTCAACACGAACTGCGCCGCGTTGACGACGTAGCTCGCATAGGCGGCGAGGGCCAGCACCATGGCGGCGCGGGCGCCGAGCGCCCCGGTGCCCAACGCGACGAGGTAGGCCGTGTGCAGGGCCAGCACCAGCATGCTCACCGCGTCCTCCCAGAAGAAGGCGGGGGCGAACAGCCAGCGGCCGAACACCGCCTTCTCCCAGGCCGAGCCGGTGACCATGATCGCGTAAAGCGCCAGCGTCTTGGCCACGACCGACGCCGCGGCGACGGCGAAGCCCGCACCCGTCGCGAGGTAATGCAGCACGAGGCCGAGGCTGACGAGGAAGACGACGAACTGCATGGGCGCGAGGACGCCCTGGACGAGCGTCCAGCGCGTCGCGTCGCGCCGTTGCCGCTGCTCGGGCGTGTAAAGGGCGGGGCGCGTCGGCCGGGGGCCGCGGGCCGCTCCGCCGAACGACCGCGCCGCCGCCGGTTGTCGCCATGGCGTCCGTCTGTCAACAATCGACGCCACGGCTTCCGCCTCCGGCTGTTCCAGCTGCTGTCCGCAGCGATTGTTTACCGTTGCGGCGCCGTTCGAAGCGGTCGAGTATGCCGAAGTCCGCATGCAGGGAACGCTAAGCTGCTGCCGCGTCAGTGTCAACGAAGCCTGACGTAAATCGAACTTGACGAACGACGGAATCTGATCTCAGCTGAAGGGGTGGCTGGATGGCGACCGATATGCTGCATGTAGCCGGCTCTCACCGAATGGCACCCGACCAAACGCAGCCGCGACCGCAGAAGGTCGCCGCGCCTCACTCCAGCGCCATCCTGGATCTCGGACCGAGCCCCGACCTCCGCGCCATCGTTTCGCAGGCCGTGGTCCCCAGGCTGCGCCAGATCTTCGGTGCCGCGCCGGCGCACGACCGTTCGCTCGTCGCCGACCCGGCCGGCGGCATGGAGGTCGGGCGGGTCGAGGACTTCGTCGACCGGCTCCTGCGCGCCGACGTGGTCGGCGTTTGCGCCGACATCGACGCCGTGCGCGCCGGCGGCCACCCGCTCGGGCGCATCTACCTCGAGCTGCTGATGCCGGCGGCGCTGCGCCTTGCCCAGCGCGTCACCGACGACCTTTGCGACTCCACGGAAGCCGCCCTCGCCTTTTGCAACCTCCAGATCATCCTGCGCCGCTACGCCGACGAGTTCCACGGCGAGGCCGGGCAGCCGCCGAGCGGCCTGCGCGCGCTCCTGGTGTCGCCCCCGGTGGGCGTGCAGGCAGGGGCCGGGCTGCAGGTCTTCGGCCTGGTGTTCGCGGCGGAGTTCTTTCGCCGCGACGGCTGGGACGTGTGGACCGAGCGCAGCCTCAACTCCGCCGACTTCAAGGACGTCGTCCTCCGGCAATGGTTCGATCTGGTGGAAGTGCTGGCGACGGAGCAGTGCGACCTCGACGTGCTGGCGACGGGCATCCGCCACATCCGCCGCGGCGCGCCCAATCCGCGCGTCGGCATCGTCGCCTGCGGGCAACTGTTCGAGGACCATCCGGAATATGTCGGGATGATCGGCGCGGACCGTTCGGCGAGCGATCCCCTTGCCAGCCTTGCCCACGCCAGGCACCTCGTGTTCCAACGAAACATCGCACGCCCGACGCAGCGTCGCCGCCTATCCTAGCCGCTTCGGCCGGGACGGGCGTCGGCGCGGCGGGGACGACGTGCGCGCTGCGGAGTTCTGTCGACGGTGAAGCCGTTCCGTGCCCCCGACCAGTCGATCGGTCCGCTTGACGCCGCTTCCGTCGCCACGCTGGTTGCGAGCTCGTCCGACGTGGCGCTCGTCATGGACGGCAAGGGCGTGATCCAGGACATGGCGATCCAGCCCACCGACCTGTCGGCCGAGCTGGACGGCTACGGGCGTTGGCTCGGCCGGGCGTGGAGCGACACGGTCGCCAGCGAAAGCCGGCACAAGATCGACGCCATCCTCGACGAGGCGGCGCGCAACGCCGCCTCCACCCCGCGCCAGCTGACGCACAAGGCGGCGAGCGGGCGCGACGTTCCCATCCTGTACTCGGCCGTGAAGGTCGGTCCCGGCGACCGCATCGTCGCGCTCGGGCGCGACATGCGCGCGGTGTCGAACCTCCAGCAGCGCCTGATCGACGCGCAGATGTCGATGGAGCGCGACTACGCCAAGCTGCGCTTCGCCGAAACGCGCTACCGCCTGCTGTTCCAAACATCGGCCGAGCCGGTGCTGATCCTCGATGGTGCGACCTCCAAGGTCCTTGAAGCCAACCCGGCCGCCGTCGCCCTGTTGGAGCGCGCCGCCAAGCGCGTGGTCGGGCGTTCCTTTCCCGAACTCGTCGTGGGCGCCCATCGCGGCCGGGCGCAGCAGCTCCTCGGCGATCTGCGCAGCGGCAGTCGCGCCGAGGAAACGGAACTCGCCCTGGCGGACGTCGGCGCGGTGGTCGTGTCCGGCGCGCTGCTGCGCCAGGACGCGTCGAGCCTGGTGCTGCTGCGCCTGACCCGGCCCGGACGCCCGCCGACGCCCGCGCTGCCGGCGGTGCCGAGCGGCGGCGGGGAGGATCGCCTGGTCGACTTCGTCCAGGCTTCGCCCGACGGCTTCGTGGTGGCGGACGGGGCCGGGCGCATCGTCGCGGCGAACGCCAGCTTCGCCATACTCGCGCAGGTGGCGGACCCGGCCGCCCTGGTGGGAGCCGCCCTGGAGGACTGGTTCGGGCGCACCGCCGTCGACTTCGACCTCGCCACCATGAACCTGCGGCAGCACGGAACGCTGCGCCTGTTCCAAACCGTCCTGCGCGGCTCGCAGGGCGGCGAGGCCGAGGTGGAAGTGTCCGCCGTCGCGCTCGGCGGCAAGGACACCCGCTTCGCCTTCGCCATCCGCGACGTGGGGCGCCGCGTCGCCGCTCCGCCGCGCTCCGCCCGCGAACTGCCCCATTCCGCCGAGCAGCTGACCGAACTGATCGGCCGCGTGCCGCTGAAGGAGCTGGTCCGCGAAACCACCGACGTCATCGAGAAGCTGTGCATCGAGGCCGCGCTCGACCTGACGGGCGACAACCGCGCCTCGGCCGCGGAGGTGCTGGGGTTGAGCCGGCAAAGCCTCTACGTCAAGCTCCGCCGTTTCGGGCTCGCCGAGGCGGAGGACGACGGGTGACGCACGCCGCCCCGCCCTTCCTCACCTGGCGCGGCATCGTCCGGCTCGGGCTGGTGCAAACGGGCCTCGGCGCGATCTTCGTCCTGTCCACGGCGACGCTGAACCGCGTGATGACGGTCGAGCTTGGCTTGCCGGCGATCCTCCCGGGGTTGCTCATCGCGCTGCAATACTGGGTTCAGGTGCTGCGCCCGCGCCTCGGCCACCGCGCCGACGGCGGTGCGCGGCGCACGCCCCACATCCTGGGCGGCATGGTCGTGCTCGCCGCCGGCGGCATGCTCGCCGCGGCGGCGACCGGCCTGATGGTCCGGCACCTTGCCGCTGGGCTGGCGCTTGCCGCCGTCGCCTTCGCGACCATCGGCGTCGGCGTCAGCGCGGCGGGAACGAACCTGCTCGTCCTGCTCGCCGCACGCACCGCGCCGGCGCGCCGCCCGGCGGCGGCGACGGTGGCGTGGCTGATGATGATCGCCGGTTTCGTCGTCACCGCCGCGGTCGCGGGCAGGCTGCTCGACCCTTTCTCGCCGGGGCGCCTCGTCGCCGTCGCCGCGATCGTCGCCGCATCCGGGCTCCTCGTCAGCGGCCTCGCCCTGCGCGGCGTCGAGGGAAGCGCGCCGGCGCCGCGCGCCACGGTCAGGCAGGAGGGCGGGCAGGAGGACGGACAGGTCGCGTTCCGCGAGGCCCTGCGCGAGGTGTGGGCGGACGCGCGGGCACGGCGCTTCGCCACCTTCGTCTTCGTGTCCATGCTGGCCTATGGCGGCGAGGAACTGATGGTCGAGCCCTTCGCCGGGGCGCTGTTCGCCCTGTCGCCCGGTGCGACGGCGCGGCTCAGCGGCGCGTTGCATGCCGGCTCGCTCGGCGGGATGGTGCTCGTCGCGCTGGTGTGCGGGACGCTCGGACGATCGCCGGTCGGCTCGCTGCGCGGGTGGATGGTGGGCGGTTGCCTGCTCTCGGGTGCGGCGCTGGTCGGCTTGGCGGTGGACGGCCTCGTCGGGGCGCGGGCACCGCTGCCCATGCTCGTGTTCGCCCTCGGCATGGCCAACGGGGCCTATGCCATCGCCGCGATCGCCACCATGATGCAACTCGTCGGCTCCGGCGCGCGCCAGGGCGTCCGCATGGGCCTGTGGGGCGCGGCGCAGGGCGTCGCCTTCGGCTGCGGCAGCCTCGGCGCGACGGCGTTGAACGATGTCGCGCGTGTCCTCGGCGCATGGCAGGCGGTGAGCTACGCCGCCGTCTTCCTCGCCCAGGCCGCGACGTTCGCGCTCGCCGCGACGCTGGTCATTACACGGGACCTCGGACGCACACCACGCGTCGTCGCGGGGACGCCGGCTGCGCCCGCCTTGCACGGCGGATGATCGCCACAGCGCTCGACGCTATCCTCGCGATGGTCGTCATCGAGGCGACCGCGCTGAGCCTTTACCACAAACGGACCGGGCAGGGCATCGCGCCGCGTTCGCTCCTCCCCAACCTCGCGGCGGGGTTCTGCCTCACCCTCGCCGCCCGCCTCTGCCTGGCGACGACCTCCGCGGACGCCGCTGCGCTGGAGTACGCGCGTTCGACGCCCCTCGCAGTCGGGGCAACGCTGCTTGCCGCACTCGTCGCGCACGCCTTCGACCTCGCCGACCGATGGCGGGGCTGAACGCCGTTGGCGGTCAGATCTTGCCGAGCTGATCGAGGCGGCGCTTGGCCTTCGGCAGCTCGCGACCGGCGATGGCGCGCAGCGTCGGATCGTCGCCGCTCGCGAGGTAGCCCTCGTAGTCGGCAATTACCTGCCGCAGCGCGTCGCGCTGCTTCGCCTTGTACTCCGCATCGAAGTCGGGGCCGTTCAGCCCTTCCAGGCTGTTGAGGTCCTCCTGCCCGAGCGGCAGGCGCATGTCGGCCGTGTCCGCCGCCGCCGAGCGACCGGTCAGCAGCGCGTCCTTCGCGGTCTCGGTGTAGGCGTCGATCGCGTTGGCGGCGAGCGTCTGCTCGCGCGCCTCGCTGAAGGCGAAGGCATGCACACGCGCCGCCTTGGAGTTGGTCAGGGCGAAGCGGCTGGAACGGTCGAGGAAGTCGACGTTCTGCGCGACGTTGGTCAGAAAGGCCGCCGTCGCCGGCGAGGCGGCGGATGCCGTGATGCTGGATGCGGCGAAACACAGCGAGCCGACGGCGAGCGCGGCGCCGAACTTAACGATATTCATGGTGCCATCCCCTCAGAAAGCAGAGGAGAAACGTCGGACCAACCCGGCGGTTCCTTTGTTCCAACAACAGGGTTGAAGGATGCCGGCATGATCCAAGCGACCCGCATCAAGGCACTCAACGACACCCCCGAGAACGGGGCGGGCGCCTACGTCCTGTACTGGATGGGGCTGTCGCAGCGCGCCCGCTGCAACCCGGCGCTGGAGCACGCGGTCGACGAGGCCAACGCCCGGCAGCTGCCGGTGCTGGTCTGCTACGGCATCGCCGAGGGCTTTCCCGACGTCAACGCGCGGCACTGGAGCTTCCTGCTGGAGGGCATGGCGGAGATCGGCCCGGCTCTGGCGCGACGCGGCATCGGCTTCGTCGCCCGCCGGGAGCCACCCGTCGCGACGGCGCTGCGCTACGCCGGCGATGCCGCGCTGGTGGTGTGCGACCGCAACTACATCAAGCCGGCGCAGCCCTTCTTCGCAGAGTTCGCGCGTCGCGCGCCCTGCCGCGTCGTGCGGGTCGAGGGCGACGTGGTGGTCCCCGTCGAGACCGCCTCGCCCAAGCACGAGATCGCCGCACGCACGCTGCGCACCAAGATCAACCGGCTGCTGCCGGACTACCTCGTTCCCCTGGAGGAGCGCCGCGTCCACCACCGCGCCGACGCCTTGCGCGTCGAGAGCACGCTCGACCTGTCGGACGTGCCGAAGCTCGTCCGCTCGCTGAAGACGGACCAGGGCGTCAAGCCGGTACGCCGCTTCAAGGGGGGGATGGCCGAGGCCGAGCGGCGGCTCGCGCGCTACGTCGATGCGTCCTTCGCCAGCTACGCCGCGTCGCGCGGCAAGCCGGAGGCGGGCGCCGCCTCGCACATGAGCCCCTACCTGCATTTCGGCCAGATCTCGCCGGTCGCGGTGGCGCTCGCCGTCAAGGCGGCGACGACGGGCGACGCCGACGACAAGGCGTCCTACCTCGACGAGGTGATCGTGCGCCGCGAACTGGCGGTCAACCACCTGCACTACGCGCCGGACTACGAGAATCTCAGCTGCATCCCGGCCTGGGCGCGCAAGACGCTCGACGCCCACCGCGGCGACGCCCGCCCCTACCTTTACACCCGCGAACAGTTCGAGCGGGGCGAAACGCACGACCGGTACTGGAACGCCGCGCTGACCGAGATGCGCGAAACCGGCTACATGCACAACCACATGCGCATGTACTGGGGCAAGAAGATCGTGGAATGGTCGGCGACCCCGGAGGAAGCGTGGGACACGGCGCTCACCCTCAACAACCGCTACTTCATCGACGGGCGCGACGCGAACTCCTTCACCAATGTCGGCTGGCTGTTCGGGCTGCACGATCGGCCGTGGGGGCCGCGCCCCGTTTACGGCAACGTGCGCTCGATGGGGCAGGCGAGCCTGAAGAAGTTCGACGCCGACGCCTACGTCCGCGAGGTGGAGCGCCTCGCCGCGGCCGAGCACGAGGGCTGACGCGCGCGTTGATCTCCCCTCGCGAATGGGTGATGTACCGCGCGGGGCCGGCTCGACCGGCGCGCGGACGGGTTGAACGATGGCGGATGCCTGCACGGCGGGGCTCGACACGGGGTTTGTCGGGCTCGGTTTCCTCAAGGTCGGGTTCCTCGGCATCGTGCAGGGGATCAGCGAGCTGCTGCCGATCTCCTCCACCGCCCACATGCGCATCGTTCCCGCGCTGCTCGGCTGGCAGGACCCCGGCTCGGCCTTCTCCGCCGCCATGCAACTCGCCGCGCTGGCGGCGGTGCTGAGCTATTTCTGGGCGGACGTGCGCGGGCTCGCGCAGGGGACGCTGGCCGCCGTGCGTCGCCGCGACTTCGCCGATTGGAACTTCCGCTTCTTCGTGTGGATCGTGCTGGCGACGGTGCCCATCTCCTTCTGCGGCCTGCTGCTGTCGAACAAGCTCAACGCCTGCGGCTCGCCGCTGCGCACGCTGACCGTGATCGGCGGCGCCTGCATCGTGATGGGGGCGCTGCTCGCCATCGCCGAGCGCGCGGCCCGCCACGTCCGCACCATCAGCAACGTCACCCTGCGCGACGCGCTCGTCGTCGGCTTCGCCCAGGTCGGCGCGCTGATCCCCGGCGTGTCCCGCTCCGGCTCGACGCTCACCGCCGCGCTGTTCCTCGGGCTCCAGCGCGACGAGGCGGCGCGCTTCTCCTTCCTGCTCGGCATCCCGACCATCGCGCTCGCCGGCCTGTTCGAGCTGGTCAAGCTGCGCAAGGCCGGGCTCGGCGTCGAGGGCTGGTCGATCCTGCTGTTCGGGATCGCGGTCGCGTCGGTGTCGGCCTTCGTGGCGATCTGGAGCCTGATGCGCATCCTGGAGCGCTTCTCGGCCTGGCCCTTCGTGGTCTACCGCTTCGGCCTCGGCGTGGTGCTCATCGCCTGCGTGATCGGCGGCGTGCTGCCGAACTGAAACGCGGCCCCGCTCACACCCGCGCGAGTTCGGCGAGGAGGCGCCGCACCCTGGGCAGGTTGCGAACGGCAATGGCGCGCAGGCCGGGGTCGTCGCCGTTCTTGATGTAGTCGGTGTACGCCTCGACGAGGCGCCGCAGGATCGACGACTGTTCCGCGACGTAGACCGAGTCGAAGGCCGGTCCCTGCAGCGCGGCGAGCTGCGCCAGCGCCGTGCGGTAGGCGTCGGTGTCGACGTGGCCGTGGATGTTGATCGGGAACACCACGGCACCGAACGGATAGAGCACCGCCCCGAGGCCGTCGATGGAGGGGGCGTTGGCGGCGGCGATGTCGGCGCGCCGCGTGGCCTGCTCCCAAGCGGTGAGGGCGTCGGCCGCGTCGGCCTGGGCGGCCTCGTCGCGCCCGGCGAAGGCGCGCAGCCGCGCCCCGGCGCCGTTGGCGGCGGCGTATTCGTCCGCGAGGCGCAGCGCCTCGAAGGCCGGGGTCGTCGCAGCGACGAAGGCGTCGGTGATGGCCGAGGTCGCCGCCTCGGCCGGCGGCGCGGCGAAACTCGCGGCGACTAACGCCATGCCCATCAGCCGCCGCATCACCGAACCGCTCCAGCCCTCGACCGACACGTCAGGTGGGCTGGAAAAGCGGCGATTTTCCGAAGCCGCCGCCGGCGCGCCAGCGCCGCGGGCGCATTTCCGCACGTCGAGACATGGCCTCCTGCCACCGGTAAACGACGAACGCCGCGTGCGGGGGCACGCGGCGTTCGCCGGTCGGTGGTGTTTGTCAGTGCGCGACGACGCCGGCACCGTCCTCTTCGCCGGGGAGCGGCGCGGCGGAGGCCTTCGCCGGACGCGCCTCCTCCCAGGAGATCGGCATCGGCTTGCGGGTGAGCGCGTGCTCCAGCACCTCGTCCATCCGCGCCACCGGCACGATCTCCAGCGCGTTCTTCACGTTGGCCGGGATGTCGACGAGGTCCTTGGCGTTCTCCTGCGGGATCAGCACCTTGCGCAAGCCGCCGCGCAGCGCGGCGAGCAGCTTCTCCTTGAGGCCGCCGATCGGCAGCACCCGGCCGCGCAGCGTGACCTCGCCGGTCATGGCGATGTCGCGATGGATGGGGATGCCGGTCATCGTCGACACGATGGCGGTGGCCATCGCGACACCGGCGGACGGGCCATCCTTCGGCGTCGCACCCTCCGGCACGTGGACGTGGATGTCGCGACGGTCGAACAGCGGCGGCTCGATGCCGAAATCGACCGCGCGGGAGCGGACGTAGGACGCCGCCGCCGAGATCGACTCCTTCATCACGTCCTTGAGGTTGCCGGTGACCGTCATGCGGCCCTTGCCCGGCATCATCACGCCCTCGATCGTCAGCAGCTCGCCGCCGACCTCCGTCCAGGCCAGCCCGGTGACGGCCCCGACCTGATCCTCCTCCTCGGCCATGCCGAAGCGGAACTTGAACACGCCGAGGAAGTCCGCGATCGTTTCCGCCGTCACGGCGACGCTCGTCGCCTTGCCCAGCAGGATCTCCTTCACCGCCTTGCGGGCGAGGTTGGAGATTTCACGCTCCAGGTTGCGGACGCCGGCTTCCCGCGTGTAGCGCCGGATCAGCGTCATCAGGCCCTCCTCGTCGATGGAGAACTCCGCCTCCTGGAGGCCGTGCTTCTGGATCACCGCCGGGATGAGGTGGCGCCGTGCGATCTCGACCTTCTCGTCCTCGGTGTAGCCGGCGATGCGGATGACCTCCATGCGGTCCATCAGCGGCGGCGAGATGTTGAGCGTGTTGGCGGTCGTGACGAACATCACGCTCGACAGGTCGTAGTCGACCTCGAGGTAGTGATCGGCGAAGGCCTTGTTCTGCTCGGGGTCGAGCACTTCCAGCAGCGCCGACGACGGGTCGCCGCGGAAGTCCTGGCCCATCTTGTCGATCTCGTCCAAGAGGAAGAGCGGGTTCGACGTCTTGGCCTTGCGCATCGACTG
>CAXTFM010000089.1:0-13555 GCA_964243435.1 uncultured Beijerinckiaceae bacterium
GGCCTGAGCGACCGGGCGAGCCTCGCCGCAGCCGCCGCCACGGCGCTCGCCCTCGTGGCCGCAGTCCTGGTGACGGCGCGCGCCGCGTGGCGGCGGCGTGCCTGGCGCGCCCGCGCCGCCGCCTGTGCGCTGCCGTTCGGCCTGGCGCTGACCTGCGCCGCCTTCGTGTGGGCCGGCCTGATGGACGCGTCCGTCGAGATGGAGGCGCTGATCGAGGCCGGCGAGCCGCCGGCAGCGGCGACCACCATCGTGGTCGGGCCGGGCGGCCGCGACGTCCGCTTCGCCGGCCCGATCAACGAGGGGGTGGCGCAACGCCTCGGCGACCTCCTCGCCGCGCATCCGGAGGTCACGCGCATCCACCTCACCAGCGAGGGCGGCCTCGCCGACGAGGGGCAGGCGCTCGGCGACGTGATCGCCGCGCACGGGCTCGCGACCTTCGCGCCGGACTTTTGCGTGTCGGCCTGCACGCTCGCCTTCGTGCGCGGGCGCGAGCGCATCATGGAGGAGGACGGCCGGCTCGGCTTCCACGCGCCCTACGAGCAGGGGCTGTTCGGCAAATTGTACCGCGGCGACAGCGGCGCGGAGCGCGCAGCCTACCTCGCCGCCGGCGTCGCACCGGGGTTCGTCGACGCCGCGCTCAAGGTCGATCCCTCCGACATGTGGTTCCCCGGCGCGGCGGAACTCCTCGCCGCGCACGCCGTCACCGCCATGGTCGACCGCGACCGCCTGCCCGACTCGCGGCTCGACGGGGCGGATACGCTGGAGGGCGCGCGGAGCCTCGTCACGCGCGACTTCCCGCTCGTCGGCGTCTTCCTCGAGCGTTCGCCGAAGGCGATCGACGCCATCGCCGGCTGGTACCTCGACGCCTACCGCGCCGCGCGCTCGGAGGGCGAGAACGGCGACGCGCTGGCGCGCATCGTACGCAGCGCCGTCGCCTCCGGACTGTCCCGCGCCGACGACGACGCACTGCCCGACCTCGCCCGCTACTTCGAGCGCGCGCTCGCCGTCGCCGCCACGCCGCGCGCCTGTGCCGCCATCGCCGGGCGCGCCGACCTGCTCGCGGCGGCGAAGGCCATCGAGGATGTCGACGGCAAGGCCGGCGCGGCGGCGGCAAGGGCGTTGTTCGACCGCGCCCTGGGCGGTTCCCACGTCCCCGGCACCCCCGCGCAGGTCGCGGCACCGCCGCCGGACGACGCGACGAGCTGCGCGCAATGGCGGCAACGCGTCGACCGCGTGGCGCGACGCGGCGCCGCAACCGTCCTGCGCGACCTGCGCGCGACGCTCGATGTGGAGGCCCAGGCGTCCCTCGTCGTGCTGCGCTCGGTGCAGCGGCCGCAGGCGGCGACGGCCGGCACCGCCGTCGCGGCGCGCTGATGCGCCATCGCGGCGCGCGCGACAGCGTGGCTTTTGCCGGAACGCGCGGTGACCCCTACAGTGCGTCGCGCCCGTCGCGAAGGAACCAGCCGATGCCAAGGTGCAACGCCCGCCCGTTCGCCACGCTGTCGCTGCTCGGCGCGCCGCTCGCCGGCGCCGCCGCGTTTCTGCTGGCGGCGGCGCCTCCCGCCCCCGTCGTCGCCGCCGGGCACATCTGCGCCGCGCCGCCATCGTCGACGCAGGTTTCCGGCTACGGCACCGTGCGTTTCGCCAACAGCTGCGCGGCCGCCGTGCAGCCCGCCCTGCAGCGCGAGATCGCCCGGATGCACTCCTTCGAGGGCGACAGCGCGAGCTTCGCGGCGATCGCCAAGCGCGACCCGCGTTGCGCCATCGCGTGGTGGGGCGCGGCGATGGGCGCGCGCGGCAACCCGCTCGGCGGCGCGCTCGACGCGCAAAGCTTCAAGGCCGGCCGCGCCGACGTCGACCGCGCCCTCGCCGCAGCGAGGGCGAGCAGCCCGCGCGAGCGCGACCTCATCGCCGCGCTCGACGTGTATTACCGTCCCTACCCCGACACGGTCGCGCGGGGCCGCGCCTATGCCGAGCGGATGGACGCGGTGCGCGCCGCCTACCCCGACGACCCCGATATCGCAGCGCTCGACGGGCTGGCGATCATCGAGGGCGTCGACCTCGACGACAAGACCTTCAGCCGGCAGAAGCGCGCGGGCGCCATCCTCAACGCGGTGATGGCGGCGCACCCCGAGCATCCCGGCGCACCGCACTACCTCATCCACGCCTACGACTACACCGCCCTCGCGCCCGAGGCGGTGCACGCGGCCGAGGCCGAGTCGCGGATCGCGCCGGCGTCGAGCCATGCCCAGCACATGCCGTCGCACATCTGGACCATGCTCGGCGACTGGAACAGGTCGATCGACGCCAACCGGCGCTCCGACGACCTCGCCGACCCACGGGCGAAAAGCGATCCGGTCAAGGCCGACATCGGCTACGACCACGCCTTCGACTTCATCGCCTATGCCCGCCTGCAAAAGGGCGAGGACCGCCACGTCGCCGAAGACCTCGCCGCCGCCCGCGCCAAGGACGGCATGCCGACGATCATCGTGGCGCGCTATGCGCTGGAGCGCGACGATTGGCGCGACGCGATGAAGATTTCCGTGCCGGCGGGCGACGCCTTCGACGCGGCGTTGGCTCGCTTCGCCCGCGCCTACGGCGCCGCGCGCGCCGGCGACGCCGGCCAGGCCGTCGTCGAGTTGCGCGCGTTGCAGGCGCTGCGCAAGCCGGTGGCGGACGGGCTCGGCGAGTATTGGGGCGTGTTCGTCGACATCTACGCCAAGACGGCGCGGGCGTGGTTGCTCAAGGACCAGAACAAGCCGGAGGACGCCCTGGCGCTGATGCGCGCCGCGGCCACGCAGGACGACGGCCACGAGAAGCACATCTACCTCGAAAACAAGATCATCCCGGCACGCGAGGCGCTGGCCGACATGGAACTCGCGCTCGACCATCCCCGCGACGCGCTCGCCGACTACCAGGAATCGCTGAAGCTGGCGCCGAACCGCTACCGCTCGTTCCTCGGCGCGGCGCAGGCGGCCAAGGCGGCGGGCGACGCCGCCGGCGCCCGCGACTGGAGCGCCAAGCTCCTCGCCCTGGCACGCGACGGCGATCATGAGCGCCCCGGCTGGCAGATCGCCCAGACGATGGTCGGCATGGGGCGCTGAAGCGGCGACACCCGGCGCAAGCACGCGTCGCCACCGATCGGCTCGACCTGGACGAGCCATCGCGCATCCTTCACGCCGCTTCCCGCGCTCGGACTTCCTGAAGCGAGCACGGAACGCATCGCATGCTCACACGGTGTACCGACGACGACGTGCCCGGCATCGTCGCGCTGGTGAACCGCGCCTACCGCAACGCAGGGGCATCGTCGGGCTGGAGCACGGAGGCGGACTGTCTTTCCGGCGATCGCACGACGGAGGACCTGCTCCGCGCCGACCTCGGCCGGGAGCCCGACGCCGTCCAGTTGACGTGGGAGGGTGCGCAGTCCGGCGCCCTGAAGGGCAGCGCATGGCTGGAGCGTGTTGACGAGGATAGCTGGTATCTCGGGTCCCTGGCGATCGATCCGGCGCAGCAGAACGGCGGTCACGGACGTCTTGTCCTTGCCGCCGCGGAGCAATGGTTCGGCGAGCATGGCGGACGACGCGTCCGCATGACGGTGGTGAACGTCAGGGACGCGTTGATCGCGTAGTATCTCCGGCGCGGCTACCGCATGACCGGTGAAACCATCCCCTTCCCGTACGGCGACAACCGCTTCGGCACGCCGCTGCGGGACGACCTCGCCTTTGTCGTGCTGGAAAAGACTCTTCATCCGGCCTGCGACGTCGTTTGACGGCGCGGCGACATCCCCCGAACTGCGGCTTCGTTTCCTTGTCCGCGCTGGCGCTCGCCGTATTGCTCAGCTCCAGCGAGCGCTTGGCGAACAGCGTCGTTTCCGCGCCGATGTTTCGATGCGGCGGATGCGGGTCAGGAGCGTGAGCGGGCCGTGGCAGGCGATCGCGCGCATCATCCGTCGGATCATGGATCCAGGGCTTGGCGGTGCTCATCGCCGTGCCGGCGGGGCGAGCGGGGCGTTTCGCCGGGCGCGCCCACCCGCATTCGTTTCCGGTCGGTGCTGGTCGCGGCAAGGCTTCGGCCTACCTAGTGGCGGGGCGAGCGTCCCGCACCCGCCGAGCTGGATCGAACACCCCGACCGATGAAGATCGACCTGCCCAACGTGCCGCACCGCGCGGTGCGCGACACGGCCGAGGGACGCCGCCTTGCCGAAGCCGACGCGGCGCCAAGCCCGTCGTCGCCCGTCTCCTGGCGCCGCTTCGGCCCCTACCTCAGCGATCGGCAGTGGGGCACGGTGCGCGAGGATTACAGCGCCGACGGCGACGCATGGAGCTATCTGCCCCACGACCAGGCCCGCTCCCGGGCCTACCGCTGGGGCGAGGACGCCATCGCCGGCTTCGGCGACGACCGCCTCGCCGCCTGCCTCGGCCTCGCGCTGTGGAACGGTGCCGACCCCATCCTCAAGGAGCGCCTGTTCGGCCTGACGAACGCCGAGGGCAACCACGGCGAGGACGTCAAGGAGCTGTACTACTACCTCGACGGCACGCCGACGCACTCCTACGGCAGGATGCTCTACAAGTACCCGCAGTCAGCGTTTCCCTATGCCGACCTCGTTGCGGAGAACGCGCGGCGCGGCCTCGACGCGCGTGAGTACGAGCTGATCGACACCGGCCTCTTCGACGACGACCGCTACTTCGACGTCACGGTGGAGTACGCCAAGGCCGCGCCCGACGACATCCTGATGCAGGTGACCATCGACAACCGCGGCGCCGAACGGGCCGTGCTGCATTGCCTGCCGCAGCTATGGTCGCGCAACACATGGAGCTGGACCGGGGATGCCGCGCGAAAGCCCGTGCTCGCCGCAGACGGCGCGTGCGCGGTCACGTTTACGCATCCGGAGCTGCCGCCGATGCGCCTCGATTGCGACGGCGCCCCGACCCTGCTGTTCTGCGAGAACGAGACCAACGGGCGGCGCCTCTTCGGGCAGGAGGTCGCCGGCTTCTTCAAGGACGGCGTCAACGACTACCTCGTCGAGGGGCGAACGGCGGCGGTCAACCCGGCGCGCACCGGCACCAAGGTCGCGGCGCACTACGTGCTCGACGTGCCGGCCCACAGCAGCGCGACGGTGCGGCTGCGCTTCGCGGCGGGCGGACCGCGCGACCCCTTCGCCGAATTCGACGCCGTCGTCGCCGCGCGGCGCGCGGAATGCGACGCCTTCTACGCGGCGCTGCAGGCCGGCATCGCCGATCCCGACGCCCGCTCCGTGCAGCGCCAAGCCTTCGCCGGCATGCTGTGGTCCAAGCAGTTCTACGGCTACGACGTCCGCGGCTGGCTGAACGGCGACCCGGCCGAGCCGCACCCGCCGCACGAGCGGCTGCTCGGGCGCAACGCGGGGTGGACGCACCTCTGCGCGGCCGACATCCTGTCCATGCCCGACGCCTGGGAGTACCCCTGGTTCGCCGCCTGGGACCTCGCCTTCCATTGCGTGACCTTCGCGCTGATCGACCCCGCTTTCGCCAAGGCGCAGCTCGTGCTGCTCACCCAATCGCGCTTCCTCCACCCCAACGGGCAGATCCCGGCCTACGAGTGGAACTTCGGCGACACCAACCCGCCCGTCCACGCGCTCGCCGCCCTGCAGATCTACGACATCGACCGCGCGCGCTGCGGCACGCCCGACACGCTGTTCCTGCGCCGGGTGTTCCACAAGCTCGTCCTGAACTTCACCTGGTGGGTGAACCGCGAGGACGCCAACGGCCGCAACATCTTCGAGGGCGGCTTCCTCGGCCTCGACAACATCTCGCTGTTCAACCGCTCCGGCCGCCTGCCGGAGGGCGGCCACCTCGGCCAGGCCGACGCCACCGCCTGGGCGGCGATGTACTGCCTCAACCTGATGCGCATCGCGATCGAGCTGGCCGTGGGCGACCCCGTCTACGAGGACATGGCGATCAAGTTCTTCGAGCACTTCCTGCTCATCGCCGGCGCGGTGCATCGCCGCATCGGCGGCGAGGGCGCCGGGCTGTGGGACGAGGAGGACGGCTTCTACTACGACGTGCTGGAGACGCCCGGCGGGCGGGAGATCCCGCTGCGGGTCCGCTCCATGGTCGGGCTGATTCCGCTCCTCGCGGTCGAACTGATCGACGGTGCCACGCTGGAGCGCCTGCCCGACTTCAAGCGACGCCTCGAATGGCTGTTCGCCCAGCGGCCCGACCTCGCCGCGCTGGTGTCGCGCTGGCGCGACGTGAACAGCGCCGACTATTCCCTGCTGTCGCTGGTGCGCAAGCAGCGGCTGCTGCGTACCCTGACGCGGATGCTCGACGAGGGCGAGTTCCTGTCGGACCACGGGGTGCGCTCGCTGTCCAAGGTCCATGCCGCGCAGCCGGCCAGCGTCACCGTGCAGGGCGAAACCTTCACCGTCGCCTATGAGCCGGGCGAGGGCACGTCGCGCCTCTACGGCGGCAACTCGAACTGGCGCGGCCCGGTGTGGATGCCGGTGAACTACCTCCTCGTCACGGCGCTGCACCGCTTTCACACCTTCTATGAGGACGACTTCACCGTCGAGTGCCCGACCGGGTCGGGTCGCCGGATGACGCTCGCCGCCGTCGCCCACGAGCTGTCGGGGCGGCTGACCCGGCTGTTCCTGCGCGGCGTCGACGGGCGGCGCCCGATCTACGAGGGCTCGCCCAAGCAGGCCGAGGACCCGCACTTCCGCGACCTCGTGCTGTTCCACGAGCATTTCCACGGCGACACCGGGCGCGGGCTCGGCGCCTCGCACCAGACCGGATGGACCGGCCTCGTCGCCCTGTTGCTGCACCCGCGCGAGGAGATCGACCCCGACCTCGCCGAGCGGGTCGCGCCGTCCACGTCCCACGCCACGCAAGGAGTTGAACCATGACCGATCTCAAGCTCCCGCCCGACGCGCCCTCGCCGCCCGGCACCGAGCCGCTGCCGCGCGCCGGCTACTTCCCCATGCTGGAAGGGCAGCCGGCCCTGGTCACCGGGGCGAACTCCGGCATCGGCGCGGCGGTCGCCCTCGGCCTCGCGCGGGCCGGCGCCGACGTCGCGGTGAACTACGTCACCCATCCCGAGGCGGCGGAGGAGATCGCGCACAAGATCGAGGCACTCGGCCGCCGCGCCCTGACGGTCAAGGCCGACGTCAGCCGCGAGGACGAGGTGGAGGCGATGGTGGCGCGCGTTGTCAAGGAGTTCGGCACCCTGCACGTGTCCGTCAGCAACGCCGGCCTGCAGAAGGACGCGCCGTTCCTCGACATGACGCTGGAGCATTGGAACGAGGTGATCGGCGTCAACCTCACGGGCCAGTTCCTGTGCCAGCGGGCGGCGGCGCGCGAGTTCCTGCGCCGCGGCGTCGACACCAACGTTTCCGTTGCCGCGGGCAAGATGATCTGCATGAGTTCCGTCCACCAGGTGATCCCCTGGGCCGGCCACGTGAACTACGCCGCTTCGAAGGGCGGCATCAAGCTCCTCATGGAGTCGATGGCGCAGGAGCTGGCGCCGCACCGCGTCCGAGTGAACGCCATCGCTCCCGGCGCGGTGCGCACGCCGATCAACAGGGAAGCATGGAGCACGAACGAGGCCTACACGTCGCTGATGACGCTGGTGCCCTACAAGCGCATCGGCGAGCCGGACGACATCGCCCAGGCCGCCGCGTGGCTCGCTTCAGACCACGCCGACTACGTCACCGGCGCCACGCTGTTCGTCGACGGCGGCATGACGCTCTACCCCGGCTTCGAGCAGGGCGGCTGAGCGGCCGGGCTGCGTCGCCCCGAACCGGGCCGTTCCGAGGCGCGTCGCGATGTGGTCGGCGACGCGGAGTGAGTTGGCGATGATGGTCAGCGTCGGGTTCACCGCGCCGACGGAGGGGAAGAAGCTCGAATCGGCGACGTAAAGGTTATCGACCTCGTGGGCGCGGCAGTTCAGGTCGAGCACCGACGTTCGCGGGTCGGTTCCGAAACGAAGGGTGCCGGCCTGGTGCGACACGCCGGCGATCGGGATGTTCTTGTGGACGAACACCGACGTGCCGAACACCCCGTGGACGCTGGTGGCCTTGAGCTTTGCAGCGAAGGCGGCCCTCAGCCTGAGGTGGGCCTCCATGTTGTTGGGGGTGAGCGCCAGCGTCACCCGGCCGTCGGCCCCGAGCGTGATCCGGTTCTCGGGGTCTGGCAGGTCCTCGCTCGACAGCCAGAAGTCGAGCGCGTGCTTGGCCAGCACCTCGAAGGGCAGGTTCGACAGGAATTCCAGCCAGGACGGCAGCACCTCGCCGCGCAGGTGCGTGCCGTGCAGCTTGCCGCACATCTGCACGAAACCCATCGGGTGCGGCCAGTCCGGCGTGCCGAAGTAGAAGTCGGCGAGTGCCAGCGTCTTCTGGAACACCGTGTCGTTGCGCTCGCGCGACAGGGCGAGCAGCACCGACTGGTTGTGGCGCATGTAGTTGCGCCCGACTTGGTCCGAGCCGTTGGCGAGACCGTCGGGATGGGCGCCGCCCGCCGAGCGCAGCAGCAGCAGCGCCGAGTTCAGCGCGCCGCAGGCGACCACCACGATGTCGGCGCCGTAGCGCTCCTCGCGGCCATCGCGCGTCACGTGGACGGCACGGACGCTGCGCCCCGCCGCGTCTGTTTCCAGCCGCGACACGTAGGCGCCGGTGAGCAGGGTGACGTTGGGGTGCAGCCGCAGCGTCGGGTCGATGCAGGCGAGCTGCGCGTCGGCCTTGCCGTTGACGAGGCAGGGGAAGCCGTCGAAGGCGGCGCAGCGGATGCAGGCGCTGTGCTCCTCCGGCTCGCCCGTGCCGGGCTTCTGGTCGAGGTAGATGCCGAGGGGCAGGTGGAAGGGCTTCAGGCCCTGGGCGGCGAGCTGCGCGTCGAGCCGGGCGATGCGCGCCTCGTGCTCGACGGGGGCATGGGGGAAGGGATCGACGGCGTTCGGTTCGCTCGGATCCTCGCCGCGGCGGCCGTGGACGGCGTATAGCCGCTCGGCTTCGAGGTAGTACGGGTCGAACACGTCGTAGCCGAGCGGCCAGGCGGGGGACACGCCGTCGATGTGGCGCAACTCGGCGAAGTCCTCGCGGCGCATCCGCACCAGGGCCGCGCCGTACACCTTGGAATTGCCGCCGACGACGTAATGCACCATGGGCGAGAAGGGCGCGCCGGCGCCGTCGAACCATATTTCATCGGCCTTGTAGCGACCCTCGTTGAACACGGCCGCCGTGTCCCAGTTCGCCTGCTCGCGTTTGAGGTAGCCGCCCCGCTCCAGCACCAGGATGCGTTTGCCGGTCGGCGCCAGCCGACTCGCCAGCGTCGCCCCGCCGGGTCCGCTGCCGATGACGATGACGTCGTAATGGTCGGTGGTCACGCGATGGCTGTCCGGAAGTTAAGGGCGGCGATGGTGCGGCGCACGAAAAGCGGTTGGCGGGTGAGCTTTCCTCGTAGCTGCGCGTTGCGACAGCGCCACGGTGCCGAGCCGTCAGGCTTATCATTTCGCAGGAAAGGCATCGCGAGTGAGTATCGTCGCACCCCTGGTCTTCCGCCTTTGCCTGATCGTGATCTTCCCCTTCAGCACGCTGGACAAGGTCTTCAACTGGCGCGGCGCGCTCAAACAGGCGGAGGACGGCATCCTGCCCGGCGGCCCCGTGCTGCTGGTGCTCGCCATGCTGGTCGAGACCGGCTGCTCGCTGCTCATCATGCTCGGCGTGCTCGACCGGGCGGCGGCGGCGCTGCTCGCCTTCTATTGCGTCGTCACCGCGCTGCTCTACCACCAGTTCTGGGCCTGCGGCGACTTCTTCGCCAAAGGCGACAGCAAGGGCCGCACCCATTTCTGGGACTTCCTCAAGAACTTCGGCCTCGTCGGCGGGCTCGGCCTCATCGTGCTCGGCGCGCCGCTGGCCTCGCTGGACTACGCCGCCACCCACCCGCTCTCGGCGACGCCGGCCTACGGCGTGGTCGCGCCCGCCTACCGCTGAGCCGAGGGGAAGAGCATGCCGGCACCCGCGATCGCGTCCACGCCGACGACCACGCGCGTCGCGCGCCTCGGCCTCGTGGTGTCCGACCTCGAGGCCAGCACCGGCTTCTTCGCCGCGGCCTTCGACGCGGTCGCCTCGCCGTCGCGAAACGGCGGCGAGGGCTTTGCGCAGCTGATGGGACTGCCCGGCGCGCGGTCGCGGCAGCAAGCCCTGCGCATCGGCGACCAGGAGGTGCTCCTCGTCGCGTTTGACCCGCCGGGCCGGCCCTATCCGGTCGGCAGCACCAGCACCGACCTTTGGTTTCAGCACTTCGCGATCATCGTGTCGGACATGGCCGCCGCCCATGCTCGGCTGGAGCGCGCCGGGCGCTTCACGCCCATCACCGCCGGTGGGCCGGTCACGCTGCCGGCCGCGTCGGGCGCGGTCGAGGCCTTCAAGTTCCGCGACGCCGACGGCCACCCGCTCGAACTCCTCGCCTTTCCCGCCGGGGGCGCCCCGCCGGCCTGGCAGGGCAAGGACCGGCTCGTCCTTGGCATCGATCACTCCGCCATCTCCGTCGCCGACACCGCCGCGAGCGTCACCTTTCTGCGCGGGTGCTTCGGGCTGGAACAAAGCATGCAGTCCGAAAACGTCGGGCCGGAGCAGGCACGCATGGACGGCGTCGACCACGCCCGCGTCACCGTCACCGGCATGGCGCCGCAGCATGCGCCGCCGCACGTCGAACTGCTCGGCTACCACGTCGGCGCGCGCCGCCCGATCGACGGGCACACGCGGGCCGACGACCTCGCCGCCACCTTCTTCGTGCTGGAAACCGAGGACATCGAGCCGGTCGTGGAGGCGCTCGCCTCGACGGAGGGCACGTCTTTCGTGTCGGCGGGCATCGTCGCCCTTGGCGACGGCGCCCGCGCGGTTTGCGTGCTCGACCCGGACGGGCACCGTTTCGTGGTCGAGGAACGGCGGTGAACGTCGGCGCCGCGCACACGGTCGCGCCGTGACGCCCGGCGGCCGGCTCGCCGCCGCGATCGAGGTCGTCGCCGACATCGAGGCGCGCCATCGTCCTGCTGGCGACGCGCTGAAGGATTACGGCCTGTCGCACCGCTTTGCCGGGTCGAAGGACCGTGCCGCCATCGCGTCCCTCGTCTACGACGCCCTGCGCAAGCGCGCCTCCGCCGCCTGGGTGATGGGGGCGGACACGCCGCGGGCGTTGCTGCTCGGCTCTCTGCTCCGCGCCCGCGCCCTTCCGATCGACGCCATCGCCGCGCTGTGCGGCGGCGAGAACCACGCCCCCGAGCCGTTGCACGAAGCGGAGCGCGACGCGCTCGCCGCCGCTTCCCTCGCCGGCGCTCCCGCCCACGTCTGCGGCGACTTCCCCGACTGGCTGGAGCCTTCGCTGGCGCGGGTGTTCGGCGACGCGCTCGTCGCCGAAACCGCAGCACTCGCCGCCCGCGCGCCGGTCGACCTGAGGGTCAACACGCTGAAGGCGACGCGGGCCAAGGTCGAGGCGTCGCTCGCCCACCTCGCGCCGACGCCGTCCGTCCACGCCCCGGACGGGCTGCGCCTGCCGCTTGGCGCGGACGGGCGCGGACCGGCCCTCGCCGGGGAGCCGGCCTTCGCCAAGGGCCTCGTGGAGGTGCAGGACGAGGGGTCGCAGCTCGCCGTGCGCCTGGCGCGGCCGGAGCCGGGCGGCCAGGTCCTCGACCTTTGCGCCGGCGGCGGCGGCAAGACGCTGGCGCTCGCGGCCGCCATGAACAATCGCGGGCAGGTTTACGCGGCGGACGCCGACGGGCGTCGCCTCGCCGGCCTGTTCCCGCGTTTGGAGCGCTCGGGCGCGCGCAACGTACAGGTCCGCGCACCGCGTCGCGGCGTGCCGCCGCTCGACGACCTCGCCGCGCGCTGCGACCTCGTCCTCGTCGACGCCCCCTGCACCGGCACGGGCACGTGGCGGCGCAACCCCGATGCCAAATGGCGGGTGCGCCCCGGCGCCCTGGAGCAGCGCGCGCGCGAGCAGGACGTGGTGCTGCGGGACGCGGCGCGCTTCGTGAAGCCGGGCGGCCGGCTCGTTTACGTGACCTGCTCCGTGCTCGACGAGGAGAACGAGGCGCGCGTCGCCGCCTTTCGCATCGCCGCGCCCGGCTTCGCCGTCGCGCCGCCGGCCGCCGTGCTGGACGCGGCGGGCCTGTCCGGCCTCGACGCCGCGGTGAACGACACCGGCATCCGGCTGACGCCGCTGCGCACGGGAACCGACGGGTTCTTCATCGCCACCCTCATCCGAGCGTGACGGCGGCGGCGGGCGCCGGCGTCGGCACGGGCGCGTCCGGGCGCACGACCAGCACGAAATCGCCGAGCAGCAGCAGGGCGACCACGGCGGCGACGACCGGCCGCCGCCGGCGCCGGGATGGCGCTGCCACCTCCTCGTGGGCGAACAGGCTCGCGATGGCGGCGACGTCGACGCGGCGCGCCGGCCGGTCGTTGAGGTGGATGTAAAGCGTGCTCATCGGTGCGTCTCCTCGTGGACGCACCATAGCGGCGGCATCTTGCCATGCCCTCGCGGCGACGGTTCGAAAGCGCGCATCGCGCGCCGTCTTGCGGTAAGCATGGGCCAGTTCACCCGTCCCGGCAGGCAGCACCCGCGATGACCAGCACTACACCCGACATCGTGCACGCCGACCTCGTCGCGCACCACGACAAGGTGCTCATCATCGATTTCGGCTCGCAGGTGACGCAGCTCATTGCCCGGCGGGTGCGCGAGGCCGGCGTGTATTGCGAGATCGCGCCGTTCCAGTCCGCGGCCGCGGCCTTCACGGCGCTCGGCCCCAAGGCAGTGATCCTCTCGGGCGGCCCCGCCTCGGTCACCGCGGACGGGTCGCCGCGCGCGCCGCAGGCGGTGTTCGAGGCCGGCATCCCCGTGCTCGGCATCTGCTACGGCGAGCAGCTGATGGCGGTTCAGCTCGGCGGCGCGGTGGAGTCCGGCCACCATAGCGAGTACGGCCGCGCCGAGGTCGAGGCGGTCGGGCACTCGCCGCTGCTGGAGGGCGTGTGGGCGCACGGCCGGCACCCCGTGTGGATGAGCCACGGCGACCGCGTCACCCGCCTGCCCGAAGGCTTCACCCGCATCGGCCGCTCCGACAACGCGCCGGACTGCGTCATCGCCGACGAGACCCGGCGCTTCTACGGCCTCCAGTTCCACCCCGAGGTCCATCACACCCCGGACGGGCCGGCGCTCATCGCCAACTTCCTCCACAAGATCGCGGGCTGTCGCCGCGATTGGACGATGGGAGCGTTCCGCGCCGAGGCCGTCGCGGCGATCCGCGCCACCGTCGGCGGCGGCCGGGTGCTGTGCGGCCTGTCGGGCGGCGTCGACTCGGCGGTGGCGGCTGTGCTGATCCACGAGGCGATCGGCGACCGACTCACCTGCGTCTACGTCGACCACGGGCTGATGCGCGAGGGCGAGACCGAGCAGATCCTGTCGCTATTCCGCGAGCACTACAGCATCCCCCTGCACCACGTCGATGCGGCCGACCTGTTCCTCGCCTCGCTGCACGGCATCCGCGACCCCGAGCAGAAGCGCAAGATCATCGGCCGGCTCTTCGTCGC
>CAXTFM010000090.1:0-13427 GCA_964243435.1 uncultured Beijerinckiaceae bacterium
AGAAAGGCACCGGGGCCACCCGCGCCGACGCCGTCCGGACCGCCGATCGGGTCGGGGTCGAAGGGGTCCGTGCAGGAGCCGTCGAGCGACGGCAGCGAGGCGCCGTACACCGTCGAGCCCCAGGTGCCGACCGCCACCGGTGCCGCCGCGCGACGCGCCCGGGGGGCGTGTCCGCGCGCAACGGCAACGCGTTGGTGCGAGCGGTGCAGCTTCGCCGCCGCTTCGGCCGGCGGCGCAACGAAGGCTGCGAGCAATAGCAGGAGCAGGGCGATCATCGGCGGGCGGCGCATGGCGGTTTCCTGTGAAGGGGAGGGAAGCATCAACGCGCGGCGTGCTGCGGCGCGGGGGCGATGCGGTAGACCGTGCCGTTGGCGTCCTCGCTGACGAGCACGGCGCCGTCCTGCGCGACGGCGACGCCGACGGGTCGGCCGAACACCTTGGCGTCGTCGAGGACGAAGCCGGTGAGGAAGTCCTGGTAGCCACCGAGCGGTGCGCCATCCTTCATGCGCACGCGAACGAGCTTGTAGCCGGTGCGCAGCGAGCGGTTCCACGAGCCGTGCAGGGCGACGAAGGCGTCCCCGGCAAACTCCGCCGGGAAGGCGGCAGGCGACCCGGCCGGCGCGTCGTAGAAGGCGATGCCGAGCGCGGCAGAATGGGCCTGTAGGAGCACGTCGGGCACCGTGGCCTTACCGGCGAGGTCGGGCCGCGCACCCTTGAGGCGCGGCTCCTCGTGGTTGCCGAGATAGTACCACGGCCAGCCGTACCAGCCGCCGGCGCGCACCCGCGTGACGTAGTCCGGCACGAGATCGTCGCCGAGTCCGTCGCGCTCGTTCGTCGCGCACCACAGGTCGCCCGAGCCCGGCTGCACCGCGAGGCCGACGCAGTTGCGCAGGCCGGTGGCGAACACTGCGCGCGCGCCGCCCTCGGGATCGAACGACAGCACGTCGGCGCGCCCCTCTTCATCGCCCCAGGCGGCGCCGAGCGGGTGCGCGTCGACCCACGCCTTGAGCTTCGGCCCGCGCAGCCGCGGCATGTCCTCCGCCGCATTGGAGGCGGAACCCACCGAAACGAACATGCGCGCGCCATCAGGGCTGAAACGGATGTCGCGGGTGGAATGGCCGCCGGAAGCCGGGGCGAGGACGGCGACCACCGTGCGCGCCACGCCCGATGCCTGCGTTTGCCCGTTCCGGTAGGGGAAGCGCACCACCGAATTGGTGTTGGCGATGTAGATCCACTGCGGGTCGGGGCCGGGCGGGTAGAAGGCGATGCCGAATGGTTCGTCGAGGTCGGACGCGAAAACGGCTGAAAACTCCGCCGTCGTCGCGCCGGACCTGGCACGCAGCAGATGGATCGTGCCGGCGGCAGTCTCGGCGACGAAAACGTCGCCGTTCGGTGCGACGCGCATGGCGCGAGGCGCATCGAGCTTTTCCGCGAAGCGCGTCACGGTGAAGCCCTTCGGGGCCACCGGCATCGCACCGCGCGGCGCCGCCACCTCCTGCGGCCCGTTGCTCGCCGAGTGCGTCGCGTAAGGCTTGGGCAGGGCGTCCGCCTCCACCTCGTGCTGGAGGCCGGGGTGGTCGGCGTGCCAGTCGGCCGGCGCCGCCCACGCCGCGATCGGCATCGCGAGCAGCACGCCAAGGACGAGGGGCGTGACGGGTCGGCGCATCGGCGATCTCCTTCGGCGGGCAGGAACGGATAGCGAGTCGGGACGGACGCGCCCATGCGACGGCAAACGTTGCGCGGCGCCGAGGGTTTGCGCGCCATTTTTCGACACAACGCGCTCGGTACGCCCAGCGACCGGCTGCGGATCGCCGCAGCGGCGCCATCGGTCCGGCGCGGCCGGCTAGGGTGCGAACAGCCGCAACAGCGGCGGCAGCACGAAGGGCGTCACCACCGCCGTCATCGCACCGTTGAGGCCGAGCGCGATGCCGGCGAAGGCACCGGCGAGTGGGTCGACCTGGAAGGCGCGCGCCGTGCCGATGCCGTGGGCGGCGAGCCCGGCGGCGAAACCGCGCGCCGCCCAGTCGCGCAGGCCCATCGCGTTCATCAGCGGCGTCACCACCACAGCGCCGAAGATGCCGGTAAACACCACGAACACGGCGGTAAGCGCGGGGATGCCGCCATTGTCCTTGGCGAGGCTCATCGCGATGGGCGTCGTCACCGATTTCGGGGCGAGGGATGCGAGCAGGGTCAACGGCAGCCCGAGCGCGGCGCCGACGAGCACGGCGGACACCATCGCGGTGAGCGAGCCGACGAGGAGGGCGCAGCTCATCGGCACCAGGGTGGCGCGCACCCGGCCGAGGTTGCGGTAGAGTGGAACGGCGAGGGCGACGGTCGCCGGCCCGAGCAGGAAATGCACGAATTGCGCGCCGTCGAAGAAGGTCTGGTACCGGGTGCCGGTCGCGACCAGCAGCGAGCCCAGGATGAAGGCCGAGATCGCCACCACATTGACAAGCGGGTGGCGTCCGCACAGCTCGGCTATCCTGTCGGCGACGAGGTAGGTGACGAGCACCGCGGTCAGCCAGAACAGCGGATTGGCCGACAGGAACACCCAGATCTCGCCGGCACGTTCGGGAATGCGGCTCGGCAACTCCATCATGGTCGGTGCCTCATGCGCGACGGCTCACGGGCGGCGCACCGGATCGATGACAGCGTCAATCTCGGCGATGGGCGGCTTGCGGCGGAAGGCATGGAGCCGCGCGGCGAAGCGGAAGACGAGTGCCGTGACCACCAGCGCCAGCGTGGTCGAGACGGCGATGGCAAGGCCGATGCGCGCGGCGTAGACCTGCAGGAGGGCGAGGTACTGCACCACGCCGACCGCGGCGGGGATGAACAGCAGCGACAGGTTCTTGAGCAGCGCGTCGCACACCAAGCCGAGGTCGGGCGGCACCGTGTCGGCAAGGCTCGGGGCACGCCGGCCGCGCAGCACCAGTATGCCGAACAGCAGGACGAGACCGGCGACAGGGCCGGGCAGGGGCAGGCTCAGCGCCCGCACCACCACCTCGCCGGCGCACTGGCACAGCAGCAGGGCGGCGATCGCTGCGATCATCGGTCTCTTTTCCGGCCGGTCAGCGGCCTCCAAATACTCGCACGGGCGAGGTACGACGTTCCCCGAGGTTCGGCGCGGCATGGGGGCTGAGGCCACCGCCGCCGGATACGTCATAGAACGGACGCGCCGCGTTGTGGTCCTCGGTGATCGCGGTGGCACCCCTGTTCTCGGCGCAAGGCCGGGCGGCGAGGTGCGCCGCCCGGTGGACAGCAATGCCGACGCCCGTCATAGTTCGCGGTGCCGTGGCCGGCTCGCAGTGCAACAGGAAACCGACTTGACCCGCTTCATCGACCGCCTCGCCCACGTTTTCACCTGGTGGAACGGGCGCACGGTGAACACGGCGTTCTTCACCAAGCGTCATGGCGAGCGCGTCGGCACGGACGAATTCGGGAACATCTACTACCGCGCGAAGGGCGGCAAGATCGACCCCGCGCTCGGCTTCGAGCGGCGCTGGGTCATCTACAACGGCTACGCCGAAGGATCGATGGTGCCGACCGGCTGGTATGGCTGGTTGCACCACACCACAAGCATCCCGCCGACGGAGGAAAGCTACGCGCCAAAGGACTGGCAAAAGCCGCACCTCCCCAACATGACGGGCACGCCGCAGGCGTGGCGCCCGCCGGGATCGACGCTGCGCGCCAACGCCCGTCCCCTCGCCACCGGAGACTACGAGGCGTGGTCGCCGGAAGGGTAATCGCAACGACTCGCCTGTTCGCGACGGACGACCTCGCCCCATGAGCGTGCAGACACTCCAGGTCACGGACGACGAGGACGGCATGCGCCTCGACCGTTGGTTCAAGCGGCGCATCCCGATGCTGTCGCTGTCGCACCTCAACAAGATCGTGCGCACCGGCCAGGTCCGTATCGATGGGGGACGCGCGAAGACGGCGACGCGCCTCGCGTCGGGGCAGAGCGTCCGCGTGCCGCCGCTCAACCTCGATGCTTCGGTCGGCGTCGACGCACCCCGCGTTTCGCCCCCCATGGAGGCGGACGCCCGCGCGCTGCGCGACATGCTCCTTTACGAGGACCGAGACTGCTTCGTGCTCGACAAGCCGTTCGGCCTCGCGGTGCAGGGCGGCTCCGGTCAGAAGCAGCATGTCGACGGGATGCTCGCTTCGATGCCCAACGAGCGCGGCGACCGGCCGGCGCTTGTCCATCGGCTCGACCGCGACACCAGCGGCGTGCTGCTCGTCGCCCGCACCCGCAAGATGGCGGCCGATCTCGGCGAAGTCTTTCGCTCGCGCCAGGCGCGGAAAACCTATTGGGCGCTGGTCGAGGGCATCCCCAAACCCGCGCAGGGCCGCATTTCGTTGTTCCTCGCGAAGGGCGAGGGCATGGGCGAGGTCAGGACCAGGCGGGGCGAGAGCATCGACCAGGACGCGCGCGACCGGCTGGCTGTACGCGAGAAGATGCGGGTGGCGAAGCACGGCGACGAGGATGCCCAGCATTCCGTGACCTACTACGCCACGGTTGACCGCGTGCCCTCGCGCCTCGCATGGCTCAGCATGAAGCCGATCACCGGCCGCACCCACCAGCTCCGCGCCCATGCCGAGGCGATCGGCCACCCGATCATCGGCGACCCGAAGTATGGTTTGCGGGCCAAGACCGATCCGCGCCGCACCGACCCGCTGCGTCAGGTGCCGGACGGCGTCGAGCGCAAGCTGCACCTGTTGGCGCGCCGCCTGGTCCTGCCGCACCCGCGCGGCGGCACGCTGGATGTCACCGCGCCGCTGCCCCCGCACATGCGCGCGAGTTTCGACCTGCTCGGCTTCGACGTCACCGCCTACGATCCGATCGTGGACGCGCCGGAGTGACCGTGGTGCCGTGACGGGCGGCGCGGCCGAACCCGTTCAGCGGCTGACGACGACCTTGGTGCCCACCCGCACGCGCTGGTACAGGTCGGCGACATCGGCGTTGGTCATGCGGATGCAGCCCGACGAGACGGCCTGGCCAATGGTTTCCGGCTCGTTGGAACCGTGGATGCGGTATAGCGAGCTGCCAAGGTACATGGCGCGGGCGCCGAGCGGATTGTTGATGCCGCCGGCCATGTGGCGGGGAAGGTCGGGGCGGCGGCGCAGCATCTGCGGCGGCGGCGTCCAGCCCGGCCATTCCGCCTTGCGCGTGATGGTCTTGGTGCCGCCCCAGGTGAAGCCGTTACGGCCGACGCCGACGCCGTAGCGGATGGCCTGTCCGCCGGGCTGGACCAGGTACAGCCTGCGCTCGGCGGTCGAGATGATGATGGTGCCCGGTGCCTGGTGGCCGACATAGGGCACCACCTCGGCAGGCGGCGCCGCCGTACCCGCCGGCGTGCCGCCGAACATCGGACCGAGGAAGTCGAACAGGTCGGCGCGGGCCGGCGCCGTGCCGACGGCGAGCGCCATCGCCGCCAGACTCGCCAACGCCCATCTGCGTCCAACCATCGCTACACCTCCGCGCGAACACCTTGCTCTTCTCCCGCTCGAATCCTTGCGATGCAATCGGGTGGAGGGACGATGGCGTGGCTTTCGCCGGGATCGTGGCGCGCCTGCCACAGAAAGACCGCTCCATTTGGTAGCGCCGATTCTGCTTGAGACCTTGCCTTGGCGCGGCGGTCGTCGGATTGCTCGGGCATGTTCACCCTTCCCATTCCTGCAAGCCTGGCGGCCGCGGTCTTCCTCACCATTTGGTTCACCGTTCTTTTTGCCGTGCTCCCCCTTGGCGTGCGCTCGCAGGCGGAGTCGGGTGACGTCGCGCCGGGAACCGACCCCGGCGCACCGGTCGCGCCGCGCCTCGCCTTCAAGGCCCTGCTTACGACGCTGGTGTCCATCGCCGTGTTTGTGCTCTTGGTCATCGTGTTGCGCGTCGTCGGGTGACGTCGTGACGATACCGAGCGCACAGCTTGCAATGCCGGCTTCGACCGCCTACCTCGGAATTCGACCCGAGAGCGCGTAGCTCAACCGGTAGAGCATCTGACTTTTAATCAGAGGGTCGTGGGTTCGAGCCCCACCGCGCTCACCATCACAGGTCGCCGCCCTGCAACGATTTGCGGTAGTTTCCGCTGCGGTCGTTTCAAACGCCGAGCGACCGAGACGGAGTGTGCAGGAAAAGCGAGCGCCTCGCGTGCGGTCGCAAACGCTTTCCGGTAAGGTCGCCATAAGCCGATCGGTCTTATGATCATGCTGCAGGCCAGTATTGTCGGAAAAGGGTTACGATCGTTTGCGAGAGGCAGGTCTTTGCGCCGACCTCGAAGGACGGGCTATGCCGCAAGCTCGCCGATAGCCAGCGTCCTAGGTTCCTCGGCTCGTCTTCGGTGCGTCGCTTGTAGTCTCCAGTCAAGAACCACTCAGTTTCGGAGCGCTACCGATCCGTAGCGCCGCAGTGTCGTTGTTCAGTTCGATCAAACGAAGCGTCACCGTCAACAGCATCTCTGCAAGCTGGTCGAGTGTCAGTGGGTTCGGCGCCTCGCTGAGATCATGCCCGACATGGCGCTGAAGTCTTGCGACGATTTCGCGGAGATCCGCCGACGCCTCGGTGATCTCTTCAAGTATCTGGCCGGCAGGATCGATGTCTGACACTGTGCCTCGCGTCCTCTCAAACGTTTGCTCGCCGATCCTCCTCGTGAAGGTGCGACACCATACGATCGGGAAGCGACGTTAGGCTTGAATGATCTAGACCTCGAATCCGATGGAACATTCTGAATAGGCGTTAGACGGATCCGGCTGGATCGATGAAGACACACTCGGCTTGTTCAAGCCCGATGCACGTCGTTGCAAAAGCAAAGAGATCGCTCGTGCTGCGCCACGATCGACGCACCGCGGCGCATGGCAGCTTGGAGCAGCTTCGTGAGACTTCGTTCCGCGCCGACAGGCGCTTTGGTCGTTGCAGGCATCGTCTGCACGTCTATTGCCGCGATCGAGCTGGCCCGGCGACGGCGACAGGCACGCGCTTGTCGCGTCGGGCGTGATCGTTGGAGGGTGGTCATCCTTGGCGCCGGCTTCGGCGGCCTCACCGCAGCACGTGTGCTCGCGAAAAACGAAGACATCGATCTCACCGTGATCGACTCGCAAAACCACCATCTGTTCCAGCCCTTGCTCTACCAGGTCGCCACCGCCGCCTTGTCCCCGGCCGATATCGCGTCGCCCGTGCGTAGCGTGGTCCTCGCGGCAGAAAACACCCACATCATGATGGGAACGGTCAGCGACATCGACACCAAGCAGGGACACGTCGTGTGCGCGGGACGCCGTATCCCCTACGACGAGCTGGTGATCGCGACTGGTTCACAAACCGGCTACTTCGGGCATGCCGAATGGGAGAAGCATGCGCCCGGTTTGAAAACGCTCCACGATGCGCTCGACCTGCGCGGCCGGTTGCTTCTGGCCTTCGAGCGTGCATGCACGGCGTCCAGCGAGTCGGAACGGCGCAAACTTTTGACCTTCGTCCTCATCGGCGGCGGACCGACCGGCGTCGAGATGGCGGGCTCGATCGCCGAGCTTACGCGCGAAATGCTCATCTCGGATCACGAACTCAGCCAAACGCGACCCCGCATCGTTTTGGTGGAGGCGGGCGAAAGACTCCTCCCGGGATTCACCCGAAACCTTTCCGCCAATGCGGATGCCGCCTTGGCGGGGCTCGGCGTCGAGGTTCGTACCGCGACGAAGGTCACCGCAATCGACGATGGCGTCGTGCATACTCCCGCCGAGTCGATCGAGTCCTCGACGATCATTTGGGCGGCTGGAACGATCGCGACGCCGGTCGCCACCTGGTTGAAGGTCGAGTCTTGCAAGGGAGGGCGGGTCGAGGTGGACGCGAACCTGCGCGTTCCGCAACACCCTCGCATTCACGTCATCGGCGACGCGGCGCTGATGCGCGGCCGGGACGGCGAGCCGCTGCCGGCACTGGCACCCGTCGCGAAGCAACAGGGCGCGTACGTCGCGCGGGCGATCCTCGATCGCAGGAACGGACGGCAACCGGCTGCGTCCTTCAGATATCGCGACTACGGTACGATGGCGACGATCGGGCGGTTGAAAGCCGTGGCCGAGCTCGGCCCTCTGCACGTCACGGGATGGCCAGCGTGGAGCCTGTGGGCGGTGGCGCACATCTTTTTCCTGATCGGCTTCCGCAACCGCCTCATGGTCAGCGCTGAGTGGGCGTTCGCCTTCGCAACCGATCAACGCCCCGGCAGGCTGATCGAGGAGGGTCCTGACGTGCTCGACCATGTCGCGACCTCCACGGCAAGACGCGTCGCCTCGCCGTCGGCCTAGGCCGGGCGATGTCGTCGGGTCCGGTAGGGTCGCGGGAGCCTATCTGTGCAGTCGCGCAAGCGTCGGGCGGACGACGCGGCGCACCGCCCTCAAGCGAGAGGCAGCGTACCCCACGGCTCGCCACGGGTCGTCACGTATCGCGGTTCGGCTTGACGGCGATCACCTGATCGAGGGATTCAGGCTCGCACCTGGACAAGTCGAACAACGACGACGTTCATCCAACGTCGACCCTGACCGGGATCGGCTTCCGGCACGACGGTGCCGCGATGCCGGCTCGTTCAGTTTCGCGACCGGCAACTCTCGGCCATGTGCAGGTAGTTCGACCGGAAATCGCTGAACGCCCACAGACGATCGACGTCGGGGATGGTCAACCGTCGTGACTTGATGACGACCATCCCGCGCTCGCGCAGGCTTTGCAGGACGCGGTTGACGTGCACCACGGAAAGGCCAAGCGTTTCCGCGAGCTGCGACTGCACGACGGGGAAGTCGCACGCGTCGGTGGCGAGATCCAGCGCCTTGAGGCGGACATGCCACTCGCACAGGAAGTGCGCCAGCCTTTGCTCGGCGGGTCGCTGTCCGATGTTCGTCAGCCAATCGCGCCCGGTCGCCTCGTTGACCAGCGTGACCATCAGCAACGCGCGCGAGATGGCCGGTCGCTCCAGGAGCGTGAGCACGTCGCGTCGCGGCAGCTTGATCAGCTGGACCTGCGTCAGCGTGGCGATGCTGTGGTCGATGGCATCGAGGATGAAGACGTGGAGATCGCAGATATCGCCCGGCATGAGGAAGCCGACGATCTGGCGGCTTCCGTTGCTCAGCAGCTTGTACCGACACGCGAAACCGCTGGCGACGAGGTTGACGTCGCCGGGTTTGTCGCCCTCGCGGACGATGTCCACGTCCGCACGGATCGGCTCGGCGTAAGAGGTGAGCGATTGGATGAGACGCTTGTCGTCGTCGGATAGGAAGCCGAACGCTTCGAGCCTTCGAAGGAAAAATTTGCTCATGGCGACGGCGAAGAGCGTTCGAGAAGGCACGGAGTCGACCCGTTTCGCCGTTTCGTGCCTGCCATAGGGTAGGTTGCTAGCGTTCGCTTCCTTTGCACGCCACAACAAATATCAAATGATTGGATCAACGCACAGCCTCGCTGCCACGTGCGCCGACATGGCAGCGGCTTGAGAACGCATCCGCTCGGCATCGGGCGATGATGCAACGGCGTCGCCGACCGGCGCAGTTCGGTTATCCAGTGGACAGGCCGGAGCCGTCGAGGAGACGCAAAATTGTTTTGCCGATGTCGCCCTGCCATGCGCCTCGGCGCGGCGAACCAGTGCGGGCATGCCGGGCCGATCGATGCTTGTCTCACTTGGGTGCAAATCGGGCTGGTTGCGCGAGGGGCGCCCGATCCAAGCTGCCCGTATGGAAGAACGACATGCTTATCGCGAGCGCAACGCCCATCAGCAGCACGTAGGCGGCAAAGCAGATCAGGATCCACCATCTCTCGCTTCCCCCGTCCGGGCTCCTTCCGCGTGCCGGACCGGTCTGCTTGCCGCCGGGCAGCGGCCGTTTGGGAAGCAATTCGACCAGTCGCGAGGCGGTCGCTCGTGCATCCTGGATCGAGTGTTGAGTGAGCGACATTCGCCCGATACCGGTCGTGAGCAAGTCGACCACGGCAGCGGTCGGGAGCTTTGCCCAAGCTTCCGCTTCCGTCCATGGATCCTTACCGAGCCTGGCAAGGATGGAGAGGATCGTAAGATCGGAACCGTTGTGCTCAACGCCGACGGAGGCAAAAAGAAAGGTGTTGAGTTTAGAGTCCTGCAACGCGTAAATGTTCGATCTTTGCAAAATTTATCTCTGAGCTACGTCTGTTTGATGAGATTGGCCCGTGATGGCAGCCATCGTTGAAAGCAGAGCCATTCCTGTGACTCGACTGTCTGTAATGTTCACAGCTTGAGAACGCTGATTGCTGACACTGCCGCGCCACAAAGGATCATCGCAACAATGGCAATTAGTTGTAACTCCATGCCACGCTCCATAAAACGCTTTGTACAAACGTACAGGTACATCGAAACTTGAGGCCACAGCACCAGCAACGGCCTCTTCCTGATCGTCAACGTGAGGACGATTCTACGATCTCACCGACGACATCAAAGCTATTGGAAGCGCCACATGGACTAGGTTCGATGCGACGAAACATTGCTGTTCAAGCGGTCGAAATTCCGTTCGAGTTCGATGATCGCTTCGAGGTCTCTCTTCAGTGATAGTTCAGCGCACTCGCAGGCAGCTCTCAACCGGGCCTCGCGATCTTTAAGATCGTGTGATCGCCGGCTCATCGCGATGACTTGCGTCATGATCGCGATTTGTTTGTGATAACTCTCGAAGCTCTGGTCGAGGACCATCGTCGTATCCTACATTGCCGGCCTAAACGAACGCAGGGTTACTGAAGATCAGTTGTGCCATGATCGACCCTGACGTTAACGGTTTATTAATGAATTATTCCGATACGTTTTTGCAGCGTCCGAGCGGATTCGAAGCATAGCGTTCGAGGCAAACGGATCATGGCCGAGATCGCGCAGTCGAAGGCGGTGGCAGCGACTATGACGTCCGTCCCTGTGCCGGCGTTTTCGCCCCGGGGCGTTAGCTGCCGAGCTTCGTGCCGCTCGCCAGCTAGCCTCGGGTGAACAATATTCCTTGGCCGACGCTCTCTGCCCGCGCATGTCCGGCATCGCGGCAAACATCATCGCGTGTCGGCCCTGGTCGCCGCGACGTCGACGTCGACCGCGAACGGTTCCGATTTCGGCGTAGAGCACCGTCCCACACGACAGATGCCGCGCGCCAAGCGGTCGAGCAACAAGCCGGTGAAGCACGCTGGTGACGCGTCCGCAGCTGATCGAGTGCTCGACGGCCACGACGTCACGTCCACGTGAACCTCATGTGACGCCTGCAGTCGAATCTGTCCGTCGTCGTCCGCCGCCGGCTGTCCCGTCGCCGCGCTGAAGGACGTGGTTCTCACCTCCGGGCCGCCATCGGCCGGTTACCACGCCCATGTCGGGCCGGTGCGACGGCTGCGCCGGCACATCGAGAGCGGCGGGAGGGCCGACCTTCACCTCAGTGCTGTCCCTGCCGGCCCACGCTGAAGGTGACGGAGTCGGACGGGCCGACCGCCTGCTGTCGGGTCGTAGGCAAGGCCGAGGACGCCGGCATTGCCGGCAACACGTCCCTGGCTGACTCATGGGCGCGTCGGCCTGCCTGCACGTCGCGACGGTCGAAAGCAGCGTGACGTTCGGCAGCGACTTGATCGGCGGCCTGTGTCTCGGCACCGAGATCGTTGACGCGCCGCTGGTTCGCGAGGACATCCGCGTCGAAGCGCCCATTTGTGCCGGCCTGGGCCAGAGCTTGAACCGCGACAAGCCGGCGCATCAGAGCGCAGTGCGCTTGACGACAGGCCTCGACGCTTCGACAGCCTCAAGCCTGAAGCGAAATGACGCGAAGCGTTGCTGCGCGCCCCGTGGATCGGGGTACACGAGGTTTCGCTTTTGATCGGCAGCCATCGACTGAGGTGGTGCGGCACCGCACGAATGCGGGTACGGCTGGCGCTTGGCGCAGGCAGCCGGCGACGTCGGACGGGCGCCAGCGGTACCATGTTGTCGTGAACTTCGTTAGGGTGGCGCCAAGCCCTCCAAGGGGCTGCATCCGTCGCTGTCGCAAGCCGGCAACCTTTCTCCTCAGAGGTTTTTCTTGACTCGATCATCCCTGCCGCCGCCGGACGACATCGTGTTCCCGTCCGCCATCCCCTTCGTGCTGATGCATGTCGGCTGTCTGGGGGCGATCGCGTCGGGCGTCACCATGCCGGCCGTCGTGCTCTGCGTCGTCTTCTACATCCTCCGCATGTTCGCGATCGGGGCGGCGTACCACCGCTACTTCTCGCATCGCGCCTTCGCGACCAGCCGGTGGTTTCAGTTCGTCCTCGCCGTCCTCGCCCAGTCGACGTCGCAGAAAAGCGTGCTGTGGTGGGCGGCGAAGCATCGCCACCATCACCTCTTCGCCGACACCTATGAGGACGTGCATTCGCCTGCCGAGCACGGTTTCCTTTACGCCCACGTCGGCTGGATCTTCGCCAAGCGGCACGACGCGGCCGATATGTCGCGGCTCGGCGACCTCACGAAATTTCCCGAACTGATGTGGCTGCACCGGCACGAGCAGGTGCCGGCCTTCGCCCTGGCCGTTCTTTCCTTCGCCGTCGCCGGCTGGTCGGGGTTCTTCGTTGGCTTCGTGTGGAGCACCGTGCTGCTCTACCACGCGACCTTCTGCATCAACTCGCTCGCCCACACGCTTGGGACGAGGCGCTATGTCACCGGCGACGACTCCCGCAACAACTGGTTGCTGGCACTGATCACCTTCGGCGAAGGCTGGCACAACAATCACCACGCGTATCAAAGCAGCGCGCGCCAGGGTTTTCGCTGGTGGGAGGTCGATCCGACCTACTACGTCCTCAAGCTCCTGGCCGGCGTGGGCCTGATCTGGAACCTGAAGGCGCCACCGGTCTCGGTGATCCGCAACGAGCAGCGCCTCGGAACCAAGGTGATCGAGAAGGTCGCCGCGCAACTCGCCCTGACCTTCCCCGTCGAACAGATCGCGGGCGCCTTGCGCCAGGAGGTCGGCAGCGCGCGAAAGCTCGAAGGCATCACGGCGCAGCTCGTCGACTACCGCAGGGGCGAGGACGTGCTTCCCCTCATGCCGTGCTGGGCGGAGTTGCGGCGCCGCGCCGCCAGGATGTTCGAGAAGACCCCCTCCCTCGACGATATCCTGATCTGCTGCCGCTTGACCCTGGCCGACGCCGTGGCGGCGAAGCTGGAGGAACAGATGGCGCTTGGCCGGGTGACGTCGGCCTAGGCCGACGCGCGTCTGCCGCCGCCGCCGATCGAGGTGCCGGCATCGCGCGGCAGGCGAAGGTAGCCGACGACGGACGCGAGGGTCAGCAGGCCGGCCACGGCGAAGGCGGCGTGGAAGTCGCCGAGCGTGTAGCGAAGCTGACTTTCACCGCCGCTGAACCGGTGGATCGTCGACGAGGCGCGCAGGCATAGGGCTCCGAACGCGATGCCCATGCCGAGCGTCATCTGCTGCGCCACGCTCCACAGGGTGCTGGC
>CAXTFM010000091.1:0-13419 GCA_964243435.1 uncultured Beijerinckiaceae bacterium
GGATGTCCTGCGTGATCTTCATCGAGCAGAACTGCGGGCCGCACATGGAGCAGAAATGCGCCACCTTGTGCGCGTCCTTGGGCAGCGTTTCGTCGTGGTACTGGCGCGCGGTGTCTGGGTCGAGTCCGAGGTTGAACTGGTCCTCCCAGCGGAACTCGAAGCGGGCGCGCGACAGCGCGTCGTCGCGCAGCTGTGCCGCCGGGTGCCCCTTGGCGAGGTCGCCGGCGTGGGCTGCGATGCGATAGGTGATGACGCCGACCTTGACGTCGTCGCGGTCGGGCAGCCCGAGGTGTTCCTTCGGAGTGACGTAGCACAGCATGGCGCAGCCGAACCAGCCGATCATCGCGGCGCCGATGCCCGAGGTGATGTGGTCGTAGCCCGGCGCGATGTCCGTGGTCAGCGGCCCGAGCGTGTAGAAGGGCGCCTCGTGGCACTCCTTGAGCTGCTTCTCCATGTTGATCTTGATCTTGTGCAGCGGCACGTGGCCGGGGCCCTCGATCATCACCTGGCAGCCCTTGTCCCAGGCGACCTTGGTGAGTTCGCCCAAGGTTTCGAGCTCGGCGAACTGGGCGCGGTCGTTGGCGTCGGCGATCGAGCCGGGGCGCAGCCCGTCACCCAGCGAGAACGACACGTCGTAGGCCCGCATGATGTCGCAAATCTCGTCGAAGCGCTCGTACAGGAACGACTCCTTGTGGTGCGCCAGGCACCAGCGCGCCATGATGGAGCCGCCGCGCGACACGATGCCGGTGGTGCGCCGCGCGGTCAGCGGCACGTAGGGCAGGCGCACGCCAGCATGGATGGTGAAATAGTCGACGCCCTGCTCCGCCTGCTCGATCAGCGTGTCGCGGAACACCTCCCAGGTCAGCTTGACCGGGTCGCCGTTGACCTTCTCCAGCGCCTGGTAGATCGGCACGGTGCCGATCGGCACCGGCGAGTTGCGCATGATCCAGTCGCGGATGTTGTGGATGTTGCGGCCGGTGGACAGGTCCATCACCGTGTCGGCGCCCCAGCGGATCGACCAGACCAGCTTTTCTACCTCGTCGGCGACGGAGGATGTGACGGCCGAGTTGCCGATGTTGGCGTTGACCTTCACCAGGAAGTTGCGGCCGATGATCATCGGCTCGACTTCCGGGTGGTTGATGTTGGCCGGGATGATGGCGCGCCCGCGCGCGATCTCGTCGCGCACGAACGCCGGCGTCACGAAGGCGGGGATGCTGGCGCCGAACGACTCGCCGTCGGCGAGCGCGGCCTCAGCCCCCTCCAGCATCGCCTCGCGGCCGAGGTTCTCGCGGGCGGCGACGTAGATCATCTCCTCCGTGATGACGCCGGCGCGGGCGTACTCGTATTGCGTGACCAGTTGGCCGGCACCGGCGCGCAGGGGCGCGGTCACGGCCGGGCATGGCGGCACGAGGCGGTCGGCGCCGACGTTGCCGTTATCCTCCGGCTTCACCGCGCGGCCGGCGTAGCTTTGGTAGCCGCGCTTGGCGAGCCAGGGGCGGGCGTGGACGAGGCCGGCGGCAAGGTCCACGCGGTAGTCGGTCTGGGTGTAAGGGCCGGAAGCGTCGTAAACGCGCACCGGCGGTTCCTTGGCGGAGGGATCGAGCGCGATCTCGCGAAACGGCACGGCGATGTCGGCGCGCCCGTCGGGACGGTGGTATACCTTGCGCGACCCCGCCAGAGGGCCGGTGGTGACGGACTCGGGAACAAGGGAGCCGGGCTTGGGCTGGTAATTCATATGCGTCCTCCGATCGGGAGAGCGCGAGAAACGGCTGCGGATGTGCCGCCATGGCCGGTCCCTGCGCTGGCATTACCCAGTTTCAGGTTCAAAGGGTATGATCTCAGCCGCCCACCCGGATCTTCCGAGCGGAGCAGCACCCCTTGGCATGGTGAACGCTAACGCGGACGGGCAACGGCCGCAAGGGCGACCAATGCCTGTTCGGGTCATCGATCGAAGCGGTCCTCGCAACCGCGGTCGTCAGCCGAGCTGACGGTTGTGCAGGCGACGTTCCCAATCCAGCGCCTGCGCCACCACGGCGCGCGTGTCGTGGGCGAAGCGCGGCTGCCAACCGAGCATTGCCCGGACCCGGCCGGCGTCGGCGACGAGCGCGGCGGGGTCGCCCGCCCGCCGCCCGGCGCGCCGCACCGGAAAATCCACGCCGGACACCTGCTTCACCGCATCCACGATCTCGAGCACGCTGAGACCGCGCCCGTAGCCGCAGTTGCCGGTGAGGCTCTCGCCGCCGCGGCGCAGGTGCGCGAGGGCCAGCATGTGCGCGTCGATCAGGTCCGAGACCTGGATGTAGTCGCGCACGCAGGAACCGTCGGCGGTGGGGTAGTCCGTACCGTAGATGTCCATGCCGTGGCGTTGGCCGAGGGCCGCCTGCACGGCGACCTTGATGAGGTGGGTGGCATTCGGCGTGGACTGGCCGAGGCGCCCGCGCGGATCGGCGCCGGCGACGTTGAAGTAGCGCAGTACAACGGCGCGCAGGTCGTGCGCCTTCACCGTGTCGGCCAGCATCCATTCGACCATAAGCTTGGAGCGGCCGTAGGGGTTGATCGGCGCCAGCACGACGTCCTCGCGGACGGGGCTCTCAGTCGGCTCGCCATAAACGGCGGCGGTGGAGGAGAAGATGAAGTGTCGGACACCCGCGTGTACGGCCGTTTCGATCAGCGTGCGCGCCTTGGCGGTGTTGTTGCCGTAATAGCCGAGCGGGTCGGCGACCGACTCCGGCACCACGATCTTGGCTGCGAAATGAGCGATGGCCTCCACACCGTGCGTGGCGACGAGCCCGGCGACGAGGTCGGCATCGCCGAAGTCGCCCTGCACGAAGGTCGCGCCCTGCGGCACCGCCCAGCGGAACCCGGTCGACAGGTCGTCGACCACCACCACGCTCTCGCCGGCATCGAGCAGGGCGAGCACCATGTGGCCGCCGATGTAGCCCGCGCCGCCCGTGACCAGAACGCTCATGCCGCCACGGCGCGCGTCGCGCCGCCCCCTGTCGCCGACCCGGACCCTATGCCGGCCAGGTTGATAAAGCACGAAAGCATCGCTGCGGCACGCCTGGGGAAAGCGCTGGAGTCGGCGCTGGCGTCATCCTGGCGTCGTTGCGGCGCACGTCCTATGCTGAACGGGACAAGTCGAGGGCGGGACGATCACCATGGGCGTGCGCTACCACCGATCGATACAGATCCTTCCCGGCGTGCGTCTGAACTTCTCGAAGTCGGGCATGAGCGTTTCGATCGGCGGGGCGCCGTTCACCTTCAACTTTGGCGAACGCGGCAAGCGGATCACGGCGTCGCTCCCGGGCACGGGATGGTCGTGGATCAAGCGCCTCGACGGACGCGGGAGCGACCGCTCGGGCGAGCCTTGACGCAGGCGGCCGGCGGGAGCCGCCGCGCTGGACGCGATGCGTTGAATCTGCCATCAGCCCCCATCGCCGCCGGGTTCGCGACATGACGCAAAAGATTCGCAAGGCCGTGTTCCCCGTCGCCGGCCTCGGCACCCGCTTCCTGCCGGCGACGAAGACAATTCCCAAGGAGATGCTCACCGTCGTCGACGCACCGGTGCTCCAGCACGTCGTGGACGAGGCCAGGGAAGCGGGGATCGAGCACTTCGTTTTCGTCACCGGTCGCGGCAAGGCGGTGATCGAGGACTACTTCGACATCTCCTACGAGCTCGAGGACACGCTCAAGGTGCGGGGCAAGACGGCGCAGTCGGAACTTCTGCAACGGCAGCTGCCCGCCGCGGGCGCCACCTCCTTCACCCGTCAGCAACTTCCGCTCGGCCTCGGCCATGCCGTTTGGTGCGCGCGCGAGATCGTCGGCGACGAACCCTTCGCCGTGCTGCTGCCCGACATGGTGACGCTGGGCCGGCCGGGCGGCGACGACCGGCGCGGCACGCGCTGCCTCCAGCAATGCATCGCGGCCTACGAGAAGCACGGCGGCAACATCATCGCGGCGGAAGAGGTGCCGGGCAGCGAGACCCACAAGTACGGCGTGGTGTCGATCGGGCGCGACGAGGGCGCGACCTTCGAGATCACCGGCATGGTCGAGAAGCCGCCGCAGGGCTCGGCGCCCTCCAACCAGATCATCTCGGGCCGCTACATCCTGGACCCGGCGATCTTCGACATGTTGGCGCGCGTCGGCAAGGGCGCCGGCGGGGAGATTCAGCTCACCGATGGCATGAAGGCGCTTGCCGCCACGCAACGTTTCCACGGCGTGCGCTTCGACGGCAAAACCTACGATTGCGGCTCAAAGCTTGGCTTCCTCGTCGCCAACGCCGCCTTCGCGATGACCGATGGCGAGGTCGCCGCCGATTTCGCTCGCGAGGTCCGCGCGCTGATCGGGCACTAACGACGTATCCGGGTGCCGGCCGCCGTCACGCCCCGAAGGTCGCCGGGTCGGGACCGATGCGCCCGTCGCGGGTATCGAGCGCCGCGATGGCGACGTGGTCGTCGTCGTCGAGGGTGAAGTCGAAGACGTCGATGTTCTCGGCGATGCGGGCCGGTGTCGACGATTTTGGGATCACCATGAGGCCGAGGTCGAGGTGCCAGCGCAACACGGTCTGAGCCGGCGTCTTGCCGTGCTTGGCGGCGATGCCGGAAAGCACGGTGCCGTTCAGTCCGACGCCCTGCCCGAGCGGGCTCCATGATTCGGTGACGATGCCGTGGCGTTCGTGGAATGCGCGCAACTCGCGCTGCTGGAAGGCCGGGTGCAGCTCAATCTGGTTCACCGCCGGGACGACGCCGGTGGCGTCGATGATGGTGGCGAGGTCGCGCAGGGTGAAGTTCGACACGCCGACCGAGGCGGCGAGACCCACCGCGCGGAACTCGATCATCGCGCGCCAGGTCGCGACGATGTCGCTACCCGGCACGGGCCAGTGGATGAGGTAAAGCTCGACGCTGGAGCGGCCGAGCCTGCCCAGGCTGTCGCGCAACGCCGCTGCGGCAGCCTCCGGTTCGTGCTTGTCGTTCCATAGCTTGGTGGTGACCGCCACAGGGCCGGGCGCGGCGGCGAGGGCGGCACCGACCCCGTTCTCGTTGCCATAGATGGCTGCGGTGTCCACAGCCACGTAACCGGCTGCGAGCGCGGCTCCCACCGTCGTTGCCGCCTCGGCGGGCGGTACTTTGAAGACGCCGAAGCCGAATTGCGGCAGGCTTCGACCGTCGTTGAGGTTGACGATGGGCTGCACCTTGGCTCCTCGCGTTCTGCCGATGCCTCGACGCGTGCCCGAGCTGGGCGAGGGTCGGTGGCCTGCGACAGCGCAAGACACCAGCCTGCGTCGGGTTCCCTGGGACGGTGCATGACCCTGCGCGGGGACGCCGACGGCAGTGCCCCCGCCATCGTCGACGGGCTTGGCGTTGTTACCCATTGCACCGGCACCATGGACGGCACGTCAGTCTACCTTGACCTTGACAAGGCCGCCATGTTCAGGCGCATCCATCCCATCGGTCAGCCGTGACGAGGATAGGATGTCGAGGGCGCTGGTCGCGTGCATCGTCGGCGGGTTGCTTCTTCAAACATCGGTCCCGTTCAGTCAGGCGCAGCAGGCAAGCCCCTCGCAGCCGGATACGCCACAGCAGGCGGCACCGGTCGGGCGTGGCGCGACACTGGCGGCGGTGAAGCAGCGCGGACAGTTGCGGTGCGGGTCCAGCACCGCCCTGCCCGGCTTCGGGCAGATCGACCCGCAGGGACAGTGGTCGGGCTTCGACGTCGACTTCTGCCGCGCCGTCGCGACCGCGATCTTCGGTGAACCGGGCAAGGTGGAGTTCGTGCCCCTGACCACCCGGGAGCGCTTCACCGCACTCCGCGGCGGCACCGTGGACGTGCTCAGCCGGGATACCACCTGGACGCTCAGCCGGGAAGCCAGCCACGACCTCCTGTTCGCCGGCGTGACCTTCTACGACGGCCAGGGCTTCATCGTGCGGCGCACGCTGGGCGTCAACGCCGCCGCCGACCTTCCGAGTTCGGCAATCTGCGTGCAGCAGGACACGACGACCGAGCTCAACCTGACCGACTTCTTTCGCCAGCGCGGCCTGAAGTACGAGGCGCGGACCTATCCCTCGGCGGACGAGGCTGAAGCGGCCTACAGGGCGGGCAAATGCCCCGCCTATACGAGCGACGCGTCGGCGCTGTCCGTGTTGCGCGCCAGCCTTCCCGATCCCGACAACAATGTGATCCTATCGCAGATCATCTCCAAGGAACCGCTCGGGCCGGCGGTCCGTCAGGGCGACGACCAATGGTTCCTCATCGTGCGCTGGACGCTGACGGCGATGATCGATGCCGAGGAAATGGGCGTCACCCAGCGCAACGTGGATGAATCGGCACGCAGTCCCAACCCGCGCATCAAGCGGCTGCTCGGGGTCGAGGGCAACTTCGGCCAATCCCTCGGCCTGCCGGCCGACTGGGCCTACCGCGTCATCAAGCTCGTCGGGAACTACAACGACATATTCCAGCGCAACCTCGGCGACGGATCACGGCTAAAGATCAAACGCGGCTTGAACGAATTATGGACGCATAGCGGCTTGCTCTATGCCGCGCCTATCCAGTGAAGCAGACCTTCGCGACAGCACTTCAACGCGTCTCGGTCACGGCCGCCGGAGTCGATAAATGACGGATTGCCACAGCGGGAATCTCCGCACTGGCCGAAAAACGAGGCGAGCCCCGGCCTAAACCGAGGCTCACACAACCCGGTTCAGGCTGCCCGCAGGTTGGCAGCGGCCGACTTGCCCGAGCGCCGGTCGGCGACGACCTCGAAATCGACTTTCTGGCCTTCTTCCAAATTACGCAAGCCGGCCTGCTCGACCGCGCTGATGTGGACGAACACGTCCTTGCCGCCGTCGTCGGGCTGGATGAAGCCGTATCCCTTCTCAGCGTTGAACCATTTCACCGTACCAGTCGCCATCGTGGCATTCCTCAGGATCGTTGCGTCGTATGCCGCGCGGCCAGGCGCTGCAGGATCTCTCGATGGAGAAGGAAAGGTCATGGACAAGCATCGAAGCGATGCCGCATTCCGGCTTCGTTTCGATACGAGACCAAACCATTCGGCCAAGATCGATTGGCAGCTAGGTAGGGCTTGAAAACGCGCGATGCAAGGCACGGAAAGCTCATCGAATGAGACGTCGAACCGGCTGTGCTAAACGCAATTTATGTGCATTACGCGGGCGTTAAGCGATCAAGGCGGCGCATGGCGGAAATCATCGTACCGGTCATATTCTTGATGCGCGCTTGCGCCGCAGAAAGCGCCTCGCGCATCACGAGCATGTGATGGCCGTTGGCATGCAGCAGCGTCGCGGCGTCGGCCATGATGCCGACGTGACCGCGCCAAAAGACAAGGTCGCCGCGCCGCAGAACCGATGCATCCGCGACAGACGACGCATGGGCAACACATTGCTGCATGTCGGTGTCGCGCGGCATGATGATCCCCGCCGCGGCCGTCGCGATCTGAACCAAGCCGGAGCAGTCGATGCCGCCAACGGTCCTGCCACCCCACAAATAGGGTGCGCCGAGGTAGGTTTCGGCGACGGCGACGAAATCGGCCGCGTGCTGATCGAGACGGCCGAGATGGTCGGCGATGACGAAGCCGCCATCGGCAAGCGTCGCGAACGCGCCGGCGTAATTCTTCACCGTGACGCGCGCTTCGCGTGGCAAGGCGGCGGCGACCGGACGCTTCATGTCGGGTGCCGGATATACGAAGGTTCTGTTGACCGCCACGCGATGCGTCGGCTGGCGGAGGACGTCCGTGAGGGCGTCTGCTGCGACGTAGCCGACATAGCCGTCACCAACCGCCTGCACCCAGCACCAACCCTCCGCCTCGTCGAAGACCTCGACGACGTCCCCGTGCAGGAGTTGCGTGTCCACCGCCGCGTCGGCGCGCGGTAGCCGCTTCACGTCGGCGACCTCGCTTGTGACCTGATGGCGGCGTCCCTCGACGAAGCGCGCGGCCGTCACGCGACCGCGCAGCGCCGCGGCGGCGAGGTCCGGCCGCGCCGGCGTCAGACGAGGATCAAAGTCGTCACCGTTGGTCATGCCGCACCTCGTCCGGCAGTGGCGTAACGCTGACGCAGCACTTCGTACAAGGCGTGCGCCACCTGCACCTCGCCGCCTTCGGGCCGTCCCGGCCGCGTCGTCGGGTTCCAACCGTACAGGTCGAAATGCGCCCACGCCCGCGCGCGCTCGACGAAGCGGCGGAGGAACAGCGCCGCCGTGATCGACCCTGCGAAGGAACCACCCGTTACGTTGTTGAGGTCGGCGACCCTGCTTTTCAGCAATCTGTCGTAGGGTGTCCAAAGCGGCATGCGCCAGCATGGATCATGGGTGGTTGCTGCGGCGTGAACGATGCGATCCGCAAAGGCCTCGTCGTCGGTGCAGAACGGCGGCAGGTCCGGACCGAGCGCGACACGGGCCGCCCCGGTCAGCGTCGCGAAGTCGAGCAGCAGGTCGGGTGCCTCCTCGTCGGCGAGGGCGAGAGCGTCGGCGAGGACGAGGCGTCCTTCGGCGTCGGTGTCGCCGATCTCGATGCTGATGCCCTTGCGGCTCGCCAGCATGTCGCCCAGGCGGAAGGCGTTGCCAGCGATCGCGTTCTCGACCAACGGCACGAGCACGCGCAGCCGCGCCGGCAAGCTTGCGCCCATCACCATGGCGGCAAGCGCCAGCGCGCTTGCCGCGCCGCCCATGTCCTTCTTCATCGGCAGCATGGCGGAACTCGGCTTGATGTCGAGGCCGCCGGTGTCGAAGCAGACGCCCCTGCCGACCAGGGTGACACGGGGCGCGTTTGGCGCATCCACACGAGTTCGACGAGGCGCTTCCGCGGCGACACGGCCGACGGCGTGGATCATCGGGATGCGGTCGCGCGACGCCTCGTCGATGGTGGTGCAGCACCGGGCGCCATGGGCGGCGGCAAGGCCGCGGATCGCCGCTTCGAGCGCCGCCGGCCCGAGGTCGTTTGCCGGGCGGTTGATGAGGTCGCGCCCGAAGGCGACGGCCCCGGCGACGAGCGCGACCTCGTCCGCATCGACCCCCGGTGGCGTGCGCAGGAGGGGCATGCGTCCGTCGCCGGCCGGAAGCGGGTGAAGCGGTAGCCGGCGCGCGCGAAGGCGATGGCCGCGAGCAGCGGGTCGGCGAAGCCGTCGACCAGCGCGTAGTCACCTTTCGACAGCGTCGTGGCGAGCTTGCCGGGAAGGTAGGAGTCGGGCGGCGCGGTCGCAACGCCGAACAGCACGGCGGCGATGCGTCCATCGGGTGCAGGGACCAAGTGCACCAGGCCCGCCTCCGCCGTGAAGCCGCAGGCGCCGGCGAAGGTCGCCGCGACCGGGCCGAGGACGCGCAGCCTGTCGTCCAGCGAGCGCGGCATCACTCCGTGATTCGGTGTCGCCGGCACGCTCGCGTCATCGATCCGGTCCCGCGCCATCGAACGTTCCGACGTTTCCATGTGATGCGGCGCCCAGCCGTGCTCCGAAACGGCACGCCGTTTAAGCGTTCGTTAGCGTTAACCTTTTATTGCTCGGGTCGGGCCTGACAAGCCCGGCATCCGCGAGTCCAGCATGGCACACCGCCTCTCCTTTTCCCTCACCCTTGCCGCCGTCCTCGCGGCGACGCTGGCTGGCGGCGGCTGTTCCCTGCCTGGCTCGGAAAGCGTGGCAGGCCTTGCGGCCAGCGCTCCGCCGCCCCCGCCGCCGGCTTCCGACCCCGCTCGTTTGCGCGCCTACGCGCAGGAAGTGGGCGCGCGAAGCGCCGCGGATCCCGACGACAAGGCGGTCGCACTGCGCTACGCAGCCGCGCTGCGGGGTCTGTCGCGCCAAGCGGAGGCGGTCGCGGTGCTGCAGCGCATCGCCGCCAAGAATCCCAACGACCTCGTCGTTCTCGGCGCCTACGGCAAGGCGCTCGCCGACGCCGGCAGGCTGCAGGAAGCGGCCGACGTGCTGGAACGCAGCCACACGCCCGACCACCCGAACTGGACGATCCTCTCCGCGCAAGGATCCGTCGCCGATCAGATGGGTGCCCACGACCGGGCGCAGGCCTACTATGCGGCGGCCCTGAGGATCGTCCCCGACCAGCCCGAGGTCCTGTCCAACCTCGGCCTGTCTTACGCGTTGGAACGGCGCATGCCGATGGCGGAGGATACCTTGCGTCACGCGGCGGCGCAGCCCGGCGCCGATGCGCGGGTGCGCCAGAACCTCGCCCTCGTGCTGTCGCTCGAAGGCAAATCCGCCGCCGCCGAGGAGGTGTCGCGCCGCGACCTCCAGCCCATCGAGGCGGCGGAGAACGTGCAATCGCTCAAGCGCATGATTGCGCAGTCCGACACCTGGTCCGGGACGGCCGGCGCGATGGCCGCGCCGCGGACGCAACGACGCCGTGCCGGCACGGCGACGCGGTCCGGCGAGCCCAGCACGCGGACGGCGGCGGTCGATACTTTGCAATGAGCGGTCCGCGCGCTCAGTTCATCGAGGCCGAGATCTGGATGACGGCCGGCGTGATGATGACGGCGAACAGCACCGGCAGGAAGAACACGATCATCGGCACGGTGAGCTTCGGCGGCAGGGCGGCGGCCTTCTGCTCGGCGGCGAGCAGGCGCTGGTCGCGGCTTTCCTGGCCGAGCACGCGCAGTGCGTGGCCGAGCGGGGTACCGTAGCGTTCGGCCTGGATGAGTACGGTGGACATCTGCTTCACCGCCTCGATGGCGACGCGTGCTGCGAAGTTCTGGTACGCCGTGCGCCGCTCCGACAGGTAGGACAGCTCCGCCGTCGTCAAGGTCAGCTCCTCCGCGAGCGGGACCGATTGCAGCCCGATCTCCTGGCCGACCTTGCGGAAGGCCTGCTCGATCGACATGCCGGACTCGATGCAGATCAGCAGCAGGTCCATGGCGTCGGGAAATGCGCGTCCGATCGACTTGTGGCGCTTGGAGATGGTGTTCCTGACGTAGATTTCCGGCGCCTTGACGCCGCCGTAGGTGCAGGCGAGCACGACCATCGCCTTGACCGTGCCCGGCCAGTCGAGGTCGGTGACGACGAAAAGGTAGAACGCGCTGACGAGCATTGCGAGGATCGGCGCCACCAGCCGGAAGAACAGGAACGCCGTTTCCGCCTGCGCCCCACGAAAGCCCGCGCTCGCCATCTGCGCCTTGGCCTGTTCGGTGCCGAGCCAGCGCGACAGGCTGAAACGGTCGACGATGCGCTTCATGTAGGCCTTCGGCGCGGCGCGCAGGCTGGCCTTGGGTGCGTTCAAGCGCTCGCGCTCGCGCTTGCGGATGCGTTCGCGTTCGGACGCGACGACCTTCATGCGCTTGCCGAGCCGGTCGGTCGCGAGGAGCGGCAGGGCGAGGGTGATCACGCTCGCCACGGTGGCGATGCCAACCAGGATGGCGGCCAGCGTGCGCGGTTCGAAGACGTGGGCAAGCATGGACTTCGTCCTTGACGCCGAGGCTTCGTCGCCCGAGCGCCGGTGCGAGTGCGGGAGGTCAGATGTCGAAGCTGATCATCTTCTTCATGATGAAGATGCCCAGGCTCATCCAGCAGGCGCAGGCGCCGAGCACCATGTGGCCGGTCGAGGTCGTGAACAGCAGCGAAATGTAACCGGGGCTGGTGAACCAGACGGCGCTCCCGACGAGGGGCGGCAGGGCGCCGATGATGCCGGCCGACGCCTTGGCCTCGCTGGACATGGCCTTGACCTTGCCCCGCATCTTCTTGCGGTCGCGCAGCACGTTGGACAGGTTCATCAAGGCTTCCGACAGGTTGCCGCCCGCCTTCTGCTGGATGCTGATCACGATGGCGAAGAAGTTGGCCTCGGGCAGCGGCACCCGCTCGATCATCCGTTCCACCGCCTCGGCGATGGAAAGGCCGAGCGCCTGTGCTTCCACGATGGCGCGGAACTCGGACTTGATCGGCTCGGACGCCTCGGCGGCGATGGCGCGCATGCAGTCGCCGAGCGGTATGCCGGCCTTGATGCCGCGCACGATGATGTCGACCGCACCGGGGAACTCGCGGAGGAACCTGTTCAAGCGACGCTTGCGCAGGTAGCCGACAAACCAGGCCGGCATGCCGAAGCCGCAGACGACCGCCATCGCGCCGGCGATGAGCAGGCTGTCGCCGACGAGGTAGGCCAGCACCGCGCCCGCCACGCCGAGCAGCACGGAAACCACGGTGAACTTCGGCCGGCTCCACGTGAGCCCGGCCCGCGCCATCCTGGTTTCAAAGGTGACCTTCTTGGTCCTGGCGCGGGCGTCGATCTCCTTGAGGCTGTCGGCGACCTGCTTGCGGCGCTTGGCGACGTCGGTGCTGCGCATCGCGGCGCCGTTCAGCGCCGAGCGGGACTGGAGCGCGGCCTTGCGCTTGTCGGCCTGCGCGTCGCCGGACAGGTAGGGATAGGCCACGACATAGAAGGCGCCGCCCACCGCGAGCGCCGTCATTCCGGGTATGAGGAGTTGATGGACGTCCACCTTTGCGCGCTCCGGGCCTGTGCCTCAGGAATCGACCTTGACTTCGGCGGCGTCGAGGGCGGCGGCGAGGCGCTTCTCTTCGCCGTAGTACCGCGCCCGCTCCCAGCAGCGCGGCCGGCCGATCCCGGTCGAGCGATGCCTGCCGGTGAGGCGCCCGGCCGCGTCCTCGCCGGTGACGTCGTAGAGCAGGAGGTCCTGGGTGATGACGACGTCGCCCTCCAGCCCCATCACCTCCGTGACGTGGGTGATGCGCCGCGAGCCGTCGCGCAGGCGCGCCGCCTGGATGATCACGTCGACGGAGGACACGATCATCTCGCGGATCGTCTTCGAGGGCAGCGAGAAGCCGCCCATGGTGATCATGGATTCGAGGCGGCTCAGCGCTTCGCGCGGCGAGTTCGCGTGCAGCGTGCCCATCGAGCCGTCGTGGCCGGTGTTCATCGCCTGGAGCAGGTCGAAGGCCTCGGGGCCGCGCACCTCGCCGACGATGATGCGCTCGGGCCGCATGCGCAGGCAGTTCTTGACGAGGTCGCGCATGGTGACCGCGCCCGAGCCCTCCAGGTTCGCCGGCCGGGTTTCGAGCCGTACCACGTGGGGCTGCTGGAGCTGCAGTTCGGCCGCGTCCTCGCAGGTGACGACGCGCTCGTCGTGCTCGATGTAGTTGGTGAGGCAGTTCAACAGCGTCGTCTTGCCCGAGCCGGTGCCGCCCGAGATCAGCACGTTGCAGCGCACCTTGCCGATCACCTTGAGGACGTCGCCGCCGTCGGGCGAGATGGCGCCGAAGCGGATGAGCTGGTCAAGCGTCAGTTTGTCCTTGCGGAACTTGCGGATGGTCAGCGTCGGCCCGTCGATGGACAGCGGCGGCGCGATGACGTTGACGCGGGAGCCGTCGGCGAGGCGGGCGTCGCAGATCGGCGACGCCTCGTCGACGCGCCGGCCGACCTGGCTGACGATGCGCTGGCAGATGTTCATCAGCTGCGCGTTGTCGC
>CAXTFM010000092.1:0-13374 GCA_964243435.1 uncultured Beijerinckiaceae bacterium
CTGCCCTCCTGCAACGGCATCGAGCAGTTCTCCATGGGAGTTGTCACGATGCTGGAACGTCGTGCTCTTGTTGTCGACAGAGCGCTCCCTTGCGACGATGTGCGGACGCAGACTGCACGTAGCCTGCGGCAGATCACCTGAGTGTGATCCCTGCATGACCTCACAAGCCACCCTTCTCATCCTCGCCGTGGTCGGCGTCCTAAACACCCTTGGCCCGGATCAATGGGTGCCGATCGTCGTCATCGCCCGGCAGCGGGGCTGGACACGGTGGGACGCGTCAAGGGCGGCGCTCGCGGCCGGCATCGGTCACACCACCACGACGCTGATCCTTGGCGCCGTGATCTGGTACGCCGGAGCTTAGCTGGGCGGGCGATCCGGGCACGCGGTCGATACGGTCGCCAGCTTAGCCCTTGTCGCGCTCGGCCAATGGATCGCGGTCGGGTCGTCGCGGGAGCTGCGCCGCACCCGCCTCGGGCACCTTCATCGCAGCCGGCATCACCATGGCTATCGGCACGGCAAGAGCCAAGATCATGTGACCCACCACGATCATCACGGCCATGAGTACCACGGCGACGTTCACCGGGACCGTTTCTACGTGCCCCTGAAGGACTTGCCCGTGGCCGCCCATCACATGCACCGGCATGGCCGCGGCCTCCCTCACTTGCGCTGGCACGACCACGAGGGCGCGACGGCGCACGCCACCGCCGCCGACATGGCGATCAGCGCGCCGTTGCACGATCATCGATACCGGCTGGGCCTACAGGCGGGGTTGCTGATCCTGCTCCGCTCGTCGCCGATGATCGAGGGCCTGCCCGCCTTCTTCGCCGCTTCCCGCTACAGCGTGGGCTTTCTGACGGTCATGGCGGCGGCCTTCGCCGCGAGCACGATCGTCACCCACGTCGTCGTGTGCTCGGCGTCGCTCGCCGGGTTGCAACGGGTGAGCCTCGGGCCGCTGTAGCGCGACGGCGATGTCATCAGCGGCGCATTCATCGCCGTCGTCGGCGGCGCGTTTTGGGTGTGGCTTGTGGCCTTACGGCTCCTCGCCGCCGGCAGAGGCGCCACGCACCGCCGTGAATGAGGCAGGTTGCGCCGTCATCGCCGGCTTGCTCGGCTGAAACACGCGGACCGGTCGCTTTCTTGCACGACTGGAGCGAGGCTCACGCTACTGATCTCGGGCAGTTTACCTCGACGGCGTGTATCCGGCGTTCAAGATGCTGGCGCTCGACGTGGTATCCAACCCGGTGGTTGCGGCAGCACCGGCATCTGGCCCAAGCTCTCGCGCAGCGCTGCGGAACGTTCCAGCTCGTCCTGCTCTTGCGCGCAATCCAGGAAGTGCCGCGCCTGCCTCGGCTCCGTTACCGCCCTCTTCCGGTAAGCGTCCGCCGCCCTCCTGTGCTGATCGGCTGACATCCGCATGCGCACCGCTCCGTCAACGTACGATCCGCATCTTTCCTCGCGACCCTGGCGTGAGGCTTGCCGGCCCACGATCTCGGCCGGTCCGGCCGAGCTAAGCCGCACCTACTCTGCCGGCCCGATTGCCCTGCAGGGGTCCGTCGCACATCGCCCTCGTGTCCATCGGATACCAACGTGCGCCGATCATGGCCGATGAGCCCAGCCCAGCGTCTGACGCCGTCACCGAAGCAAACATCCACCCGGCCACATCTGCCGGACTCACGGCCGACGATGTTTCTCGCGCTTGGCCCTGCAGCGATGCAGTCGCTGCAGGGCCAAGCCTGTAAAGCAGCCGCGCCCAGGTCGCAGCAGCATGTAAGCTGCGCGTAGGCTTGACTGACCTCAATCGTGACGGCGCTTCAATCCCCTGATTGCGTCGTCGTCGGCCTCGAGTGCCGCCCAGAGGATGGAGGCAGCGGTGAGCGCCGCAAGCTTCAGCTCACCTGGATTTGCCAGCAGGCGGGTGTCGGCGCGGGTGAGCAGGTGCCGCAAGCGGCTGTCAGGCGCGTCGAAGCCGGCCAGCAGGCGTAGGGCTGGGATACCGTGGGCGGCGAAGTTGGCGTGGTCGGAATTAGGCATGAGCGGCTGGTGGATGCCGACCACCAATCCAGCCGCCTCGACCGCATCGCGCACGAACGCACCGAGGCGGTCGAAACCGGAGGTGAGCGCCGTCAGCCTGCTCGACCCGGCAATCGAGTCGAGGTTGAGATTGAAGGCGAGGCGGCCACGCTCTGCCTCGGGCAGCCCGTCCAGCCAGATCTTCGAGCCGGCCAGGGCCCATTCCTCGGCGCTGAAAACGCAAAGCGTGAGGCCGCGCGGCATGCCGCCGACGTGGGGCGCGGCGGCGCGGGCCAACGCCATGGCGGCAGCGAGACCGGTGGCGTTGTCGAGCGCGCTTTCCGCCAAGGCATGGCCGTCAAGGTGCGCGCTCAGCACCACGCGGTCCGGCCCGGCCCCGGGCAGGTCGAGCACCAGGGTTTCCGTCAAGGCGTCGGGCTCGTCCCAGGCGTCCAGTTCGAGTTGCACCCTGCCACCCGGCGCGGCGATGGTGCCCGCCGCTTCCGCCGCGATACCGAGCGCGGGGATCATCCGGCCTGCCGACGCGGTGCCGGCCGAGCCGGCGACCGGACCGATGCCGGGCTCGGGCTGCGCGATCAGGAAGGCTGCCGCACCTGCCTCGATGGCGGCGGCAAGCTTGCGGCGTCGGTGGATCGTCCCCGACGAAAACGGGTATTCGTGGCGCACCAGCGCCGCGCGGCCGCTTACGTTTGCGGCGGCGATTTCCTCCGGGGTGCCCCGCCCGCAATCGACGACGTCAAGGGTGAGCCCGTCCGGCGGCGTCGCGGCGGCGGCGAGCAGCGGCACGACGTCGAGGTCGCGCCCGGTCCTCAAATCGGTCAACCGTGCCGTTTGGCATGTCCAGCCCTTGTACAGGACGGGCTCGCGCCGCAACCGGCCCGCGCCGAACGCGGCGAGGCGCCCGGCCGTCCAGTCGAGCGCGGCCTTTTCGCCGGCCGATCCGGCAAGGCGTCCGCCGAAGTCGCACAGGCTGAGGAAGTCGGGCCAAAGCTGGCGGTCGGCCGCGACCGAGCCGAGGAAGGAGGGCAGGTCAAACATGGGGAGCCTCGATCAGGTGCGGCGCGACGAAGGCGTCGAGTTCGGCGGCGAAGGCGTTGGCAAGCCGTGTCAAAGGCCCGCGTGCCGGACGCAGCAGCGCCACGTCGTAGGAAAGGCTGGGCCGGAACGGCCGCAAGGTGAGACCGGGCGGGAGCGCGCTGCGAACCGTCAGCACGTCGGCGAAGCATAGGCCCATGCCGGCTGCAACCATGTTGATCGCGATCATCGCGAACTCGCATTCCGCGACGATGCGGCAGTACGCGCCGGCTGCCTCGAAGGCGCGCGCCACCACCTCCCAGCTCCACGCCGACTGAACCGTTGCGATCAGCGCTTGATCATTGAGGAGTTGAGGCGTCAACACGGCTTCAGCGGCGAGCGGGTGCACCTCCGGCAGCACCACGACGCGGGGAAAGCTGTATCGGCGCACGACGAGGTCGGGCTGCGGGAAGGGCGCCTCCGCTATGCCGAGATCGAAGGCCGACACGGCGGCGAGGTCGCGCACGTCGTTGGACGAGCGCGTGAGAAAGCGCAGCCGGACCTCCGGCCGGGTCCGTTGGAAGTTCGCGCCCACCAAAGGCAGCCACGCGAGGCCGGGGCTCGGATGGGACGCGATCGTCAGGCGCCCCGCTCGTCCGGCCGAGATGCCGGCCACGGCGTCCTTGAGGCGGCGGAAGTCGGCGAGCACCTGCGCCGCTTCGCGATGAAGCAGGTGCGCCTCGGCGGAGGGAACGAGACGGCGCCCTTCCATCCGGAACAGGGCGAAGCCCACGTCGCGCTCCAGCTTGCTCATGGCGGTGCTCACCGCCGGCTGCGTCACCCCCAGCCGACGCGCCGCCTCCGTGGCGGAGGGCGCGGTCATGACGGCGTCAAAGATCTGGAGCTGCCGATGATCCATTCATTCAATTTATGACTATCAGGTCAGGAAGCAAGCACGATCGAATCCGCACGCCCCTTCTCCCCTGTACTGCTGGCATCAGCTTTGCTTATGCCTTGGTGTAGACAGGACAAAGATGTCGCGCTCGGTCATCGCAGCCACCCACCTGGGCAAGAACTTCGCCGCGAACCGCGTGCTGAAAGGCATCAGCCTCTCGATCGCGGAAGCCGAGGTGGTGTGCGTCGTCGGCCCAAGCGGATCGGGCAAGACCACGCTTCTGCGCTGCATGGCGCTGCTCGAGACGCCGAGCGAGGGTACGGTTTCACTGGATGGACGAACCATTGCCGCCGCCGCGCCCGATCGCGACATGAGCCGAGCCGCCCGCGCGGTGCGCGCCGAGATCGGCATGGTGTTCCAACAGTTCAACCTATGGCCGCACATGACGGCGCTGGAGAATGTCGCCGAGGCGCCAATGCGGGTGCGCGGGACCGCGAAGCACGAGGCGCTAGCGGCGGCGGATGCGTTGCTCGCCAAGGTCGGCCTGTCCGCCCGCAAGGGCGCCTATCCCGGGCGCCTGTCGGGCGGCCAGCAGCAACGGGTCGCGATCGCTCGCGCGCTCGCCATGACACCCCGCGTCCTGCTCTTCGACGAGCCCACCTCGGCACTCGACCCGGAACTGCGCCACGAGGTGCTCCAGGTCATGCGCGCTCTCGCCGAGGATGGCATGACCATGATGGTGGCGACGCACGAAATGGGCTTCGCACGGCGCGTCGCTCATCGCGTGGTGTTCATGGACGAAGGCGAGATCGTGGAGGAGGCCGCGCCAGCCGCCTTCTTCACCGCCCCGCGGACTGAACGCGCGAAGCGCTTCCTTCAACGCCTGGAAGACTGACGGAGATCAACGATGCGTACCTTTGCAGCCGCGGCGGCGCTCACCACTGCCCTGGTGTTCGTGGTGCCCGCGAGAGCGCAGCAAACGCAATCCCATCTCTTCGAGGTGACGAGGTCCCACACGCTGCGGGTCTGCATCTTTCCCGGCTATTACGCGATCACCTACCGCGACCCCGCCTCCAACAAGCTGACCGGGATCGACATCGACCTGTCGCAGGAACTGGCCAAGGATCTCGGCGCTCAGGTCCAGTACGTCGAAACGAGCTTCGGCACCTTCATCGCCGACCTCCAGGCCAACAAGTGCGACGTCGGCATGTTCGGCATCGGCGTCACGCTGAAACGCGCGCAGGCCGTGGAGTTCACGACACCCTACCTCCAGACGGGCATCTACGCGGTCGCGCGCAAGGGTGGTCCGATCGCGAGCTGGGCCGACATCGACAAGCCCGATCACAAGGTCGCGGTGCAGCTCGGCTCCTACATCGAGCCCTTCATGCAGGCCTACCTCAAGCAGGCCAAAGTGGTCTCCATCGCGCCCCCGGCCACGCGCGAGCAGGAACTGATGGCCCGGCACGTCGACGTCGAGATCGTGGACTATCCGACGGCCCAGAAGGTTACGGCCGAGTTCGACTGGGCGGCGACGATCGAGCCGTCGACCAAGCTCATCGCGACGCCCTTCGCCTACGCCGTGACACCCGGCGATCAGGTTTGGCTCAACTACCTCAACCTGTTCGTGGCCACGATCAAGCGGGATGGGCGCCTTGCCGCCGCCGCGCAACGCAACAACCTCGGTCCGATCGTGGCACCCTAGCCGGCGGGAAGGGGTTCGACCATGCCGCACTACCGGTTCCGCTGGGACGTCGTCTGGGCCAACATGCCCTTCCTCCTGTCCGGGCTTAGCCAGACCCTGCTGATCTCGGCGGTGACGCTGATCGCTTCCGTCGTGGTCGGGCTCGTCCTCGCGCTCGCCGACATGTCGCCGCTACGGCCCGTCCGTTGGCTCAGCTATGCCATCGGCGAAATCGTCCGCAACACCCCCATTCTGGTTCAGCTCCTGTGGGTGTACTACGTGCTGCCGATCGTCTTCGACATCAGCATCGACGCCTTCACGGCCTGCATCATCGGCCTGACGCTCTACTCCTCGGCCTTCATCGCCGAAATCTACCGCGCCGGCATTCAATCCGTGCCCAAGGGGCAGCGCGAGGCGGCACAGGTGCTGGGCTTGTCGCCGACGGCGACCTTCCTGCGCATCGTCCTGCCCCAGGCATTGCGCGTGACCTTGCCGCCGCTCGCCGCCAACTTTGTCCAGCTCATCAAATATTCGTCGCTTGCCGCCGTGATCTCCGTGCCCGAGATCACCCGGCGCGGGATGGAGCTGTCGTCCTCGACCTTCCGGCCGCTGGAAATCTTCACGGTCATCGCCGTGGTGTATTTCTTCATCTGCTGGCCGCTCGCGCAGTCGATCCGGATCTGGGAGCGCCGCCTTGCCGCCCGCTGACGATGCCGTTCGTCGCTCGTTGATCCGCTCGGTCGAGCGTCGTCGCGACGAGGTGGTCGCGGTCGCGCAGGCGCTGATCGCGGCGCCCTCGCCCAACCCGCCCCTCGCCACGGGCGCCGTCGCGGTGGTCGCAGAGGGAGAGCTGCGTCGCCTCGTGCCAGACATCGAGCTGTCACGTCACGAAACCGGCGAAGGCGTCGTCAACCTTGTCGCGCGTGTGACAGGCACGCGGCCGGGACGCCGGCTGGTATTCAACGGCCACCTCGACACCTATCCCGTCAACGAGGACCTCCCCTGGACGGTGGACCCGTTCGGCGGGGTCGTGCGCGACGGGTGCCTCTATGGTCGCGGCGCGGCCGACATGAAGGGCGGCATCGCTGCCTCGATGGTCGCCCTGGGACTGCTGGCGGAGCATCGCGATGCCTGGGCGGGCGAGGCGGTACTCACGCTCGGGGGCGACGAGGAGAGCATGGGGCGGCTCGGGACGCAGTGGCTGATCGATCATGTGCCGCACGCGACCGGGGATGCCGTCCTCATCGGCGACGCGGGCTCGCCGAGCGTGCTGCGCTTCGGCGAGAAGGGCTTCCTGTGGGTCGAGATCGCCGCGACGGGCCATCCCGCCCACGGCGCGCACGTCCATCTCGGCCGCAACGCCATCGACCGCCTGCGGGCGGCGCTCGATGCCGTATCGGCGCTGCGCGACCTTCCCGTGCCCTCACCGGACGAGGTTACGCGCGCGATTGCCGCTGCCAAGCCGGTGTCGGAAGCCCTCAACGGCCCGGGCGAGTCCGACACGCTGCTGCGCGTGACGGTCAACGTCGGCGCGATCAGCGGCGGCACTTCCATGAACCTCGTCCCAGCCGCGGCTCGCGCCGGCGTCGACATCCGCCTGCCGGTCGGCGTGGCGACGGCCGACGCCGAGGCGCATCTCGCGCGCGTCCTGTCGGGCGTCGACGGCGTGTCGTGGACGGTCCAGCGCCGCGTCGAACCGAGTTATACGCCCCCTGGCGCCGAGATCGTCCGCAGGGTGGCCGCGGCCGCCCGCGAGGTGCTCGGCCGACCGATCGCCGTGAACATGCGCGTCGGTGGTTCCGATGCACGCCTGTTCCGGCCGGTCGGCATGCCGACCGTCGTGTACGGGCCGACACCGCACAACATGGGTGGCGCGGACGAGCATGCCCTTGTTGATGACCTTGGGGCCGTTGCGAGCGTGCACGCCCTGTCGGCTTTCGACTTCCTTTCGGGGAAGGCGTAGACGCCAAACATTGTGCCTGGCCATCAGAGGCGATGTCGCGCCCATGGTCGTCGTGCAGATGCTTGGTGATCGCCTCCGCAACCGGACGTCTGCCAGACCGATCACCGCCCAGCGAAGCTTGGCCGCAAACCCTTTCATCCGGCCGACAGCCTTGCCTTTCGTTGACCCGACAGGCTGTCGCGCATGACACAGCCCGGCATGAGCATGAAAAGCCCCGTGACGACCAGCCTGGCTGCGAAAAGACCATAGGCCAACGTACCGGCAAGAAGGAACGACGTACTCAGGCGGCGAGGCGTTCGCGCGAGGTCATGAATGGGCCGACGGGCGGTCGCGCGGCGGCAAAGGATGCCAGGCCAATCGGGGGCATGTCGAGGTAGATCGCCTCCATGCCGCCCGCGCGGCGGTAGGTTTCGTGCCAGAAACCGGCTCCGCCGGGGTCGCGCCCGAACTGACGCCACCAGTTCTTGTGCGGATTTGAGCGGGTGAAGGCCTCCAGACTGTCGAGGTCGCGCCAGTACTGGCGCATGCCGATGTGGTTCAGGCCGAACAGGATGTTCTCGTGCGCGAGCAGCCCATCGGGCCGTTCCGCCTGGATCGCTCGCAGGCCGCGTCCGATATCCAGCAGCGCCTTGAGCCCGCGCCACGTCGAGACACGGTAGCCGAGGTAGACGACGACGAGATCGGGGTAGGCCGACAGGTCGACGGAGGTGCGCTGCGATACCTTGCTACTGCGCTGCGCTTGCATGTCAGTCCCGGCTGGCTCACTGGATTACGCCGTAAACATAGGTGAGGTGCTTACGCTGTCAACACTGCGCTGGGATAAAGCCGCCTATCACCATGGATCCTTGCGCACGGCGCTGGTTGAGGCGGGTCTCGCCGTTCTGAGCGAGGGAGGCGACCACGCCTCACTCAGCCTGCGCGAGGCGGCGCGCCGCGCCGGCGTGTCCGCCATGGCCCCCTACCGGCACTTCCGCGACAAGGAGGCCCTGCTCGCCGCGGTCGCGACGGTCGGCTTCGAACGCCTCGCGGCTGTCCAGCTTGAGGCCGACCAGAGCCCCGATCCAGTGGAAGCCGTCATCGGGCAGGGTGTCGCCTATGTTGCTTTCGCCTGTGCCGAGCCGGCGCTGTTCCGCCTAATGTTCGGCGCGGGCGCGGTGACGAAATCGGGCGACCTCGCCGCGGCGGCGCAGCGCTCCTTTAGGCTGCTTGCCGACCGGCTCGCGATCCTGGCACCGCCGGAGCTGGCCGAGGCGTGGACGCTACGCAGCTGGTCGCTGGCCCACGGCCTCGCTGCCCTGGCCGTTGACAACCAGCTCGGCCTCTTTGCAGAAACGCCGACGGCGCTGGCGGAGCGCGTGCTGCGGCTCGAGTTCACACCACCCAAGCCTCGCGTTCAATGACCGGACTCCAGCCACTCGAAGAAACCGCCTTGGCCGGGAAGCTTAAGTTGTTCTGCTCTGCGCCTATAACGGCTGTAGGCTGTTCTTTGCACTGTACTGAAAGCGGACGATGCCCGCTCAGCCTGCCGCAGGCGATGGTCCGCTATGAGCAGAAATCCTGCCTAGAAATGCTGTCGTTCGAACACGAATTTGACGCCGCCCTTGCCGCCGTCGAGCTGGTCAGCCGCGAGCGGGTTCCATAGCGCCGGATCGCCTCCACGGCGTCGCTGTTGCTCGTTACCACCGGCACCGCGAACGCGTCGGCCAGGGCTTGCCTCGCTTTCAATGCGCGGAAGTTCGTGCAGGACACGAACAGGAGGTCGAGCGCCGCCCCCGCGAGACGGTCGCGCACGAAGGCGACGATGTCCGCCGGGGTTGGGGCGGCGAGGTCGACATTCACCGTGATGCCCATACGGAGGCGGCGACGGTGGCGCCTTTCCTGATCGAGCGCGCCAGCGACCGCCCGCGCCAGGTCCTCGTTGTAGGGCTTGATCACCGCGGTGCGCCGTCCCCGCGCGGGCGAGGGCGTCCGACACGGCCGAGATGGCGCCCTGAGCCGGGCAGCCGGCAATGGCGCCAAGCTCGGCGCAGGCCGAGCGGTCGTAGTCGAGGCCGAACAGCGAGCCGCCCGCGGTACAGCCGAACACGAACAGGTCGGGATCGAGCGTCGCGAGGTCGGCCGCGGCGGCGGGCGCGAACGCCTCGATCATGCGGATCTCGGCTTCGCGCGTCGTGTGTCAACCATGTCCGTCCTCCCTGGAGCCGCCCCAGCCACCACCGCCTGCCGTGACCATGTGGAGCCGGTCGCCACGGCGCAGCCGATGCGGCCCGCTCTTGGCGCCGAGCGATGGGTCGCCTCCTCCCGCCCGCACCAGCGTGAAGCGTGCTGTCGCGCCGGCGCCACCTCCGGCGACACCATGTGCCGGAGACACCGTGCGCTCGCCGAGCAAGGACGCGATGACGTCGTCGGCGAGGCATACGAAGCTTTTCGCGACGCCGTCGCCGCCCCGCCTGCCTCCGGCGCCGCCGCTGCCGCGGTCGAGCCCGTAGAGGAGGAAGCGGACCGGCACGGCGAGTTCCATCGCCTCAATCGGCAGGTTCATGGTGTTGCCCATGTGGCTTTGCTGACCGCTGGTGCCATCGGCGGTTCGGTGGGCCTGTACACGAAGGCCGACCCGTAGCTGCCGCCCGCGACGTGGTCCGGATAAGTTTTTGCTTGGGACGCGGGGAGCAGATTCACCACGCGGTTCGATGTTTCCGTGTTGGCCGCGACCACCAGCGCTAGGGCGCGGGCGTTCACCACCGAACCCTCCGGGAGCACGATCTCGGCCAGGCCGTAGACGCCGTCGTTGGGCGGCACGCCGCCGGCTAGCGCGGCGATCTCCATCGAAAGCACGCTCCCTGGAGCAGGAACGTCGAGGCGAGGTAGTGCAGCATCTTGGCCACGGGCGCGGGTGTCACGGGGGAAGCCGCGGCCGGCGCCTATTTCGTGAAGCTCTCGACCGGCAGCATGAGCGAGGGCTGCACGCCGTATTACGCCATCAGCGCCGCAACGGCAGCGTCGGCCTGCAACTGCTGGAGCGCCGCCGCGATACCCTCGCGCAGCTCCGGTTCGGTCTTGGCGATTCCTGATCCGACCTTGAAATCGGTCCTGATCGTACCGGCGAGGGCGAAGTCGGCCGCGTTCGTCTTGGCAACGTTGCCGGAGAAGCCGCCGTCGGTCAGCATCAGGTCAGCTCGCCCGGTCTGGACGAGGCGCATGCCGCTCGGCTTGTCCGGATTGGTGACGATGTCGAGCGCCGGCTTGCCGGCGGCCGTGCAGTCGTCGCTCGTCTTGCGCAGCAGCCGTTCCGCCACCGTGCCGAGCCCCCCGGCCGTGCAGGCCGCAGGCATCGGCAAGTCCGGCGATGCGCTGGGGGCTGCCGGCCTTTACCAGCCCGCCGGTGGAGGCCAGCAGATAGGTGACGAAGTTGACCTGTTCGGCATATGGCGGCGTTTAGTACAGGTTGTTCCACATGAGATCGGCCCGCCCGGTAATCACCGAGGGCAGCAGCCCGGAACACTTCTCGATCCTCGACTGCGTCTTCACGCCAAGGCAGGCGAAGGTCGCCTTGGCGAGATCGACGTCCAAGCCCGTCAGCACATCGAAGTCCTGAGGATCGCGGAAGGAAGAGAGCGGGTTCTCCCCAACCTACGTGATGCGCACCGACCTTCCTTTGAGGAACGGGAACTTGGCTGCCATCGCTGTCAAGCCGCACCCAGCGAGGGCGCTCGCGGGTACGGCAAGGACGAACAGCGCGGCTGCAGGAATGGACAGGCGGGACATCGGGTCAGCTCCGTTGATCGGTCACGCGTCTTGGTCGCCGCGCGTCGGGGTTCGCATCGGGCGTTCAAAAAGGGAGCAGCTTGTCGCGGAAAAGCAGGCCGTCGTAGCGCGTGTGCGAGAGGCCGCGTCGTTGCAGCGCCGGCGCAAGGATTTCCGTGATCTCCGCCATCGTTCGCCGCGTCGGAGTGTCGGTGATGAGGAAGCAGTCGCCGCCGACGCGGCGCATGACCTCGTCCATTTCCGCCGCGACGCCGTCCGGGTTGCCGGCGAAGTCGATGCCGCCGCTGCGCGTGTCGGACGCTATCTCGCGCAACGTCGTTTTGGCGGTACCCGTGGTGAAGTTGGCGATGAGCGAGCGCGACGCGTTGGTTTTCACTTTGCCCAAGGGCGCGTCGAGGTCGAACCGCGAGAAGGCGATGCCGCTGAAGACCGACATGTAGGCGAGCTTGGCATCGAGATTGACGATGGTGACGTCGTTCAAGCGCTGTTTCTTCTCCTCGGCTCCGCGCCGCGTTTCACCCAACACGATCGCCGTCGTGAACAGGATCTTGCAAACGTCGGGGTCGCGCCCGCACACTGCTCGCCGGCTTGTCACCGATCAGGATGCGGCTGCGGCTGAAAAAACGCGTGTCGCAAGATCGAGTTGTCTCGGCGAAGGCGTGAGCGTCGACGGGTGTCCCGGCTCGTCCGCCGATACGGCGCAGGTCCATCTGGGCCAGCTCACGGCGGCGTTGATGCACGGGCGGAGGCGGCCGGTGCTGTGCTGGCCGAGCTGATGTTCGACGGGCAGGCCTCAAGCGTGCCGCGACACGCTTTCGAACGGGCCCACCTCTTGAGCTGACGATCGAGCCTGCCAAGCACAGCTGCCCGCGGGTTGATCGGCACCGCCACGCAATCAGGAACCGCGGGCGACACACTGGTCGAGCAATCGACACCGGCCGCAGGCGGGGACACGAAAATGGCAGGTCTTCTGCCCATGCAGCATCAGCAGCTCGTGGTCGTCGTAAAGGTCCTGTGCGGTGTAGTCGGCGGGCAGCAATGCTCGCAGGGCGTCATGTGCCGGTCCGACATCGACCTTGGGACCGATGAGGCCCAGCCGCTGCGCGACGCGGTGGTGATGACTGTCGACAGGTAGCGCCGGCATGCGCAACGTGGAGAAGGACAGCACGGCCGCGCTGGTCTTCGGCCCGACGCCGGGGATGGCGGCGAGCCAAGACCGCGCCGCCTCCGGCTCCATGTCGGCCAGGAAATCGAGGTCAAGCGCGCCGTGACGGTCGCGCACGTCGCGCAGCACCTGCCGAATGCGCGGCGCCTTGGCTTCGGGCCAGGTCACGCCGTGGATCAGCGTCTCGATCTCGGCGACGTCGGCGTCGATCACCTCGGCCCAGTCCGGGTAGCGGTGCCGCAAGGCCTTAAAGGCGCGACCTGATTCCGCGTTGCGGGTTCGGTGCGACAGGAGCGAGGAGACAAGTTCGCTCAAGGGATCGAGGTTGTGAAAATAGGGGATCGGCAATCCAAATTCCTCGCCGAGACGTCGGTGCACCTCCAGCGCCTTGGTGCGCAGTTCATCGGTCGGCGCCCACGGCGCGCGCCGCGCTACCGTCTTCGACCGCGCGGTCGAAGAGACCGGCGTGATGGGATTGGATGGATTCAGCATGTTGAATGAATCCGCCGTATCACGCGTGGTTCCGGCCCGCGACGCACCTCAAGAGCCGGCGTTTGGAAAGGCGATCAGGCGTTCAAACGACGGGCGAGGCGACGCGTGACCAAGGACGACCGGGCCGGCCTCGGCAAGTGGTGCGCCCTGTGGAAGGGCTCAACGACATTACGGGGCATGGGCGACGTTACAGGCGCTTGCCCGTGATCGTGACGCGCTCCGGCCTCCGCGGCGCCCCGGCAGCGTCTGCGTCAGGCGACCTCGTCGAGCAGCCGCTCACCTTCACGCTTCAACGTGACGTTTGCAGGCAAGGTCACGGTGAAGGTCGAGCCCTGCCCGAAGACGGAGCTGACGATGACATTGCCGCC
>CAXTFM010000093.1:0-9603 GCA_964243435.1 uncultured Beijerinckiaceae bacterium
GCGGACGGATGGCGCTCATCGGCCCCGCCGAGCGCGCCGCCGGCCAGCAGCCGGATGCCGATCGTGCCGAGGCCGGCGCTGCGGTCTGGCCGCAGCAGGCGCGCGGATTCGCAGTTTGCAGCATCGCGCGCGGCGGAGGGGTTGAGCAGGTTGTAGGGCACCTGCGCGACGTCGAAGCCGCCCGCGGCGGCAAGGCGCTCGATGTCGGCAGCGTTGCCAAGCGCGGTGAAGCCGATGTGGCGTGCCTTGCCCTCCCGTTTGAGGGCCAGGAAGGCCGGGAGCACCTCGTTCACGATCCTGTCCACCGGCAGGGCAAGCCCCTCGCCGGTATCGTCGACGGTGTTGTGGAGCTGGTAAAGGTCGACGTCGTCGCGATTGAGCCGCCGTAAGCTCGCGTTCAGCGCGGCGCGGACGGCGCCCGCCACGCCGCCGGCCGCCGCCACCGCGTCCGGCGTTAGCCGCACCTTTGTGCCGACCGCCGCCTCGTGCGCGCCCGACGGCAGCAGGCGCCCAAGGGTCTCCTCCGAGCGGCCGTCGCCGTAGAGCGCAGCGGTGTCGAAGTAGCGCACGCCGGCATCGAGCGCCCGCGCGATGGCTTCGCGTTGCTCGCGCTCATCGCCGCGGATCATCAAGCCCCCGACGGCGCCGCAGCCGAAGGTCAGGGCGGAGACGGCGAGGCTCGTCCCGCCCAGCATTCGCGTTTGCATGTCGTGCCTTTCATCAGAGCGGGAGTGGCGGTTTCGCCTCGCTGCCTCATCGACCTTCCGCGGTCAGCGGCTTGCCGCCCCGGTGCCTTCAATCCGCATCACTGGTCGACGACGAAGCCATCACGGTGCGGACGCATCGCGATCGGCTTGACGAGAGGCGGCCGGATCTTTTGCGCGTCGGGCAGCAGGGTCATGCCGAGCCCGGCCCCGGTCGGAATGTCGACGAAGCCGTCCACGACTGCAGGTACGGCATCGACCACGTCGTGGCCCAGATGCTTCATGGTGGAGGTAAAAGTGCCCGCCTCGAAGCCGGTGGCGAATTCCTGGATGGCGAAGTTCGGGATTGCGGCCGCAACCTGCAAGCAGGCCGCGAGCCCGATGGGCGAAAGCGGGTTGTGCGGCACCACTTGCACGTGGCGAGCTTCCGCCATGGCGGCAACCTTCTTGGCGCCGGTGATCCCACCGCAGGTGCAAACATCGACGCGGGCGTATTCGCAAGCGTTGCGCGCCAGAATGGTCTCGAACTCGTGGATGGTGCAAAAGCGCTCGCCCGTCGCGATCGGCACGCGGATCTTCTCGGCGATGCGCGCCATGGCGTCCGGCCCGTCCGGGCGCATCGGATCCTCGACGAACATCGGCGTCGTGTCCTCGATGCCGTTCGTAAAGGTGATCGCTTCCGGGACGGTGAGGCGGCGGTGCAACTCGACGAGGAGGTCGACGCGATCCCCCACGACCTCGCGCATGCGATGCACGTTGTCGATGGCGTCGCGCATCTTCCGGATGTGCGTCTTGAACCAGACCTTGTCGTCGCCCTCGTCAAGGAACGGGTTGATGTGGCCGAAGGCGTTGAACCCGGCCTCCATCTTGCGCTGGCACTCTTCCAGCACCTTCTCGATCGAGTCCTCGTAGATGTGACCGTAGATCCGCGCCTTGGTGCGCGCCGCGCCCCCGAGCAGCTCGTAGATCGGCACGCCGAGCGCCTTGCCCTTGATGTCCCAAAGCGCGATGTCGATGGCCGAGATGGCGGAGTTGATCGCAAGGCCTTGGAAGTAGCTGAAGCGGTGCATCACGTTCCAGTGGTGCTCGATCGGGAAGGGCGACTTGCCGACCAGGTACTCGGCGAAGCGCTCGATGGCGGTGCCGGCCGTGCGGATGTGGCCCCAGATGCCAGCCTCGCCGACGCCCGTGATGCCCTCGTCGGTTTCGACGCGAGCGTACATGAACTGGCCGACGTGCAGCGGCTCGATCTTCGTGATCTTCATGCGTTCTCCTTTTCCCGCTTCGCCGTACCCACCAAGCAGCAGCCTGGAAACGTTTCCAGCTAGCGCTCAGGCTCGTACGCCGTCAAGCTAGGCCACCTTGGCGCACCGCCGACGAGAGGAGCGTTGCTTGGACGAGACATGGCGTCCATCGGACGCGAAGCGCGTCAGCATCACCGCAGTGGCCGAGCGCGCCGGTGTTGGGATCGGCTCGGTGTCGCGCGTCCTGTCCGGGAAGGGATCAGTCAGCCCCGAGATGCTGCGCCGGGTGCGCGAGGCCGTCGAAAGCCTCGGCTATCAACCGAATCTGCTCGCCCAAAGCCTTCGCAGCCGCGCGACGCGGACGGTCGGCTTTGTCATTTCCGACATCACGAATCCCCTGCTCGCTGCGATCGTCAGCGGAGCCGAAGCGGTGTTGAGCGAGGCGGGCTATTCGGTTCTGCTGACGAACTCGGGCGGGCGCCCGGAGATCGACGCGCAGCGCATCGGTCTGCTTCTCCGTCGGCAGGTCGACGGTCTCATCGTCTTGCCGGCGTCCGAGCACGACACCGAAACAATCGAGGCGCTCGCCGGGGCGGGTGTGCCAATCGTGGCCATCGACCGTGAGCTTCCGGGCGTCCCCGACGCGAGTTACGTCCTGTCGGATCATTACGCCGGGGTGGCCGCTGCGACGCGCCACCTTCTTGCAGCAGGCCATCGTCGCGTCGCGCTCGTCGCTGGCCCAAACATGCGCCCGGCCCGCGAACGCCTGCGCGCCTACTCCGACGCTCACGCGGCCGGAGGGGTGACGCCTTTTGGATCGGCGTTCGGCCCGCTTTCTGCGCAGCGAGGGTTTGAGGCGACCGGGCGCCTACTCGATGGTCACGCCCCGCCGACAGCCATCGTTCTTGGTGGCAACCAACTGCTGGAAGGGGCGATCGAGGCCGCACAGGTCCGCGGTGTCGCTGTCGGGCACGACATCGCGTTGGTCTGCTGCGACGACATCCCACTCGGTCGCTTCCACCGACCACCGATCCCGACGGTGGTGCGCGACACCGACGGGATGGGTCGTGCGGCAGCCCGCGCGTTCCTGGCGCGTATCGACGGCGAGATGCCGGAACCGGAGATCATGGCGACCTGGTTCGACATACGCTCGGATCAGAAGGCGGCTCAAGGGTCGCCGTAGGCTGTCGCTGCAAGGTCACGACCCCGCGTTTCCGGCCCCAGCCAAACGGACACGGCGGTCGTCAGCCCGAGTGCCATCACATAGAGGCCAACCAGCACCGGCGAGTTGTTGTAGGCAAGAAGCGCCGTCGCGATGATCGGCGCCAGGCCGCCCGCGATGGGCGATGTCACCTCGCGGGCGAGCGCGAAGCCGGTGTAGCGGATGGGGGCCGGGAACATCTCGGTCAGCCACGGCCCTTGCGCGGCCGTCATCATCGTCTTGGCACCGGCGGAGACGACGAGAAGCCCGAGGTAAATCAGCGGCATCGATTTCGTCGCCATCAGGCCGAAGAACGGGAACACGAGCACGCCGGACAGCAGGCCACCGAGCATGTAGACCGGCTTGCGGCCGACCTTGTCCGAAACCCAGCCAAAGAAGGGCACCGTGGCGAATTGTGCGCAGGTGCAGACCATCAGTGCAGGCAGGATCTGGTTCTTGTCGAGGCCGAGGTGCCGCGTCGCGTAGACGATGACGAATGATTCGTAGAAGTACGCCAGCGAGCCGTCGCCGAGGCGAGCCCCCCAGGCGCAGAACAGCGGCCGACGATAGTTGCGAAACACCTCGCTCACGGGCGCATGCGCCTTTTTGCGCTCGGCGAGCTGCTCGAAGACCGGGGTCTCGTGCAGCGTGGAGCGCAGCACGAGGCCGACCACGACGGCGATCAGGCTGAGAAGGAACGGGATACGCCAACCCCAGGCTTCGAACGACGCGCCGGTCACCAGTGACGAGGACAGCGTAAAGGTACCGAGCGAGAGAAGAAGGCCGAGCGCAACGCCGATGTAGGGCATCGAACCGTAGAGGCCGCGACGCCCGGCCGGGGCGTTCTCGATGACCATGAGGACCGCGCCCGCATACTCGGCGCCCGAGCCGAGGCCCTGCACCGCCCTCAGCACGATCAGCAGAACCGGAGCCCAGAGACCGACCTGCGCGTAGGTCGGCAACAGGCCCATCAGCGTCGTGGCGCCGCCCATGAGCACCAGCGTGATGAGCAGCGTGTTCTTGCGACCGATGCGATCGCCCAAACGTCCGAAGAGGATGCTGCCGAGCGGGCGCACGAAGAAGCCGATGGCGAACGTGGCGTAGGCGAGCAGCGTGCCAACGAGCGGGTTGTACTGCGGGAAGAACAGCCTGTTGAGGATTGTCGCCGCAGCGGTCGCGAAGAGGTAGTAGTCGTACCACTCGATCGCTGTCCCGATGATGGCGCCGATCACTGCCTTGCGCAGCTCGGTGGTGGAAGGCGGCGCGTCGGACAGCAACGTCGTCGACATGGGCTTCCCTCCGACGGCAACCGATCCAGCAGCGAGATGATACGTCCGCAGCCGTCTTTTTGGAAACGTTTCCAGAGCCGGACTGGCTTGTCAAGCGGGCTCAAGGCGAGCATCGAGCTGGTCGCGCCAGAATGCGGGAGCGCGACAGGCACAACCTGCTGTGTCAGCGAACTGACGGCGAGAGGACCACGAAATATCGGAACGAAGCAAAGATGCTCGGTCGCCCCTCATTGACAGGCCGCTTCGCGCCCCTGCTCATCCTCCCGATAGCTCGCTCGCACACCCGGAAGCGGAGGTCGACTCGAAGCCTAGCCGCTAGCGCCGGACGCGATCACCATCGAGGCCGAACTAACGCCCGCTTGCGGCATCGCCACCACTGCCCGCTAGCGCCGAGAAGGCTTGGTTGAGGGAGGAGTCGGCTCCAGCTAGACGGTTCCTTTCGGCTCGCGCCCAATCACCGTCCGCCTTCAACGAAGCACGCTCTTCGGCAATCATCCGCGCAACCTCGGCGAGCTGCGGGCCACCGACGCCCTTGCTGCCGCTCACCATGTGCTCGGCACTGATCGCCTCCTTGAAGGCGGCCTCGCTCAGCGGGAGGTCCTGTTTGGTATCGTCCTTGTAGATGCGCGCGGCATCCGCGTACGGGATGTCCTGCAGCCTCAGGTCCCGCGCTCGGCCGTAGTTGGTGAGCGCGGACGCGTAGTGATGGCCAATGCGGAAGGGCACGTTCGCTTCCCTGGACAGGGCGTCCGCGATCTCGGTCGTGGTCGAGTAGTCGGCGTTCACCTCGGCCAGGGCGCGATTCTTGTCGATCACCAGGCTGTCGATCACCTGCTGGAGCAGGCCGTAGACCTCCAGCGGCCGCTCGCTCGGGACGGGGTCGTAGCCGCGGTAGTCGAACATGCCCGTGCGATTGTTGTGGGCGAGGAGGAACACGGTCTGCATGTCGCCGACCATGATGCTGCTCTGCGCCCGGAGCTGCTCGATGGCGGCGGGATTTCTCTTCTGGGGCATGATGCTGCTGACCCCGGTCAGCTTGCCTTCCGCGAGCAGCAGCCACGGTGTCGGCGACGCGTATTGGGCGTGGATGTCCTGCGCCAACTGGCCAAGTTGGATGGCCGAGATCTCCAGCGCGCTGGCGACCTCGAGGCCGCTGTCGACGGAGGCGACGTGGTTGGCGTCGTAGGAGTTCTCCACCAAGCCCTGGAAGCCGAGCAGCTCGGCGAGCCGCTTCCGGTCGATCGGGAAGCTTGAGGTGCCAAGCGCGGCGGCCCCGAGCGGGCTCTCGTTGACGCGCCCATAGGCCGCGCGCAGGCGCTCGCCGTCGCGGGCGAACGCGTACTCCCACGCGAGCAGGTAGTGCGCGAACGTCGTCGGCTGGGCCTGCACCCCGTGCGTGTACGCCGGGATGACGGTCTGCTTGCTCTGGTCGGCTCTGGCGAGCAGCTTTTCGCGCGCGCCGAGCAGCGCGTCATACTCCTTGATCAGGCCGTCGCGCAGCGACATGCGCGCGATCGTGGCGCCCATGTCCTGGCGGCTGCGCCCGATGTGGAGGCGCGAGCCGTCCTGACCGACAACGGCGAGCAGCTTGGGCTCAAAGTCGAGGTAGTCGGCGGAACGCTCGACGCTCGAGGCGCTCTCCGTGCCGATGACCTGATTGATGCCGTTGGCGATCCTCGTCGCCACCGGGGATGTCACGAGTCCTCGCTCGCTCAACATGACGAGCGACGCCCTGTTGATCTGATCAAGGAACTCGGCGGAGCGTCCGCCGCCCCGCATGCTCCCGTTGAGATCCTTGGATGAGGCTGGAAGCAGCGGGAAGCTCAGTGTGACGGCTGCGGCGGCCAGGAACAAGGCAGGTCTGTGCACCGTCTCACGTCCCCTCTCACGCCCACGGATGTGACTGCGCGTGACCGCGCGATAGCACGGTTGCCGACACGGGATCTCGTACCTTTGCCTGCGCCTTTCGATGGATCGGGTCGGGCGGGTGCACGGCGTCGCCGCTATCGAGCAGCCTCGGTCGTGTCGACGTGGCGCCCAGTATGGTCATTCAAGCCACCTACTGCGTTCCTCCAGAGCAGACATCGCGTGAGCTGCCGACGAGGTCATGGGGCAACCGCGGCGGTCAGAGCCACTCGTCGGGAAAGGCCTCATCGAGATGGCGCAGGAATGCCTTCACCTTGGCGCTGGGCAGGCGGCGCGAGGCGTGCAGCGCCCATAGCTCGGCCGAGCGCTCGGACGCCACGCCCCACGAGACGAGGCGCCCCGCCGCGAGGTCGTCGGCCACCAGCGCTCGGGGCAGCCGCGCCGCGCCGATGCCGGTCAGCACCGCATCACGCACGGTGGGCAGGGTGGGCAGCTCCAGCAACGTCCGCGTTTTCACGGCGGTGCCGTCCGGCCCGGGGATCCGCCACGCGTCGCCGCTCGACATCGCCGTCCTGACCACTACAGGGACGGTCGCCTCACCATCTCCGCTGACAGGCATTGGCAATGAGGGAGCCGCCACGATCACCAATCGGTCGCGGACGAAGCAGCGTCCGACCAGGGAGGAGTCGGGCTTCGGGTTTAGACGGACCACAACGTCGTAGCCCTCCGCCACGAGGTCCACAGCGCGATCCTCCATGGTCACGTCCAGCCGCACCTCGGGGTAGGCCAGGGCGAAGCCGGCCGCGAGGCGGCCGAGCAACACCTGCCCGAACACCGCGGGCACGTTGACGCGAAGGCGCCCGCGCGGTTGCGCGCGCCCGTCGCGCAGCAGCTCGCCCGCCTCCGCGATCTCACCGAGCGGGCCCGCGGTGCGGGCGAGCAGCAGCTCACCCTCCTCCGTGAGCCGGACGGAGCGCGAGCCGCGCTCGAAAAGGCGCACGCCGAGGTCGGCCTCCAATTCCATGACCCGGCGCGACAGGCTGGCCTTTGGCCGCTTGCTGGCGCGCGCCGCGGGGGTGACGCCGCCGTGGGTGGCGACCAGCACGAAGTCGGACAGGGCGTCGAGGTTCACGATCGTTCCATGAGCGGGACGAGGCGTCCCGGATGCGCTGCTCAACTCTCCTCCAGCAGGACCCATCTCGCTGTCAACGGCACGAACCGGCGCGGCTGGTTCTTCGACAGGAGCCTCAGCATGACCATTCTGGTGACCGGCGGGACCGGCACGATTGGATCCCACCTGCTTGCACGGATCGCGCGCGAGGACGTTCAAGTCCACGCGCTCACCCGCGATCCCGGCAAGGCCAAGTTCCCCGCCGGCGTGATGCCGATCAAGGGCGACCTACTGGATGTCGACGCGGTGCGCGCCGCGCTAGCGCCGGCCAGCACGCTTTTCATGCTGAGCGCCGTCACGGCCGAGGAGCTGACTCAGACGCTGCTCACCCTCAACCTGGCGCGCGAGGCCGGCATCGAGCGGCTGGTTTACTTCTCCGTGTTTCAGAGCGAGGCCTTCACCACCGTTCCGCACTTCACCGCCAAGCACACGGCCGAGCTGATGATCGAGCAGCTCGACATCCCCGCCACGGTGCTGCGGCCGAACTGCTTCATGCAGAACGACGCCTGGTTCAGGCAGGCGCTGCTCGAGGGCGGCACCTACCCCTTCCCGATCGGGTCGAGGGGCGTATCGATGGTGGACGCGCGGGACGTGGCGGAGGTCGCCGCGCTCGCCCTGCTGGAGCGCGAGCGCGCGGCCGAGCCGCTGCCGCACCGCATCGTCAACGTGGTCGGCCCCGAGCCGCTGACGGGCGAAGGTAACGCCCAGACCTGGTCCGGGCTGCTCGGCAGGCCGATCCGCTACGGCGGCGACGACACGGCGCCGTTCGAAGCGAAGATGCGCGGCTTCGGGCCGAGCTGGGCGGCGATGGACCTGCGGCTCATGCTGGACCGCTTCGTCGCCGACGGCATGGCGGCCAGCCCGCACGATGTCGCCGAGATGACCGACGTGCTGGGTCGCCCGCCCCGCCCCTACGCCGACTTTGCCGCCGAGATGCTCGCCGCGTGGCGGGCCTGAACGCGGAACCAGCACCAACAGGAGATGGACCGTGACTGATATTGCTCGCACTGTGCCGCTCGGCGAGCGGCCTACTCTCGCGCTCGCCGGCAAGATCGGCGCGGCGCTGTTCGCGCTCTGGGGCGTGCTCCACCTGTGGGTGGGCTATGAAGGTACGCGGCTCTACCTCGCCAGCCCCGCCCAGGACCAGTGGCGCTTCTTCATTGGTGGCGCCAAGGCGCCCTTTGACGCCTTCCGGTTCCCGAGCGACCCGGTCACCGCGCACGTCCACGCCAACCTGATCTTGAACTTCTGCTACGACGTCGCCGGATACGGGGCGCTCGGCCTGCTCGTCGCCTGGCTGATCTGGCGCCGCGCCTCGTGGCTCGCCTACCTCATGGGAACGGTGCTGGTCGGCTTTTGCGACCTGAGCTTCACCTTCCTGCAGATGACGTCGGGGATCATCCAGCTCAACGTGCCCACGGTCAGCGGCCCCGTGATCTGGCTGCTTGCCGTCCTGGTCACGCCGTTCGGCATGCCCCCGTTCAGGGGCATGCGGGAGCTGATCTGACGGGCATGCGCAGGAAGCGGGTCCACGCGTTCGGTCGTCACCGGGTGCCAGCCGCCGCTTTGCCGGCGCTGATGGCCTATCAGCGTGAGGCGGCCGGCGCCGGCCCGTCCGGGGCGGCGGTGCCGTTGAGGCCGTCCATGAAGGTGCGGACGTGGGCCGCCCAGAGCAAAGGGTGCGCCATGGTCAGGTGGCCGTAGCTCGCGGGCGAGCCCGCCTGGACGGCGTAGCGGGCGCCGGGCACCGACCTGATGCGGCTCTCCAGGATGCCGAGCGCATCGGGGTTGAACTCGTCGTCCGAGAAGTTCAAGGCGTACACCTTGGCCCTGATCCCCGGCAGGCCGCCCTCCGGGTCGTAGTCGCGCGACGACTCCAGCGCGTACAGGAGGTCGTTGGCGTCGCCCGTCGCCGTCATCGCATCCACGCCGGCCAGGAAGCGGCTCACCCCCGGCAGGTCGCCGAGCGTGGCCTGCTGGTGGGGCACGCCGTCGATCATCATGCGCAGCACCCGGTAGCCCTCCCGGTAGGCCGGCGGTTCCTCGGTGTAGTCGCCACCCCGCCACGCCGGATCGCTGCGGATGCCGTCGACGACGATGCTGCGCCAAAGGAGGTTGCGCCCGCTCA
>CAXTFM010000093.1:9703-13199 GCA_964243435.1 uncultured Beijerinckiaceae bacterium
TCGCTGCGGATGCCGTCGACGACGATGCTGCGCCAAAGGAGGTTGCGCCCGCTCACGCGGACGGGCAGCGAGACCACGGGCATGATGCCGTCCACGGCGTCGGGCCAAGCCTCCGCCCACTGCCAAGCGTTCATCCCTCCCATGGACAGGCCCACGACCGCGCGCAGATGCGCGACGCCGAGCGTTTCCGTGACCAGCCTGTGCTGGAGGTCCACGAGGTCACCGTAGCCATAGTGCGGGAAGCGGGCGCGCAGGCCGTCGCTCGGCTTGGACGAGCGGCCGTGGCCCAGGTCGTCGGGGATGATGATGTAGTAGCGTCGCGCGTCGAGCGGCGCGCCGGGGGCGTAAAGCGCCTCCATGTACTCCGGGGTCAGCAACGAGGCGCCGCTGTTGCCCGTCCAGTGTAGCACGAGCACGGCGTTGTCGACGCGGCCATCCTTGGCGCGATGCGGAGTGCCGATCGTGGCGTAGTGCAGCCTCAGCCGCTGCAGCGACTCCCCATCGCGGAGATGGTATCCGTCGTAGACCACGTCGGACTGGGCAATGGCAGGCGCGGCGGGCGGCCCGGCCCGCGGAGGCTCGCCCGCGGCGAGCGGCGCCGACGAGAGCGCCATCGCGCCGATGGCGATCGCCAGGGCGCGGCCGAACCATCGCCGCAGGGCGGAAGCGGGCGCGCTCCCCAGGTCGCCTTTGCTCAGGTCGCCTTTGTTCACGAGGTGCTCCATTGCAATGCGTCCCGAGGGCGATCCGTCGGTCACGGCCGCCCGCGACCGGTGGGGCGGAAGCCCCAGGCGCCGGCCAGGATGGCGGCGGGGATGGTCAGGCCGTAGGCGAGCAGGCCCGCGGCCAGCATGGCGTAGAGCCACGCCTGCGAGCCGGTGAGGCGCAGCGCGGCCCAGCCGCCGCCGGTGGCGATCAGCAGGCGCACCAGCCCGGCGAGCAGCGGCCACAGTAGCCGCCCCGCGCCCTGCGAAGCAAAGTACAGGGCCAGGCCGAGGCCGTAGAGCCCGTAGAAGGGTCCGACCACGCGGAGGTAGGCGGCGCCCGCGGCAAGCATCGCCGGATCGTCCCCAAACAGGCGTAGCCAGCTCATCGGCCAGACCGCGGCGGCAAGCCCTATCGCCTCCGTGACGGCGAAGGCGGCGCCCGCCCCGGCAAAGGCGGCACGCAGCGCCCGATCGCGCGATCCCGCGCCGACGCTCATGCCGACCATGGCGACCAGCGTGCCGCCGATGCCGAAAACGAGAGGCGTCAGCAGGTATTCGAGTCGGGCGCCGGTGCCGTAGCCGGCCACCTCGGCGGCGCCGAAGCGGTAGCCGACCAGCGCGGTGGTGATCGCCACGGTGAGGTTGGTCTGGAGCGAGGTCAGTGCTGCGACTGCGCCGACGCGCAGGATCTCGCGGAACGGCGCCCAGTGCAGGCGGCCGCGCCGTAGCCGCGCCGCGTTACGGTTCGACAGCACGTACCAGCCGAGAAAGGCGGCGCTGCCGGCGTAGTACAGCAGCAGCGCCGCGGCGCCGCCGGCGACGCCGAGCCGGGGGAACGGGCCGACGCCGAAGATGAGCAGCGGCGAGAGCGGCACCAGCAGGGCGGCGCCGACGCTGTTGACGAGCGCGGGCACCAGCATGTTGCCCGTGCCGCGGACAATGCTGGCGAGGCCGTTCGTGACCCAAAGCAGCGCCATGCCGGCGAACACGACATTTGAATAGGTGAGGGCCGCGTCGAGCTCCAAGCCATCGCCGCCGAGGGCGCGGTAGAGCGGGCGACCGAAGCCGAGCGCCAGGACGGAGAAGCCGGCGCCGAGCACGAAGGACACCACGAGCGCGTGGAGCACCAGCGCGTCAGCCTCCTCGCGCCGCCCGGCGCCGAGCGCGCGGGCGATGGCCGACGCGATGCCGCCGCCGATCGCGCCGGCCGACATCATTTGCATCAGCATCACGGCGGGGAACACCAGCGCCATGCCGGCGAGCGCCGCCGTGCCGAGCCGGCTGACCCAGAAGGTCTCGATCAGGCCGGTCGAGGCCTGGGCCAGCATCACCAGCACGTTGGGCCAGGACAGCCGCAGCAGTGTCGGCAGGACGGGCCCATGCAGCAGCTGCTCGCGGCGCGAGCGCCTTGCCGCCCCGGTGACGGGCGACCGGGCTACCCCCTGATCTGCCGGCACCCGTGCTCCGGGCGCCTCGCTCGCCGGCGCGGCGACCTCCTGCGCGCTCACGCCGCGACCTGCCGGGCGTAGACACCGAGATGCGCCGTGGCCGCCGCGAGCAGCGGTGTCGCCAGCCCGGCGCGCCGGCCCCGCTCGAGCAGGTCGCCCAGGATCTGGTCCGCCTCGACCGGCCGGCCCGCGCTGAGGTCGCGGAACATGGAGGAGGTCTGGGTGGACGAGGTGTCGGTGAGCTGCGTCAGCGTGGCGGCCACGAAGTCCTCGCTGGGCGGATGCCCCTCGGCCGCCACCACGGCGACCACCTCGGCTACGACCCCGCCCACGACAGCCTCGCCGCCCGGCGCCGCCAGGACCTGCCCGACGTGGCCGCGCATCAGGCAGGTGATCGCGCCGACCGATGCCAGCAGCACCCACTTGCGCCACATCTCCCCCGTGATGTCCGGCGACAGCCGCGCGCCGACGTTTGCGACCCGGAACGCCGCATCAATCGCGGCCATCCGCGCGGTCGCGGCGCCGTTCAGTTCGCCGTAGGCGAAGTCCTGCAGGGGCGTGAGCTGCACGATGCGGCCGTCCGCGTCCACGATCGTGGCGATCTTGAAGGCGCAGCCGGCGAGCGCCCCGCCGCTGAAGCGCTCGCGCAGCAGGTCCATGTGGCGCATGCCGTTCAGCACCGGCAAGATGGCGGTGCCGGGCCCGACCGCCGGCGCCATGTCGGCGATCGCCTGCTCCAGCGCCATTGCCTTCACCGTCAGCAGCACGACGTCGAAGGCTCCGGGGAGCGCGCCAGCGAGGGCGAGGCGTGGCGCGAGGTGGACGTCGCCGTGCGGGCTGACCACCCGCAGCCCGTCGGCGCGGAGCTGCGCCGCTCGGCCCGGGCGAACCAGGAAGGTGACGTCGCGGCCGGCCTGCGCGAGGCGCGCCCCAAGATAGCCGCCCGTCGACCCCGCCCCGACCACCAGGATGCGCATGAAAGCTCCACCAAGCCTGCCGCCAATAATATTGGCATATGCAACTATCTTCGTCATGCACCTATCTGCTAGCAACCGTCAACACGGGATGCGCGAGGACCGCGAGGATGACAGGCGAGCACTGGTCCGAGGGCGACGGCCCGTCGCCGGAGCGCTGCAACGGCACGGCGCTGCGCAAGGCGACGCGACGCGTGTCGCAGCTCTACGACGCCGCCCTGGCGCCCTGCGGCCTGCGCGGCACGCAGCGATCCATCCTGGCGGCGGTGGCGCGGGCGGGCCGGCCGAGCATGGGCGAGCTGGCGGCGACGCTGCTGCTCGACCGCTCGGCGCTGGCGCACAACCTCAAGCCGCTGCAGCGCGACGG